>NZ_JAHQUN010000052.1:0-32955 GCF_019052485.1 Bacteroides sp. MSK.20.82
TTTGACAGAGGGGTGTTCTGGATATAGTCGATTCACTCGACCATGGACAGAATACCTCTATGGCAAACTGTTAGCGAATGCGGACATTGGTGTGGGCGAAGATTACAAGAAAAAGAAAACTCTAAGATTATAAAAGTCAAGGGAAGCGTCAGCTTATAAAGAAGTAAGAGCATAGCATTACAACTGTCGGGTGGGAAATGTCCTGCAACGCCAACAGCAAGTACGGCATTAAGGAGCTCTCCACTATCTTTGATAGCGGAATGCTCCTGCCGTACTTTTGACAGAGGGATGTTCTGGCTATAGTCGATCCACTCGACCATGGACAGAATATCTCTATGGCAAACTGTTTGCGAATGCGGACATTGGCGTGGGCGAAGAGTAAAAAAAGTTCTACAAATAACGTTACAGATTCAAACATATATCAGAACTGACTACGTCTTATAAACAGGAATTTTGGCTATGGAATAACAACCAACGACTTTTCAAGGAATATATTCACTACTTTCCAACCTGGAATGTAAGTATTAAAAGAGGTAATCAACCGTCAGCATACTCGATCTTCAAACAGTCCACATCGGGGCTTCCCGATATGGTCTGTTTGAATTATAACTATATCAGTCTATGTCATAACCTATCACACAATCATCATTGATAAGCAGATAATAATAACCGTTACCACAATTTCGGTATTCCTTGCTGAATCCGGCTATCATATCACCATTCTCTTTCGGTTCACACCAAAGTGTCCCGTCATAACCGCAAAAGTCAAACCTATAGCTTGAATACTTCTCTTTCTTTTTGAAGGCTTCCCTGAAGCATGCCATCACCATGTAGCCGCAATACTTCTCGATGGTGCTCAATCTGATACATTTTCCGTCAATACCTGTTCCTGTGGTTATATGGTTCTCGTAAAGGGATTTTGTCAAATCCGCACCTGCAATCCTGCGCAACCAATCATTTGTATGTGTGGCAAGTCTGGCAAGTTTCTGGTATTTGAGAATCATCTTCTTTTCTGCCTCTTCTTCATTTTCAGTGGTCGGATAATAGACTTTCTCAATGCTTGACCAGGCATTGAAAACATAACCTCGTTTGCGTTTACCTTTTGCAATAATGCCAATCACTCCCTCTCCGTCACTGCGGTTAATGAACAACTTTCTACGTTCTCCACTAATTCTGACATACAATGATGTGGGGTTCTTTTCGTTGCGAAGATACTCTTCTGCCGGATGAATCTTTTGTACTTCCATATCTATAAGTATTAAAATTAATCATTTCCCTTTTGTGAAATCATGACAATTTCAAAGGGCTTCAAATTTTCACGCTCCCGATACTGTGAGACATGGAAGATAAGACAAGTAAATGGCTGTAGATTTGTATGGAATACCCAAATCTCTGATTTGCGGAAGGTTGCCATACCAATCTGAGACACATTAGAGAATCGGTACTTGGCGTTCGGACATTCACAGTAATTTTGCGGTGAAAATCTGACAAGCCGTGAATTGTCAGCATACAAAAAGCTTATGAAATATGCTTTAATCAATTACAAGAAGGCGAATTTAGATTCAACTATAAAGGGTTTATTTCATTTGTCTATCAATGATTTAGAGAATTATCTTTCATTCATCCAATGTCCACATGTATTCATGTCCACACGTTTACATATATACACCTATACAAGTGGACTTATATACATGTTTACATATAACCATGTATTCACGTCCATATGAATACATGTATACAAAAAGCCACCACCAAATCATAAGACTTGATGATGGCTCAAAGCTATATAAGACAATATCAATTGACGTAGGCGTAATTTACGTTGAAATAGGTGTCAGAAACCTTTGCAGTCGTAATGACCATTGACCTGTCTGAGTTCGTGAAACAGTATTCAAGTGTTGCCTCGTTCGCCGGAACAATCAGAGAATAATGTTCCTTCAAATAGTCGATAACCAGACGGCTATTAGCTATCAGCTCTGTATCTATTACCGAATACAATTCCCCATTTGAAGCATAAAAGCTATATAGGATACCCTCATTACCGTTGCCGGTTTTGTAAGTGAGTTGAATAGAACCAGCTATTGTTGCCTCCGATACAAGACCATATCGCTTCATTGAAAACTCCATATAGTTCTTGACCTCGTCTATGGTTGAACTTTCAACATGATAAGGCTCCGTCCATACTTTCAACTCCGGCTGAAGCTCTTCAACATCATCCAAAATGTTGTCTTTGCCACAAGAAGTTAATACCAATGGTACTGCCATTAGGAATACTACAATGGCAAATGAGAAGTATTTATTCATATTCATAATATTTTGATTGTTATTGACTTGAATATATCTGTGTATTCACGTGTACGTGTAAACATGTATATATTGCTACACGTACACATACCTATACGTACACATGGCTACGTGTATACACGTTTACATTACATCATTGATGCTTTTGGACTTGACTTTCCGAGCCTTGCCATGCTTCGCCTCGTATGCCTCGATGCCCTGTTTCATCACATACTCCATAAAGGCACGTATAGTGAAACCCTCCTTGTAAGCTATTGCCTGTACCTTATCTACAAGTTCCCTGGAGCAGATAAAGGAGAAATGCCGCCAGGAATTGTCCAGTTGCTCTTTACGTTCTGCCTTGACTGACCGTTTTTCCTGTTTCGGAATTGGCTTGGTCTCGGGTGTTTGTTCTACTGTTTTATTGTCAGGGCTGATAGCAGCACTGCCCAAAATATTGCCAAGCAGAATGTCCATATTGTTTTTTGCCATAGTTGTTATTGGTTACGTGAAAGAATTTCCTCCGTAAGTGCAAGATAATCCTTTGCACCGTTGGAATTTAAATCATACTCGAATATACTTTTGCCACTACCGGCTGATTCAGCCAAGGCGATATTCTCACGGATGCGGGTATTCATGGTGATACTTTCGTAACGCTCCTTTACAGCCTGTTCCACTACCTTGTTCAGTTTACGATGATTGAATCTGGCGATGAACACACCTCCCAGGCGAAGCGACGGTTTGACACGTTGCAAGGTGGTGACAAATGCGTCAAGCATCCTCATGCCTTTCAAAGGAAGCAGCTCCGGTGTCATCGGTACGATGATCTCATCAGCCGCGATAAAGGCATTGGTAGTGACAATACCAAGAGAAGGCGGACAGTCAATCAGGATATAGTCATAGTCTTTCCTGAGCGGTTCAAGCAGACGGCTGAGCAGTTGCTCTCTTGCCAACAGATTGGTCAGAGCTATTTCCGCACTTGCCATTTCAAGGGAAGAAGGGACAAGGTCAAGATTCTCCCGGATATGTTTTACAGGCAAAGGAACACCGTTTACCAATGAATCAAAAATGCTCGTCTCAATTTCATCCTCATTAGGTATGAAATACAGTGTCAGGTTTGCCTGTCCGTCAAGGTCTATAAGCAGGACTTTCTTGCCTTTCATTGCCATACAAGCCCCGATAGAGGCGGTTGAAGTTGTCTTTGATACGCCACCTTTATGGTTGGCGAAAGTGATGATTTTCTGTGCCATACTATTTGTTTTTATGTTTATATGTTTCAATGTGTTCTTGTATTCCTGTTTACACGTGTACTTGTCCACATGTATCAATGTATACAAAGGTAAATGTATGATATACAAACACCTACCAATGTCTCCTAACAGTTGAAAACAGTCAGGGAAAGTATCAGGGTCATAATAATATGACTTCATCTTTGCTCACTAATCGTTGTGCTCCGCTGATTAACCGTACAAGAAGTTGTTCGTTATACACTGCCACAATTATTCCATGGCTACAGCCCCTGCATGGGGTTATAAGTTCGCAAGATGCTCCAATCAGTTCTGCGCTGTACCTGTCCATATTATCTTGTTTTTATGCAAGGACACGAGACTTGCCTCATGTCCTTGCGGGTATGTTATTCGAATGTAAAAGGGTGGATGTAGAAATAGGTCTCTTCGCTTTCGTATTCATAGCTATTGATAAAATCCACCATTTCTTTTTCACTGCGGTCTCCCTGTCCAATACCGGTCTTTGATGTCCATTCAGCTATGGCATCCTCAATGGTGTCAAAAACATCCTCACATGCATCCTCGAAAGGTTCGCCGTATGAACTCACACAACATTCTTCGGGAAAGAAATCCCCCTCGTCATGGGTATAGAACAAATCACATCCACTTTCGCAACATCTGTATGAAATACTCAGTTCATCATTCAATATCCGGTTTATTTCAAAGAAGAGTTCGTTACAGGCATCCCATGCGGTTTCTGTCTCAAATGAAAGAAGGAAATAATCATTCTCTTCGTCTTCTTCATATTCAGCCCAATAGATATGTCCTCTAACACTGATTTGCTTTTTCTCATAGTCAATGCCGTAATGCTCGGCAAGCTTGAACAGCCTTATATCCTTACTATCCACTTCCATGTCCTGAAAGGTAGTCCACAGGTTATTTACTGCTTCACGTGTCCCAGTGACCTTATAGGTCGTTGTTGCTAAATTTGCCATATCATTGAATTTTAAAAGATTACCACTCCGTATAATAACTCTGGTCGTTGTTCTCGCATTCCTCAGCCCATTCTTCATCGGTGAAGTCACTGTGCAGACATTCATCACTGCAATAGTAGGCTACTCCCATGTCAGCACAATACCCGGCACGCATCAGTCTGCCACACTCTGAACATCTTCTGCAAGCCCTGTCTGTGTCCCACCAGAAGTCAGTGAAAGACTCGGCTATGACATCCTCACTGGTGTTCTCGTCCCACTTGTCAAGGTAGAACTCTGCAAACTTGTTCAACTCCGGCTCTATGTAGAGCATCTTTTCAGTACCGCCAACAGCCTTGGTCAGTCGGCTCAGGATTGATTGGATTGTCGTCATAATATCATCTGTTTTTTTTCTTCCCTCTCGTAGATCAACTACTTCGGGAACACATATAAATTTTGTTGCACCAAGAAGGTGTCGGGGCTGTCTCTGCAAGGTTTTGCTCCAAAATACTACCCGCAGGTGTGGAGATTTTGCGGCAAAGCGAAGCCCTGACCTTGCTGATGACAAGACCGGACAATTACCTTCGCAACGGAATTTATGCCAGTTCCCCGAAGTCGGTGTATGAGGAACGAATCTCGGCAAAGAGAAGTATAAGCATAAAAAAAGCGACCCGAAGGCCGCTCTATTGGAGAGAAGAAAGGATTTACTTGCCCTTCTTGGAGTTCTTCTCCTGAGCTGCTGGAGTTTCCTCCTTTTCAACAGCTTCATAGAACCTGGTGGCTACAAATGCCACTCTGTTGCGCTTGACACCGTCGGCATCCTGCCACTCCTCCGGCTTGAAATAGCCTTCAACCGTGAGGAGTGCTCCTTTGACAAGGCGGTCAAAGGATGTAGTATTCTCATTCTTGCGCCATGTCTCGACGTTTATGAAAGCGGAAGTGCGGGTTGTTTCCTCGCCTGATTTCTCAGTGCGGCTGATTGCCAAAGGGAAACGTGCAACGCTTGCGGTTGAGAACTGATGGATGCTTGCATCCTTACCTACAAAACCAGAAACTACGAAAGAATTTTCCATTTTCTTCATAACATTGAAATTTTAGAAGTGAAACATTTATTTTTTACGTTGCCATCAAAGTTGGCAAGGATAGCAATCAGGCAAGTAATTACCGAATTATTTCACCGTCAGGCAGGAAAAGTTTTCCGAAAAGCTGCAGCTGGAAAAGTTTTTGAAAAAATTCAGGGAATAAGGTTCTGGTACTTGCAGTATGCGGCTTGCACTAACTTCGCAACAGGA
Organism: Bacteroides sp. MSK.20.82; assembly: GCF_019052485.1. Taxonomy (NCBI): domain Bacteria; kingdom Pseudomonadati; phylum Bacteroidota; class Bacteroidia; order Bacteroidales; family Bacteroidaceae; genus Bacteroides; species Bacteroides sp. MSK.20.82. The sequence goes on from NZ_JAHQUN010000052.1 coordinate 5,773, forward strand.
AAAAGTAAGTGTCACGGCTTCGTCCAAAATGAGATGTGAAGGGAATGGCCTGATATTCTTGTGTCTGGTCATGGTAAAGAATGCTGTTCTCATAGTCAGACTCGACAGGTTTCACAGATCCATGGCAAGCAATCCGGACATAGTGAAAGCGATAACTCCCAAACTTCACCATGAACCCGGCATAGCATAGCAAGAGAAATACGAAACTCCGCACTCTGCATAAAAAGGTCTGAACACGGAAGCTATTCAAGAGGATGGAAGCCAGAGGTGAAGCACAACAAGGCTGATGCCACTCATGTGAGTGATGAAAAGGTGCAAAATCAGCAAGGAGAAAAAGAAAGGCAATGCCTATCAGTCAAAGAGCGGACTTCTGTCCTACTCTGGCTTACTGCAAGTTTAAAGTTTAGATTTACCCATGTATATATACATGTATTTTAAACTTTGGTTACAAACCTGAACAGGTTTATAAAAAGACTGACGAACAATTCATTGCGAATAGAAATATCATATGAGAAAGAAAATGGGAACTACATTTTCTCCTTACTGAAGCACCGACAGACAATGCACAACCATGTAAATATTCTCATAAAGTAGTTAACAGCCCGGATAAAAGAATTTGATAATATAAAGTCGGCAATAAATCGGTTTTATTGCCAACTTTATATTATCCTAGCAGAACAATGGAATCATTTTACAAAGAGTAAACGTAAATGGTAAGACAATGTTTTATGGTGTGATTTCAGATTGTTGATCGAGAAATATTTACCTCTTCATATTAGGAAACAGTCAAGCAGATAGGTGTAGTTTCGTTAATAAGAGATTCTACTTAATTTCTTAGTCATTTGCGGGATACTTTTAATACTATGCTTTTACAACACAAGAAAAATACCTCATATATTACATAATATGATGAATTCATAATGGTGTTACTTAATATAGAAAAACACACTAAAGAATGATTAATTGCTCAGAACTTATATATAAAGTCGGCAATAAAGTTGGTTTGTTGCCGACTTTATATTATATTTGCACTGCAATGAGTATTGACGAGAAATATAGTATTAAACAGAGCATATTGAATTATGCTCGTACTTACGGACGGATTGAAGTGCCTCAATTAGTATCAGTATTGGGGATAAAGACCAATACCGCCCGCCAGTATCTCTGTACCTTAACCAAAGAGAACAAGATAGCCCGTACAGGAAATGGTGAATACATGCTTACAGATAAACAGGTGTTCTCATTTGCTCCAACAGAAACACTGAGAAAACTATATGTCGGATTGAAAGAGAAATTGCCATTCACCGATTTCTGCATCTACGATGGCAGCATCTTCACCACACTACAACATCACGTCTCTGTGAACCATGCTATTTATGTCGAGACCAACCGGGATGCTGTAGATTCTGTTTTTTCTCTGTTGAAGGATTCAGACATGCCCGTTTATAAGCAACCGACAGCAAAGTTCATGTACGACTACGTAAACATGCATGAACCATGCATCATTGTAAAGATATTTGTCACTGAATCTCCAGTAAATAAGGTTGATGGGATGGTTACTCCTACCATCGAAAAGCTACTCGTAGATATACAGAAAGACGAAGACTTTGATTATATGCAGGGCACGGAAATCACTTATATGTATCAGACCGCCTTTGATTTGTACACAGTCAATACTCCCAAAATGCTCCGATATGCAAAACGTAGAGGAGCATACGATAGTACTTATTCATTAATAGAACAATCACAAAAATATGATAAATAAAGAATGCTTTACAGCAAGATGGATTGAAGAAAAATCCAAGGAGCTAAACTATCCGGACAAAAATATCATTGAAAAGGTCATCCATGCCTTTTCATTGCTGGACATGTTGGCGGCTTCAGGTTGCCCATTTCATTTCAAAGGTGGAAGCAGTCTGATGCTTCTTTTAAAAGAACAAAGACACAGGCTGTCTATAGATATTGATATAATATGTCCTCCAGGTACTGAAATAGAAGAGTATCTGCAATCATACAAAGACTATGGCTTTATTGACTATAAGCCGATAGAAAGAATTCAGCGTGGAACAGACATACCAAAATCGCATTCCAAATTCTTTTATCAAGTGGCTTTCCTTGATGGCATAGACCGAAAAGAAACCATCCTGCTGGACGTTCTAAATGAAGACTGTCACTACAACGAAGTCGTGACTTTACCTGTAGAAAGCCGTTTTATAAAGACAGAAGGTGAACTGAATTATGTAAAAGTACCATCCATTGGAGATATTCTCGGAGACAAGCTTACGGCGTATGCACCCAATACAACAGGTATTCCATATATCAAAAATGGTAAGGATGCCAGCATGGAGATCATCAAACAGCTATATGATATAGCCAGACTGTTCGAGAAGACAGAGGTCCTTGAAACAACGACAAAATCGTTTGTACAAATTGCAGAAGTTGAACTCTCATACAGGCATTTGCCAAACAATCCAAAACTCATTTTCGATGATATCAGACAGACTTCGCTGTGTCTGGCAACAAGGGGAAGTGAAGGAAACGGACAATTTGATGCACTACAACGTGGTATACAAAGGATCAAATCCTTCATGTTCAATGGCGGTTATTTCATTGACGATGCGATTAGAGACGCAGCACGCGCAGCCTATATCGCCACAATGATAGAGACGGGCAACACAATAATAGAAAAATACGACGGTAATCCTGCCACCATAGGCTCCCTGGATATAGCACCCACACTTCCTTCGCGACTGAATAAGCTGAAAAGGACTTCTCCTGAAGCCTATTACTATTGGGCAAAGACCAGCCATCTATTACAACAGTTGTAACTATAAACAGAAATACAATTTCAGCAAGGAGAAAAAGACCAATATAGCCCTCCATCAACCAGAACAGCATTCTGACTGATGGAGGGCTTTCTACAAGTTTAAAGTTTAGATTTACCCATGTATATATACATGTATCTTAAACTAAACTTACTTGACTGATTCAGCCATACAACAGGATAAGCCATTGAGTTTACAAGTTTAATAGAACTCATATATGTATATATGAATTGATAAACTTATTTATAAACTTCATCCCTAAGCAGAAAGTAAGTTCTTTATTCCTTTGCTAAAAAATCATGTAGCATAAATTTCTACCATATGCAGGATCAACATAACGTACATCTTTCTGAGAATCTGAAAACCTGTATATATGTGAATACCTTTTTCTCCTTGCTGAAATAATTGGCGACTAAATAAACACAGATGAGATATTGAGAAATATTTTCGATACATATTATGCGAAATAATTGATAATTACCTAATTTTGCAAAATATAGATGCATATTAGAGATAAATTCATTCGCATCTGTGTTATTAAATATTAAACTCTAATAAAATCACATCTAAATCAGGAAAGTGATGAAAAAATTGAAACTTATAAGAAAATCAGAACCGTTCATATTTCCAAATGGATAGAAACGTAAAATTTAATGGCTCAAATATGATTCAATTAGCTGTATCAAATTGAGCATCAGACTGTTTATATAACTGTGTGGGTAAATAGCTGAATGATGAAGACTCAACCAGCAATTACGCATTCAGATTGCTGGTATATAATGCAAAACACTGATAATCAATTATATAAATCATTTTCACAAGTAAGTGGAAGTAATGGCTCAAATACGAGCCAAATAGCCATTAATTATCTGACAATCAACCATATAACAAATGTGTATTGGTAAGTAACTTGTGAAAACAAAAGAAAGCAACATTTATATAGTACATAATAAACTGATTTACAACTACTTAAACTCCTATTTCCAACAATAAAATCATGGCTCAAATACCATTCCAATACAACCCAACTAACTGACATACAGATTACTAACATCTTTGCATCGGGAAATGATACATCGCAATTAACCGCAACGAATTAGAATCAACTATAATGAAGTCGCTGAATTTCAGCGGCTTTTTTATTTATCCAAAATCCAGTTCATAGCGATTGGATAGTGTTGTTCACCATATTTTTCTACCGTATTTCTACCGCGAAACAAATTGGGGTTTGTCCCCGATGTCACAGTGACACATTTGGCGACATGGGTGAACAATGGTTTACGTAGAGAGACAAAAAGGGAAATTAAATCTTTATGGTTTCACTAAAAATATGGAGAAAACAACATGGAAGTAAAAAGAATTTGTCAATGGTGTGGTAAACCTTTTATAGCTCAGAAAACCACCACCAATTATTGTAGTCCTCAATGTTCTAAACGAGGCTACAAACATCGAATGAAAGAGCGAAGAATGGAGCTCATTCAGAGTCAAGAATTGTTGGAGGTAAAGAAGATGCTGGAAAATCAAGAGTACTTTACCTTTTCACAAGCAGCTAAATTGATGGGAGTTTCTCGTCAATACATCTACAAATTAGTCAAAGAGGATAAGTTGAGAGCAAGTCGGATTAGTTCACGAATGTCTTTTATTCGAAGAGCTGATATAGAACTTTTGCTTAAATCTAAACCTTATGAACGTGTGATGTCAAAAGTCGAATTTGATATTGCTGAATATTACACTGCTGAAGAAATTGCCCAAAAATACAAGGTCAACACCAAATGGGTATGGACTTATACACGGGAGTATAATGTGCCAAAAGTAAAAATCCGCCAGTTCAACTATTACAGCAAAAAGCATATTGATGTTGCTTTTGCCAAGTACAAGACAGATAATGATCTGACCGAATGGTACACTCCCGAAGAGATAGAACAAAAGTATGGGATGAGTCGGGTTGCCATCCGCTCCCATGTCTATCGCAACAACATCCCGTCCAAGAAAGAACACGGTCAGATATTCTACTCGAAGCTACATTTTGACCTATCCAAGCAGACTGCCGAAGACAATGCTTCGGAGTACTACACCGTGCAGGAAGTCATGAAGAAATACAATCTCACAAGGGATTCTGTCTATGGCATTCTGCAGTTCCACGAAATCAAACGTGAGAAGAAAGGTCGTTTCGTGAGATTCCTGAAAGTGGAATTTGATCATGTAATGGGTGTCAGAAAATAAGCCTAAGTCTGAATTTAGGCAGACCAGAAAATGATTCTAAAAATGAGCATTGTCTGTGTCAAGCCATTACGGACATTTGCAGCAAATCAAGTATAAACTAATAATAATTGTAACTATGTTAGAATGTAAAACAGTAACATTGAGAACACGTCCCTTGAAACATGGGATGCTTTCTTTCTATTTAGATTATTATCCGGGGTATCGTGACCAAGAAACAATGAAAACCATCCGTCACGAAGGATTGAACATTTATATTTATGCCAATCCTAAGAATGAACGTGAACGCAACTTCAATGCAACTATGTCGGAAAAGGCGGAAGCCATCCGATGCCGACGCTTTGAATCTATCGTTAATGACAGGTATGATTTCTTTGACAGGCACAAACTCAAAGCGGATTTTCTGGAATACTACCGCAAGCAGCTTCGCAAGCATGACCAAAAGTGGGAATTTGTGTACCACCATTTCTACAACTTCGTTCATGGCAAATGTACTTTTGAAGAAATTGATATTGACCTTTGTAATAAGTTCCGGGAGTATCTGCTAAATGCCAAGCAACTCAGGCGTGACGACCGCATTTCAAAGAACTCTGCTTCCGGCTATTGGTCAACATTCAGGGGACTTTTGAAGATTCTTTATCGCAATCGGCTAATCAAAACCAATATCAATGACTTTTTGGATAAAATCGAAACGGAAGATACTCCAAAAGACTATCTAAGTGTGGAAGAACTTTACAAATTGGCTGAGACACCTTGCAAAAAGCCGATTCTGAAGACAGCAGCATTGTTTTCATGTTTGACCAGTCTCAGAATCAGCGATATACTATCGTTACAATGGCATGAAATCGTTGACTTTGCAGCCGGAGGGAAATGTGTCCATACAATTACCCAAAAGACCAAAACAGAGGACATCATTCCAATCAGCGACGAAGCCCTGCAATTAATCGGCTATTCTCCGGAAAAAACCGGATTAGTATTTAAAGGATTGAAACGAAGTTGGACACAGCATCCCATGAAAGAGTGGATTCGCGAAGCTGGTATAACCAAGAATATCACTTTCCACTCCTACCGAAGAACATACGCAACACTTCAAGGAGCAGCCGGCACAGACATACGTACCATTCAAAGTAATATGGCACATAGAAGTATCACCACGACACAACGGTACATGAAAGTTGTGGACAGCAACAAGCGTGAAGCCAGCAACAGAATCTCTTTAATCCGCAAGTAAGAATTAAGGTTCAAATAATCCCATTTTATAGCTCAGAGTATGATATTTTGCATCAAATCATACTCTGAGCATATTTTTTCTTAAATTCTGAACGATTATCTATTACAAACAGCAACTATTTGGAAATCTGCATATACATTTGTTTTATTGTAGAACTCAAACAGTATCAGTTTATGACGAATAGTATTAAAATTACTCCTCAAAGAACCAGTTTCATACTTTCAGTAAGTGTCATCCTTTATTGGACAACAGACTCCTATTTATATCTTAATTGCCATATCGACATGATGGAGTATTCCACTCCAGTTATTTTATATATCACGGCAATGATACTTGCCTGTGGAGTACTTCAGCGTTTCTTTTTCTGATTCATTACAAAGAATGAATTGAGTTTGTCTTTTGGCAAGCAAGTAAGACCTCTACCCGAACAAATTAAGGAGATTGATCCGGAGTGTCCAAAGGACAAGGATATAAATCGGCAATTTTAGTTGCAGAAAGTGTTGCAAAACAAGATTATATGGATAATTATGAAGTACGTGTAGCTGAAATTGAACGTAAAAAAGCCGAAAGGCAGGCAGACATTAAGCGTGTCATTCATGAATATACCACATTTGTAATGACGGAATTTCTCTCAAAAGAAGATCTTGAAATTCTGCATGAAAACATAGAGTATTTTGCGTACGGACAATCTGATTTATACAAGCCAATCCGTTCAAAAGTAGATAATTCTCTCCGTTCTATCGACCTGATGCATTTCGTATGGAACATCGGGGAGAGATTGGGCATTTCTCTTATAGATAGAGCAACATTCATACATACTATATTCCCACATGAATTAAAAGACGCTTCGATTAAATATCTGGCTAAAAATCTCCGAACATGCGGAGTTTGCAAAATAGCCCTTGATATTCCTAAAACCGGAGATTATCACTTCAAATGTATGAAAGAAGCCCAAGAATAAAAAGAAAATTCAACCGATTAGGGTTATTCAACACAGACTGAAATATTATTGCCTTCTGATAGTTGTCAGCATTACATCATTGTGTTGGTTTGCAGCATGTTTAACAAAAACAATGTTATATATGCAAAAAGACAAACTGACCTTTAATGACCTGCCTGAAGTAGTAGAAGAACTTTGCGAGAGAATCGCAAGTATGGAAACGTTGCTGGCAGAAAAACTTCATCAGCAGCATAACGAGGCAAAAAAGGATACCCATGTCCCAATGACCGTTGATGAAGTCTGCGAATACTTAGGTATCTCGAAATCATCCTTTTATTACAAAGCCAAACATGGTGGTATTCCAATCATCAAACAAGGAAAACACTTGTTTGTCTATCGTGATGAATTGGACAAATGGTTGGAAAGCGGAAGAAAAGGAGAAACGCCTATAAGCATAGAGGAAGAACACGCCCGAATGCTTGCAACTACACGTCGCAAAGCCAATCCTAAAAGCTGGTGAGTATGGAAACGGTAGCACCCATTGAAGATCTTGCTCAGGTCGCTACAAGATGGCAAGATACCATGCTCAGTTTGGAAAAGGAGTACGAACAGGAGCCGGAAGTTCTGAAAATAGGCGGAGTACCTATCGGGACATTGGGAAATTTCAGTGCATCCATAGGCAAGGCTAAAAGCAAAAAGACTTTCAATGTTTCCGCTATGGTGGCAGCAGCTTTGTCAGGGAAGGAAATTCTTAACTACACAACGGACTTCCCTGAAGGAAAGAACCGCATCCTTTACATCGACACAGAACAAAGTCAAAACCATTGTATGATTGTGATGCATCGTATCATGAAACTGGCAGAGTTGCCGGCTAATGAGGATTGCGACCGTTTCTATTTTCTCGCTCTACGCAAGTTCAATCCGAAGGAGCGTTTGGCTATCATAGATGATGCCATCAATCAGATTGAGGGTCTCGGTTTCGTGGTGATTGACGGAATCCGCGACTTGGTTTATGACATTAATTCTCCGAGCGAAGCCACGTGCGTAATCTCCAAACTCATGCAGTGGACTGACGAATACCAGATTCATCTTCACACCATCCTTCACCAGAACAAAAGCGATGAAAATGCCCGTGGGCACATCGGCACGGAAATCAACAACAAAGCGGAAACGGTCATTCAAATTGAAAAAGACAAAGATGACAGCAACATCAGCAAAGTGGAAAGTGTGCACACCCGTTCCAAAGACTTTCTGCCATTCGCTTTCTGCATCAATGACCAATCACTTCCCGAACTTCTGCCGGACTATGTGCCGACAAAAAAGAGCGTAGGTCGTCCCAAGCAGGAACCGTTCTCCCCTTATAAAGACATCCACGAAGCCATCCATCGCAAGGCCTCGAATTGGCTTTTGACGGAAAAGAGATGATTTCGGGATATAAGGCTTTGGAAGAAGAACTGACCACTGCCTACGAACTGGCAGGAACGAAATTTAATCACAACAAGATTGTGAAGATAATTAAGTTTCTCACGAACAAACGGATGGTGGTTCAGGAAAGCCGTGGCATTTATCGGTTCATGCCGGATTACCATTATTGACTCTCCACTTGACTTTATTCTAAAAGTGTCCATTCGTATATAAGTCAAAGTCTAAGTGCAACGACTGGTTTCATAATAATCCACGGAATCGGTCGTTGCCATTGATTGGGCTTGCCCGTTGTACAGACATTATCTTGTATGGGGAGCCTAATACCCCAAGCGACCAATAGGTCGTTTGAGAGTGCCAAATCTCTCAGCAAGCTGATTGGTGATAAAAAGGCGTTATTTGAGCCTTTTATCTTTTCGCCAGCCATCGCAAAAACGAAATTTGTATACTTAATTGCTCACAGGGCTTGCCCATTATACAAATCTTATTGAGTTAGGGTAACTCAATACCCCAAGCAATAAATCGCTCGTGAGACTTTGCCAATCCTCTGCAAGCTAGATTTGGCATTATTGCGGTTTTGGAGTGTATTTCAGTAGTGCTTTTACGAACTCTTTTATGAACCCTACTGGTTCTTTTATGAACTCTTATGTGAACTCTTTTCTTGCTTTTAAGTGGTATACTGGAGTAACGTCGGTCACCATAAATGCAGATACTAAATGATGAAAACAGAACTATTGTCCGAACACTTGACAATTTAACGACATGAATCTGCCATATCCCAAAGGCGATTTTGCCAACCTCAAAATGACATTATAATTATTCAATATCTAATGCAGGAAGACTATTATCTTCAAATCTATCAAAGTCAGATTGAAAAAGACGGTCTTGAATGATCCTATACTTTTCAAACTCTGATTCAGCAAACTCTTTGGCATATTCGGCAGAAACCTTTCCGCTATCCTGTAATATCGGGCTCTCAAATAAATTAATGAATTTGTCTATTCGCTTTGCCCAATCTTCCATTGTCATAGGTATATGACGCATAGCCATACTTTCTGCCATATCAAGGGACGCATTGACTATCCTACCCATTTCTTCTAATTCTTTTTCTCGCAAATAGTTCTTTGCTACAGACACATCTGTTTTGACAATTTTTCCATTCGGAGCGTTTTCCCAAGTGGTCAATCCCATGTGTTCCTTATTCGCATCAGCTCGTTCGACTATCAACTCCGCAGCAGTATGCCCATGCACAGCATAGTGCATTTTGTTCTGTACCTTTTTGAAGAAAAGACGAGTTGTCGGAGCATCTTTGTTATAGTCTATAGCCGTAGCATAAATATCGGTCAGTTTCTGATAAAAACGACGCTCACTCAGCCTTATCTCCCTTATTTCGGCAAGCAAATGTTCAAAGTAATCTACACCTAAGAAAGCCCCGTTCTCCATTCGCTTATGATCAAGTACATATCCACGGATGGCAAACTGACGGAGTACAAACGTACACCACTGACGGAACTGTGTGGCACGAACAGAATTGACGCGATACCCGACACTGATAATGGCATCAAGATTATAGAACATTGTTTGATAATTTTTCCCGTCTGCGGCAGTTGCCGAGTTTTTCTCGGTAACTGAATCTTTGACAAGTTCTCCGGATGCGAATATGTTTTTTAAGTGCAGACTAATATTGTCAGTGGAGCAATCAAAAAGCTGCGCCATCGCCTTTTGTGTTGCCCAAATGGTCTCATCTTTATACATCACTTGAATCCCATCCTCTTTGCCTTCAAACATGAAGATAAGAAACTCAGCTGTACTATTTCGTATTTCTATATTCTTTGCCATAATTTAAATTATCACCTTCGCAATTATTCATTTCGATTTGCCATAACTTTCAATGGGTTCTGCCACCATGCTATATTCTTCTTCAGTTGTCTCATATGATTTGATTCTTCTATCCTCAAGATAAATATGGTAAAGCGTGTATTCTAAAGCCTCTAAAGTCTGTTGGCGGACTTTCGGTTTCAACTGACATTCCCAAATGGTAATACAATGCCACCCCATCGAAGTTAGCAGTTGCCGTTCCTCTATATCTCTACTCCGATTACGCTCAATTTTATTCTTCCAAAACTCAACATTTGTCTTTGGTAGAACGTAGTATTTGCATCCTTCGTGACCGTGCCAAAAGCAGCCATTTACGAAAATAACAGTTCTGTATTTACGTAAAACCAAATCGGGATGTCCTGGAAGCCGTGGGTGATTCAGCCTATACCGAAAGCCACGGCCGAACAAGAACTTTCTCACCAATAATTCCGGTTTCGTGTTCTTGCCCTTTATCGCAGACATGCAACGATGACGCTGTTCCTTGGTCAATTTATCCATTTATTAACATATTACTGACAGTTATCTATTATTCTACAAATCTATCTATACATCCCTTTACTTTTTGTGGAAGATTCGAGAATTCTTGCGTTACTATTATTCCTCGTTCATCAATTGATTCAATATAGTCTTCTAACAATTCAATATCTTCAAAGGACATCCCGTACCTTAACATCCATATATGTTTCGTATTGTAAGTACCATATTTTGTCAAATTAGCCATTTTTTCGGCTTGTTCATCCGGACAACGTTCATTGTATTTGACGAATGCTACTTGAAAGATATTGCACAAAATAATGTCCCTAATTTATGCAACGTTTATTGATGATTTTCATTTTACTTTTTTATTATTTCATCGATTGGTAGCATATATATATAATCTTCCGGATTCGAATAGGATTCAGTATTATACTGATTTGCTAAAGCGTAACAAATTTGCACATCAGGATATTTCTGGGCAATAGCCGCTATAGAAAGAGTTGATAGTTTATTGTTCATTGGACTGATTACTATATTATAATCTTTCCTATTCTCGTCAACAATCTTACCAATTTCTTTGATATTTTGCTCCAGATTTTTACATGAGAATTGAAAATTTGAAGCTCGAGAATTTTTTTCAAGTAATTTTTCGAAATTCGAACGATTAATTTCGCTTAGAGATTCATTATGACTTTCTGTTGGCGAAGCCATACCTAAATATAACTTACTAGGCTCGAAAACCTCTATCAATGTTTGAGCACGTTCATATTCAAAACCGACTAATATAATTAGTAACAAATCCTTTATTGGTGACATATCGCCAGAATAGCCAACAACAGAACGTATTGTCCTTACCCCTTTACTAAGCCAAGGTAACGAAGTACCCTCTTCATAGGATGAGTATCTACTCGACGGACAATAACACAGATGTATATCAGTAAATTCAACTATTGAAGAGGATAAGATTTTTATTATTATCAACAATGTTTCTCTAGTAAATGTTGATACATCAACATATAGGTGTTCTTTTTTGCTTGTTGTTATTGCATCAAACAAATTATCATAATTATCCAACGGATTCTCAAGAGAGAGTTCTATGATAGAAGATCGTCCTATGAATAGTTCTTTTAAACACTCAGCATTCTTCTCTGTTTCTGTATAGTTATTTGGAAAGTAGCAAATAACAGCCTCAATAGATTCATTCTTGGAAATCTCATTAGGTATTATTAAACATCTTTTCTCAAAACTTGAACTACAAATAAACAAAGAATCGTTAACTATCTCTTTATCTATACTGTTTATTAATATTTTTTTCATATCTTAAATAGGATTATTACCGTCAAACAATAGTAATTGAGTAGCCGAAGAACTGTCATCTTCGGTAAATTTAAACTGTGCTAAAAATCTCTTAGTATCAATCATTGCCATTCTCAATTTGGCGCTATCCATAAATTTGTAACCGGCAAAACTTGTAGCATCCAACTTGAAATGAGGTGCCAAAATTCTACTTAATATGATTAAGCGATTTCTTCCAGTACCTGTTTTATTTCCAATTGTACTTTTATGGAAATAACCCAGCTGTTCTCCCATGTCAATTATTTCATTCATTTCGTCATCTGGAGTATCTGTAATTGCCACAGAGAACACTCTTCTTTCTGAGGAATTAGAAGTAAGCTGCAAATGAAATAATTGTCCCAAAGAGTCTATCATTCGATATAATTTTTCCAATTGTATTTGCCTAGTGTTATTATTGTCAATATCTTTTTTAAGTTTTTCAAACTCACCAACCAAATAGTTGTTAGAGTATTTTTTTATAACTTCATCTTGAATAGAAGGTTTGATGCTGGTAATATTATCTTCATTTGCTCCAAGTTCTGTAATTGCTAACGAATACATTTCTTGCGCAGGAGCTAAGAAATGTCGAATAATACCGGAAGACACAGCTACAAGTTGATCAAAACCAGCATAGCTATATGTAGAGCCTGCTTTATGATTCTGTTGCAACCGTGTTATATATTCAGGTCTTGCATAGCGTCTTGCTGCATCCCCACCTGCATATTTTTTCTCAGGATCTGCATAATCTATCAACATCTGATTATATATCTCTTGAATCTTTAGCTCTTGTTCTTTATCCTCTGGAAAGAAATCTTTTGTCTCAATATCAAGGTTCAAATATCTCTTTAGTCTTTTCTTAACAATTTCTTGAAGTCGTTCATTATACTTACTTTTACTACTTGAATAAACTGTAGAAATGTTTATCTCAGAATAATCATGAGGTGCGTCTATTCTTTTCTCGTTATTCGTCAAATGTGTTTTATAATCTAACTGGGTAGAGATCTTAAAACATATGTCTTTTGTTGTGCGATATGACACCCAAGTGTTCAACACCTTTGTTTGAGCCACATTTAGATAGCCAGCATCGTCAATCAAAATATACAAAGGTTTATCTTGAGGGAAAAATGGTAAAGATTTTAAAGACACAAGTAGTGGTTTCATAAAATCTATGAAATCAACAATTGGTCCATCATATGGAATAGAAGTATCTTTTGACAAAGCTATTTTATTGCAATAGATTCGACAGGAACGATTTATCCGTTCTACCTCTTTTGCCATTAACTCCATCATTGTTAGTCCATCCTTGTCTGTATCGTTTGGTAATTCAACAATGTTGTTAACACCGCAGTAAGAAAGAACATCCCGAAAATCAGTATTATAATATTGCCATATCTGCTCTTTATAATCATTTAATATATTCCCCAAATAGCATCCAACCGACTTATACACATTAGACATTACGTATGTCGTTAACAAGTGCTCATTTAATATAATTTCGGCATGAATCTCAAGGCGCGCCAAGTCAGGAATATTTATATTTGTTAGTTTTATAGGAACGTATACAGCAAAATAATCCAGCTCAGATATTTGGCAATGCTTGGCTAAACACTGACAATCTGGTTGTATGTAGCGGAACATCATACTTTTACCTGAACCTCTTGGACCATTAATAAATGTATGTCCTTTTTCTAATACTTGATAAAAGTCAGGAAAAACATCAACAAATAAATCGACAACATCCTGAGCGGAGTTCTGTTCTGGAGTCTTTATTTCAAATGGATTTTCTTTCATAATGAACTATTTACACATTGATGAACATAATCACCTGTTAATTTGTTGTTACTTCGTTCTAATTGTGCCCCACAATACTCAAAAACATTATTTATTGATAACGTTGGATATCCCTTTTCCTCTATACGATAAGATATTGTATCAAAGAAAGGTTCAAACCCTTCATCTATAAATTCTATAGAAATAATAATCGAATGGAATTGATACTCATAGCTAACAAAACGATTATAGTACAAACATTCCTGGAATGTCTTGAATGTTCTTGTATATATTTCATCCAACAAATAAATAGAAGACTCACCTTTCTTATATCTATTTTGAACTTGATTCTTAGTGAGAGAAAAGCCCATCTGAATACAATGACTGTCTTTATCTGGATTGAAGTTGTACAAACTTTCAGAGAAAGCATGATACAATTTGCTATCCTCAGGTATTAAGTCCTTTTTTAGCAAGTAAGAAGACGCACGACTGTTTTCATCCGCAAGTTCATCACCAAATCTTAACAAAGCTGCTAGTTCACGGATTCTCACATCATGCCCCGAGATAGAGGTCTTGTATGGCAAATTCCCAATCGGATCATTTTTGCCTGAATGCGCTTTAGCTATATCCCCAATAATTTTTCTCTCAATTGTATCAACGTTTAAATTTTCCAGAAGATATCTGCCAGATTTTTCATGACCGTCTCTGCCATTAAAGATATGTCCCGCATCATGAATTTGAATCGCGACCAATAGTATAAAGCATTCATATGGAGTAAGGTATGAACAATCTTTCAGTATGGAAGATACTTTAACCATAACCATTTTTACATGATTAGCACTGTGATCATTTAGATACACAGTATTATCCAGTCTTGTAGTAATCGCTTTAACTTCATTATGGATCTCTGAATTCATAAACTGTTTAAAAGTGCGATATATAGCAACATAGTCTTTTTCCGATGGAAAATCCTGACTGCTTTTTGTTTCAAAATATTCTTCTAAATTCATTTTACATTATTTACGGCATTACATATCCCTTATCTTCAACATTGCTGACAATCTTCAAGAGTCTCTTACATTGGGCAGACGAAGGAAGAACCATTTTAGCTATAAATCTAGTTGCAATAGACTTAATAAAATCAAGGTCTCCGTACGAGAGAACATTTTCTTTTAAAAGTTCGTTATAAACCCTCATCCAATAGTCAGCACCCAAATTAAATATCTCAACGCTTGCTTCAATGTTTGAATTGAATTTGTGCGCTCGTTTAGCAGCAGCTTCTGTTGTTTTAATCTCCTTTTGGGAAACAAGGGATTTAATAAATTCGTCAGAGAGTTCAAACGGAACTTTCTTATAGTCATCCCAAACTGCAAGCGTTCTGGATATCGTTCTAACAAGGCCTCCACCAGCTTGTTTTGTCAAAAACTTCTGTGTATCAAAAGCTAAACGAATCAACTCATTTGCAAGAGCCGGATACAGTGTCTGTTTATTCCAAATCGTAACCCAGTCAAGATCGGCATCCTTTGGCAAAATTGATATCAGTTTTGCAATTGTGTATGGCACAATCTGAGCTTTATCTCCTCCTTTAGGATACCATTCGGACTTATTGATCATTACGTCCAATTCATCAAACATAATGACGGAGCAGATTCCTTTCTTAAAGAACACCTCATTAATACTATCCTTTGATTTATCATAAAGTTCTTCAACATAATCCGCAAAACGATTGAAGTTGATGGCAGAGCTTTGACAAACCTGGTGAGGATTCATACGAATAGTATTCAAACATTTCGCCAGCTTTTCCTTCTTGACAACCTGATTTTTCGGACTTTTCTCGCAGAAGGTTTTTCGTTGCGCTTGTGTAAGTTTCATTTGTTCCTGTTCCCATTTTCCACGAGAACGCTCGTAGAACCAACGAGTCTGATATGGTTTACCTGCAACAGGAGGAGCAAGAACCTTTTGCGATAGTTTCTCCATCATTACATGGAATGGGTGATTAGAGAAAAAATCGGCATCCGAAACAGGATTTTGGCAATTAGCGCATTTTGAGATTGTTTTAGTAATATTGTTATAACGTTCAACCTCTTCCTCAGACATATCGTTGTCCACATTCAGCACAGTCAGCTTCATCGGAACAAACAAATTGTCCATGCCTTTTTTGTCCTCTTTGCGAATAATTGCATTAGCTAACGAAGCGGTTGTCTGACCACCATTTATAATTTGTAAATCCTTAAAATGAGTAATTCGAGTGTTATCTGCAGAAAAACCTATTGAACGGGCAACAATAGCAATGCCGTTATTATAGGTAAAGAAATTCTCTGGACTATTAATGATAGTATTTCGGATACCCTTGTTTACCTTACCACGAACACTCAGGAAAGCCCGCACATTGCCTTGCAATAATTTACTCCCATATTTCAAATAGATATCTGCCAAGAACTTTCCTGGAACAATTCCAAGATATGCATCATAGTCGCTACTATCTCCTAAATCTGCTTTTAGATATTGAATCCCCTCGCAATCAAAATCTTTTGTATCAAACTCAACAATCTCACTTGCATCGGACATAAATGTTTGGAACAGCCGTTCCAGCGTCCAGATATTTAACTCTACCGGTCTCTCAAGAAAATCTTCTTGAGAGACACTCTTCACCTGCTTACTAAGAATCGAGTTAGAAATAATATAAAACTTGAAGCGAAGAATCTCTGTGTCCAACAGTCCTTTGCCAATTTTCTTTCGAAATTCTTTTGCTAAAATAATGGCAGGATCAGAATCGTCACAATAGTCACTCATCTTGCCGTTGACAACTTCGTCAAGGAAATTGCACATGTGAGTATACAAATCCACGATGCGGGTATTGGTCAACGTGTTTACGGCATCACGCTCATTGGTAAAATCACTTGCAATCAATATGAGTGCACTGTCAGCTTCGTCGTAAGCATAAGCATCAAAAGCCATGATACGACCACGCTTGCCTCTCATTTCAATAGACATCGGCATCGGATCATTAAATTCCCCGATAGATTCCAGTTCTTCTAATGTTTTTAGAATAAACTGAGTTTCCGGTTCTGTTCCTTCGTGATCGGCATCAAATCTAAGCTGATCAATAAATTGCGCTCTATATTCTTCAATCTCCATAGTGTAACGGATTTAAAGTTTATATTCTTCTAATTCAGAAAGAAAAATCTCGTACTGAATTCTGTTTATTGCATTCGGTATGTTTTTTCTGCATAAGCGAGGGAAATCGTTGCTTACATTGTACATTGAGAATCCCACATTCGTAAATACGAATTTGTCGTATTCTGGAGAGAAATCGAATGCGTACATACTCAGTTTAGACATGAAAGTCTCTCTATTTTGAGCTGTCCCCATTTTTGCCATTAGGTTTTGAACCAGTACATTCAATTTTATACCACTGAATGTTGGACTCATCTTTTCCAAACAATAAATAGCAAGATAGCCCTCGTCATCTCCATCCAGTTGCTCAAGTGATGAAATCTTTACAGAATCTTTGCCTGCACTTATTGCCTTTATCTCATACCAAACACTCTCTGTAGAATAATCCTTATGGGTCTTTTCTGGACCCATCCAGCTATCTAATGCCATATTCACACCATAGTGAGGAATCATATAATCCTGCATAAAAAGCAGTTCGCCTATCAACCCCATTACCTCATTGTCATTCATTCCACCATTATTTGGTCGGAACAATTTTTTCCATGAGAAATATCTTGAACAAAGTGTTTTATAAGCATCTTCATCGTCCTTAATAGCTTCCGTAGAATCGAGCAAATCCTGGCAAAACGTACTAAAATATTCCAGCAGCTCTGAATTACAGAGTGAAAAGCGAAGAATATAATTCTCGCCACTCTTTCCCTGCTGTACTGTAATCACATCCGACTGAGCTATTCTAACTGGAACGTATGTACCTCTAAAATCAAAGGCATAGTTTCCTTTCTCATCCTTTCCTACAAAAAGACTGAGGTCGCGGTTTTCACCAACACGGATAAAAGCTCCGCTTTGGAATCCTTGCGAGAATGTTGTAGATAATTTATTCTTCATCCTCTTCTATTTCGTCTGGTTCATCAAGCATGTTAAGCTGATAATATGTTTTATTAACTTTATATTTCTTGGTTTTACCTGTTTCTTTTAATCCAGGAAAACCAATAGCAAAAGCTATCATTTTATTGCCATTAAGTTTCTCTATGAATTTTAAGGCATTCTTGTTGGCTTCAATATTTTCTGGCTCTACCGGTTCGATGAGCATAATTATCAATACAGGTTTTCTGTGTGGAAGATGCTCAAAATATGCTTTAATAGGAATATGCCGTCCTCCAAACTCAGAACCTTCTCTCGCCCAAACTTCTCTGCATCGTTTTTCTGCCAAATCTATCTCATCTTGACTTAAGCAGAACTTTCCTTCTCGTAAACCAAGAATCCTACGACGACTCGAAATTTGAATTACATGATCATGTTCCTCAATCTGACGTTTCGGACAACGTATCATTTCAAGTCCTGGTATGTCATAAAAGGTCTGCCCATCACCACCTTCGAAAACAATATCCCATTTATCTACTCCTTCTGTTTCTTTGTCGCAAATAAAATCAATTAAGTTTTGCCGGTTAAATTTCATGTTAACTAATGAACATTTTATATTAGACAGGAAGTCTACCACCAATTCTTTGGACACATCAGAAAAATATCTAGATTTATCAATATCTGAGCATACATCCTCATCTTTGTATTTGTCGACATTCGCGAAACCAAATTTATAATCATTTTCAAACAGGTGGGCAGTAAAACATTTTACTTGATTCCAGTTCTCTTCATTATGTTCCGCCTTGACACTAAGGTAAGGGGTATCACAGATATTTCCATAGTAGGATTCCATCATCAACAATTCGTACGCGGTCCGCATCTTATTGTTGGCTGTTATCTGTAATTCGTCGCAATAGTCACGAACTTTAATGCCGAAATCTTTAGGAGTAAGATGTTGCTCAAACATTTTCTTAATATCTGCTTTCAATTCGGTAGTGGCTGTCGCTATTTCTCTATACCAAGTTGCACTTGCTTGACTTGTCCATATTTGGAACAAATCAGCATAACCAGGTCGATAACCAAACCAACGCCCCATCTGCATCAACACATCAAATGTTGCAGTGTTTCGATAGAAATAGCTTACAAGCAAGCCCTCTAATGTGAGACCTCGCGAAAGAGCAAGTCCTCCAATAGCAATTACTCTCAACGAAGGATTAGATTTGTAATCTAATTTGCTTGCGCTACTACCATTAACAACGATAATTTCCATCTTTGGAACATCAGCTTCAATATCGAACACAGCACCTAATAAATTCTTCTTTTTTATAACATCAATAAAACAGATATCAGTAATATTATCAAAATGTTTTTTCCAAAGTCGTTTCAGTTCTTTATACAGTGACAGATGAGCATTCTTTGAGGTATCTTCGTCAAAGTTGTATTTTAGTATTTGAATAAAGTTGTTCTGTATTTCTTCAATATGTTCCTTAATCACCTGTTGCACCCTTATGAAACGAGACATATTAACCAACATACTTCTTGGTTTAGAGGCATGTCCTCTTAAATCTCGAATAACATTTGCCAGATAATAACAATAGATGGACTCCTTCAGCGAATTTGGCAAGACTCCATTCCATTCTTTTTTGTGACGAGAGTAGAATGTCCCAGAATTAAGTTCTTCTATATTTTCGTGTAAATCAGTCCTATATTCATCTGAAGTGTAGTCTGGTTCTTCAACATCAGTTATAAAACGTAAATTGCGATAGTACTCTTTATCCTCATAAAAAATTTTATCGGCACCAATATATGAGGAAGGGGTCGGTAACGTATATATGAAATGCTCTGGAAACAAATCTGCATTCTTCATACTGTCCACCGAATCCGGATCTATAAAAACATTTGCAAATGGAGTAGCAGTAAAACCAATATAATTCGCAGTCTGAAAAAGATTGCAAATCTTACGAATTATAGCGTTTGTCTTAGTTGGATCTGTATTATCTTTTTTTGTATTAACCGATGCATTGTCTGCCTCATCGTCAATAAGAAGCATTGGATGGTTTATACTATTTGTACGAACATCCATATTCTGGTTTTTCAACCAATCATGCAATTTTGTCAGAACTGATACATTTTTTTTAACGACAAAAAGGACCAGAGAATTATGCTCCGATAAAGTCGTTGAAATCAAATTACTCCCTTTAACAAAATCTTTTACACATGTAGTAAAAGAAGTAGCTCTACGTTGCTTGTTGTCTTTACCAACTCCTACCTTCCCCTCGCGAATATGTTTTTCAACCTTACGAATAGTGTACCCAACAACACTTTCATCAATACGTTCTTGTGTTTGCTGACGAAGACTTTCTGTTATACCAGCTAGAAGAATAACAACTTTATATCCTGCATCAGCAGCTTTACAAATCAGACCTGAATATGTAGCGGTTTTACCAGACTGTACATCACCAATTATTAAGCCCCTCTTCAAACGTTTACCTTCAAATTCTTCCTTTGGATTGTATAAACAATTCATTATGTCAGGCAATGTCTTTTCGTGCAAAAGATTAATACTTTTGTCGTCAATTGAAGTGTGTTCTTTTAAATAACGATAATATCTCTCCCAAAAATAGCTGTCATCTACTTTATCATTGAAATACCACTTCTTTTGTTCATAATCATCATAAATAATATTGCCCAATACATGAGTGATTTTCTCTCGGTATTCTATTTCTTCCAACAATTTATTTTTGTCTTCCTCATCACAATCAATACCAGAGAAGGCTATTGCGTCTTCAATCGCAGGCTTAATATTTTCCAAAGATGGAACAAAGCCCGACAGTTCCTTCATAAGTTCCAAACGTGCGGAAATTATGAGTAGAATCTTATTATATGCTTCGTTTGTTAATTTCATCCTTGTAGTTATCTAAAAGTTTTTCCTCAACAACTTTATATTTGCAGAATGGCTCTGATTTCATCAGATCAGAAACAATCTCGACTATAGATTTCTTGTTAAAAGATTTTGCCAAGTTTACCATATAAATCCCAAGTTGGAAAATCTCATCGACACGATTATCTGGTTCATCTTGACTGATTGCATCATTAGACTTGTCAATGTAAATCTGCTGAGTCGGAACGTTTTGCTCAATTTCTTTCAAAAGCATCTCAAGCAGAGTATAGTCTTCTTCTGACATTCTATCCCTCACCATCTGGAACACTTTGCTCTCACGATTGATTTGATAATAAAAAGTCTTTCCTCTGCCTTCCATTCTATCCCAAATATAGTCAATATCCTCAACATTTTCTTTTCGACCACGATGGGTTTGCTTCCTAACAGAAATATCCATCGCTTCAATAACTGTTTGGCGCAATTGACGCTGAATCTGCTTTGGAATAGAAGCTGTTTGTTTCTTTATATCAATACTCCATATGTCATCAAGTGAATTCGGAATATCTACTCTAACTCTAGCATTTTTTGTGAGTTCACCACGCGGTTTCATCCCAAACCAAGTTCCCCAAATTATCAAACGCTTATTTCGATAAACATAGAAACCTTGTTTGATTCTTAATGTCTCTACTCCTCCTATGAGTTTTCTGTATTCATCGTTTAAATCTGTTGCAAATGGCAAGATATATGGTTTAACCCAGATTTGCCGTTCTTGACCCTTACTGTCACGAATAGCAATGGAACGTGCTTTCTTCGTTGTTGTCTTAGAATGTGATTCAAGGAAAGGATCCATTGGTTTTATTCTCCCTTTATTCAAGTACATCTTGATCTGCCCCTTACCTTTTGCTGAAAGAAAGTTATGAAAAATCAGAGCAATATTATTGGCTACAGATTCTTTAAGTTCAACAAGAGCATCATAAACCATTCCACCACTTGATTTCTCCAACACATCGAAATCCTGCCATAGTACAAGCGTGCCATGTGGCAATTCGAGGAGAGAGTGAATATAAGGAAGTGCTTTTATTTCATTTTGTGACAGCTCCTTCACCACCCACTCTTTTCTATTTTGAATATAATTATAATCCCAAGAATAGCTACTAATCTTTTCTTCCTGCAAACTGACAACCGTCAAAATTCTACATTGAGACAAAGAGGCAGATTTCATTCCTAAACCGAATCGTCCCAAATCATTTGCATTTCTTTCAAGTTCAGAGTCCCTACTTCCATACCTCATAGCTTCAAAAAGGACGCCTGCAGACATTCCTTCTCCATCATCTAAGATTCCCACAACAAGATCATCAATAGGTTCTGAAGGGAAGAATAGTTTGACTACGCTGCAATTTGCACTAATACCATTGTCAATAATATCAGCAATAGCAGCTTCGAAAGAATACCCCATTGAACGCATAGACCCCATAAGAGTATCAGCTTGTGGAATGCTTTGTCTATAAGTACCCATAGTTATTCCTTATTGTATGATGAATCGTATTCCAGAATCTGCGCCATCACAGCTTTAGACAATAACGGAGGAACCGCATTACCTATCTGCTGCTGTATGCTCATATGAGGCCCTTGAAAGATAAACGTATCAGGAAAACTTTGTAAACGTGCCGCTTCCCTCACCGATAAACCTCTGTCTTGATATGGATGAATTAGCATACTCTTCCTATAGTTTGAAATGACAACAGAAGGGCAATTTGCTTTCAGACGTTTATATATTCCACTATGACAACGGGTCTTGTCTGAATAATTTCGCATCAAGGACTCCGGAATAGCTCTCCAATTCTCACCTTGACCGATATATTTGTAACGTTGCATCACAAGGTCGTTACTCTTTGACACAAAATTCTGCTTTGATTCTATTGAACCTTTTCTCATCTGTTGCGCATAAGGGCTAGATTCCTTTATTGACTTAGTGTAAGGCAATGAATCTATCATATCACCATTATGTAAAACAGGTAAATCTCCAATAGCTTCTTCTACACTCACTTTATAATCAAAAGGCTTTGGAAACTCAAAGTCAATTCCTTGGTTGTTTCCGACCATAAACATTCTCATCCGTCTTTGTGGAACACCATATTCATCAGCCCATAGAACCTTCCATTTGACCTTATAGCCTGGCTCTATCTCCTCAAAACAATGTTTTATCATTTCTATTGTCTCTCCATTGTTCATTTTAGTCATTCCCCAAACATTTTCAAGGACAAACCATCTAGGCTTTATTTCTGAGACCAAACGAACAAACTCTTTGAACAATAAATTATTAGGATTGTCCATATTGCGAGACATCGTATTTGACATAGAAAATCCCTGACAAGGAGGGCCTCCCATGATTATAAATACTTCCTCGTCTTTATTTAAGAAATCTGTAGCTTTGACATCCCGAATATCGCCACATATTACTTTTGCTCCTTTGTGATTAAGTTCAAAAGATTTGGCTGCGTGAGGATTAACCTCAATAGCATAGCGAACCTTAATTCCCGCCATTGCCCCCCCCAGACTTAATCCGCCTGCTCCTGAAAATATGTCTATACCGATTTTTTTCATAAGCTGAGCATCATAAGTCATTATTATCTTTTGTTGTAGTTAGCAACTGTCGAATGTCAACATCCAACAAATTCGCTATTTCTTGCAATTGAATAATAGATGGTTGCGATTTATTAGAACACCATCTTGAAATTGTGTTCTCTGATTTGCCCATTTGAGTTGCCAACCATCTATTGGTTCGTTGCCTTTCAGCCAGTACCGCCTTAATCCTATTCATCATTATTTGTTGATTGTTCGACATCAGTATTCAAATTATACTCGTTATATTGCAAACAAAGATACATCTAATTTCCCATATAGCCAAGTAGATAAGCAACAAAAACATCGTTTAAAGGAATGACTACAGTTGGCATAAAGATATGCAAAAGAACACATGTATTGTTTTTATCCATTCCATCAATGAATTTCACCTTTCAAAAAATTATGCTACACAAACATTATGTTCGCGCAGCATAATACAAATCTTCAATCGCATTTCACTACTCAATTACATACAAATCAACATCATATCTCTTGGAAATTTAGCGCGTTTTTATTTGGTAATTTGGCACACTGAAACAGTTATTCTCACTTACATCGTTCATCCAACACTCCGGCAAACATATCCATCTCTCTCTTGGAAATTCCTAATCGTGTTGCCAATTCGCGCCATCCTTTTACAGCTCCAATCACCTCCGAAATAATCTTTTCTGCTGTTTTACGGTTTAGCATGTAGTCTTCGCAAGCATCCAGCAAAATACTCAACTCTGCTTTGTTAGAAGTTGATGAAACAAGCAAACTTTGATACTCATTCAACGTGGGGTTCATGTCATATGCAGGAGACAGTATCCATCCTTTTGCAGTCAAAAGGAAACCATGATTGCGGAAATGGTCGTCACTATTGCCTATGCATATATTGAAAGCCACACGACGGTATAGTTCCTGTAGGTTTCGCTCCACATCGGTACAGCTCTGAATAATAAAGTCAACTATATCCAGATAACCATGCCTGGTAGTTGCATTGTCACCATCACTCAGCCCCAATAAGGTCATGGCAGATGCTAAATGAATGCGTTTTCCTTCTTGGGTTCTATCGAAGCGTTGTGACAGCAATGTATGATATTTTTCTCCAGTTGCTAACATTTTTGTTTTTGCAGCGTTTATCCCTGTTTTTGTGGCAAGCAAATGACCGAAATGCTCCCAAAGTCCTACATCATAGTCATCCTTGCGAGACGGGAACTTGGCTACATAAAGAGTCTTATCTGCATCTACGACATTGGCTTTAGGTCTCGCACCGCCCAATGATGTTCCCGGTTGCACAAGTTGTGCAATCCATTTTCTATCGGGGAGCATATTGTTTTCTTCACATTTCTCTATCTCGGCACTGGCTGCAATCAGTTCCCGAATATCCGTCAAAGGTGGAATTTTCAATGACTCACTCACATTGATAAATTCGCCATCGAGGTCTTCCTTAAAACGGAATCCACCCATTCGAGAGAAATCATCGATACCAGTTAAGAAATCGAAAGATGACAATCTCCTTACGGGACGTTGTTCTTCTGCCGCTACAATTTGCTCACGACGCAACAACAAAGTACGTCCCCAACGGTCGGGCAAGGCATCAGAGAAACAACCAAATATATCTTTACCTGGTTGCGTGTATTGCTGACCGGGATAATTATTCAAGTCGTCACTCAAAAACAGATCGCTGTGCTGCCTTAACCATTCATTATTGAACGTAAAACTATAGCTGTCCGCACCACGAAGAGACTCATAGCCCAATTCGCCTATGAGTTCCACTTCTTTGAGCCAATCGAAATCGGCATATACATACAACTTTTTCATAGATTATTCTTTCTTGGATGCACGTTCTCTTGTTTTCAAACTCAAATCTTGCAAAGCTTTTCCCATTTTATCTTCTTTGGCAAGCAATAGAATATCATCGTCAAGTTGCAATGCGTACAAAACACGTAGATAGATCCCTATTGCAACTGTAGGAATCCCTTTTTCTATTCGGGACACAGTAAGCGGTGAACAGGTGGCACGTTCAGCAACCTGAGCCACACTCAGATTCCGACGTAAGCGAGCCAACTTAATCTGCTCGCCCACAATCTGCATCTTCTGCTCCAATTTTCGAGGAAGCTTGGTTCCCATTGTATTCTTTGCCATTACTACATCAATTTAAAGTGCAAAGCAACTATGTTAATGACTTTGCTATAATCAACCTACCATATAATATGCAAAGGTAATACTTTTTATTTATTTAATGATGTATTACACATAGAAAAATGCACGTCTTGGCATAATTAACCATATACATAATCTATTTTGAGCAAAAACTTCCAAAAACTAAATGCCATAATGCTGTTTGTAAGCACCATATACACCTACAAACAATATGTTATTCGTTACAAATGATGCAAATTGTTCATCATACACTCATCATATCAAAGAACTATTTTGCTCGCCAAAAGAAAAAGACTTGACTCTACCCCTCAACTTGACTTTAATGACCGTCATTATATACACGGGCAATAAAGTTAAGTCAAGCAGAGGGAAGAAAAGGCTTCAACTAAATTTTTCTCTTTTGGTCAGCAAACAATATCCGTGAGAATATCTTGCATTTAGTTAACATTATCGGCGAAAACATCCCAGAATTTTATACCTTTGTAGCCGGATAGAAGATAGGTGAACTTCATTGAGGATACAATATTCCCCATGGTTCTGATTCATTGAGAAAAGAGTGTAAAACAGCCTCAAAAACAAGTCCAAGAGGCTCAAAAACAACTTTTCTACCGATTAAATTGCAATAATCTATCATTCAGGCAGCTATGTATGCTGCATCGGCAAGTGTATACAAGATTGAAGCAAAGGGTAAAGACCTCTGTGAAGTGCAATTTTTTGGTAAATTCATTATGTGTTCCAATAATGAAGATACTCCTGTTCTTATAGAACCGGGAGAAACACGTTATTGGGTGCGAAAAATTAATCCTCTCAAAAAATGACGATACGAGTTTTCTTCAAAAACTAATCACGGAAATCCCAGCATTTCTTTACTTTCTTCAACACCGTCAACTAACTACGGACAAAAAAAGCAGAATGTAGTTCAGTCCGCAACAGATACTACCTCCCTATAGTTGAACTGTTAGAAGAAAAGAAGTATCAAGGTATTGTTTCATCTATACGTAAGCGTTTGACTACAATTGGACAGCAACTCGTAGCTCTTGCCAATACCATAGGTGTTAATAGCAAGAAAAAGATAGAGCTAAAGAAAGAGTTGGATATCATTGAGAAGGACATGAACACAAATTCCGTTGATGATCCGTCACTGGCTGAGCTTCTTTCCAACAACAAACAGTTGCTTGAACACGTCAAAGAACAGAAAATTTTCCCAGGAAGAAAGGAAGGCTTTAAGGGAAATAATCCTCAGCAAAGACAAACAAGTCCAAGAACAATAGGTGCTGTGCAGCAAAGTGATATTCTTAGTGAAGATCCAGAAGCAACTAAAAACGGTCTATCTTTGTATTTAACGTGAGTTCGAAATAAAATCAAAAAATAGCAAGTTGTCCGTCATTGACAAACT
>NZ_JAHQUN010000053.1:0-32697 GCF_019052485.1 Bacteroides sp. MSK.20.82
GTTTATCGTAGATTGTGTGTAACTGAATTTTCAATGGTGAAGGCAATTGGTTTTTCAGAATCATTTGCGAACGCCTCAGAACAGTTTCTTTCTTTGCCTCATCCTCCGAATTGGCATACATAGACACACTATATCCCATCAGAAGAGACAAGCACAAAGCAGCTTCCTGTTCGGCTGTCTTACCGTGACAAGGATACAGATCATTGATCTGTTCATGGATCTCTTTATTAAGTAGTGAAAGATCGTCAATACATATACAGTCCATATTCTCACCCATATGAAGCAATGTATCAACTGTTTTTTGTAGTTTTTCTATTTTCTCCTGTATGCTATTATTGAAGGTCCCCATCACCTACTTAGTTTCTTTCGCCAATTTGCTCTACATATCCGATAGGCATATCGACACAAGCGCAGCCCAACATATCCAGCCGGACAGCAATCTTACTTTTGCCATCTAACGCAACTAGTTCTCCAACCAGTCCCGTCAAAGGACCTTTGATAACACGAACTTTCTTTCCACGAGCTAATGGAGAATAATTCATACAGATTGCCTCTTCCGAATAATCGAGCATAAAACGGAAACGCGCCATCTGATCATCAGGAATCACAGCAGGCTTTCCCTCACCACGCAACACCATGTAACGGCTTACCGTGGCAAGAGTTAAAGCAGCCATCCGTTCCTTCGGATCGGCATGAACAAACACCATCATCGGAAGAAGAACTGTTTCAACTAATTTACGGCGATCACTCCATTGATGGATTTCTTGCTGGACAGGAACAAAAGTCTCAATTCCCATTTTCCCCAAATATTCGGCTACTTTTTTTTCGTGATGTATGCGAACATGTGCCACATACCAGCGTTTTAAGCACGCTACGCCCTCCCCTGTCCCATTTTTGGTCCCGAGGATGGCTGATTTCTCTTTTGTTAGAATCATGTTTTTTTACCCCATATGTTTCCGTTACTTCTTAGGTAACGGAAGTAAATTTGATGCAAAGATAGACAAAAACACAAATAAGAAACAAATTAAAGCTCACTTTTTTTAGTTTTATCTAAAATATAGGGTAAAAACATCTTTAGACATGAAAAATACTTATTTTCATGCCTCACTCCTTATATACCTAATTTCCATTGGTATATACCCTTCTACTTAGGATGTAACTCTCTTGACAACATATTTGCTGCTGCTTTTCAACCTTTTTTCATTGTTCGTTTATGCTGTATACACTTCCGTTACCTAAGAAGTAACAGAAACAGATCCATGCTGACTATCAACTTATTAAATATTTTACACCCGTCCTATCCGACAGTTCTTCACGTAAGATAAATTCATTCGATTCACTTCTGTACGTTCCTGCAGACCAAAACCTTTCAGATAAATCTGAGTAGTCTTAATAGACTTATGCCCCAGCGACTCACTGATCATCTCAATAGGAACACCACGATACTTAGCGGTAGTAGCCCAGGAATGACGGATAGTATAGGAAGTGACGGGAGAAGTCAGCCGAAGAGCCTTTGCAAGTCTCTTCAGACGATTATTGAACCTGCGGAGAGCGGACTGATATTCCCGGTATGCACTTTCATCTTCTCTCTTCTTGTCGCCAAGAAGGATACTGAACAGATAGTCGGGACAATCCGGATGAGAAGGCTGACAGTTGCGAAGCCGACTGATTATATCTTGTGCAGTATCCAGTACTTCCACACTCATCGGAGTTTTCGTCTTGATACGATTATACCGGATGATATTCCGTTCCAGCGAAGATTTCTCCAAATGAGCAAGGTCAGCGAAAGACATTCCGCAGAATTGAAACATCAAGGCAGCGATAGCCTGCGTACGACGCAAACGTTCCGATTTGGGATCTTCATAGAGGAGGCGATTAAGTTCTCCGACAGGCAACGCTTTCTTCTGGCAAATATCCACTCCCGTATAAACATCATGAAACAGACGATGCACATACGGAGCTCTGCCCGACTCCACTCCTCTATTATAGATGCTACGAAGCATACGCATATACGTTGATACCGTATTCGGCTTCAGACCGGAACTATAAAGATACTGCCCGTAACAGCGCAAGCGTTCACGGGTGACTTGCCGGAAAGCAACATGGGTAGTGCCACAAAACTTGGTAAAAGAAAAAAGAGCATTCGTATAAACATGGGCCGTAGAATGACGCCCCTCTTTTCGTAAACGACCGATGTACGACTCCGCACAACGGCTAAATCCATTTTTATTCATATATATCACTAGTAAATTTATACAATGATAAGACGAAAAAAATGATTTAGCAACAGAAGTTTAAAACCTTTCCAAAAAAATTATATAAAACTGAATGGGGATAGAATTGATGCTACTCCACTATCCACTTCTCAATATTGCGTGTTTCTGAGCTAAAATTGACACCTATCTTGAAAAGTCGGCGTCCGTCTGCCTCAAAAGGAAGTGCATAATGCTTTTCATTAATCTGTTTGATAGCTTCTTCAGCAGTACCATCCAACTTAAATTCCATCACATATATGAATTTGTCAGTCTGTAAGACAAGATCGATACGCCCTTCACTTGTATGATATTCTACCTTAACGTAGAAGCCAATCAACTTGAAGACAATGAATAGTACATTCTGATAATGCAACTCCAAATCACGGGCCAACTCATAGGGAGTATCGGCAAAGAAGCTTTGCAGGCGATGAAAGAAAGCATCACAATCGCCTTGTTCGACTTCATGAATAAATTTAGTGATCTGAAACGGTGAATCTATCTGATCTACATTTGCATAAAATGGAAGCAAATATTTCATAAATCCTTCCTCTACTTCACGATTGGGAAAACCTAAACGATAAATTTTAAAACGACGGTCATAACCTTTTATCGTAAGATATCCACTTTGATAAATCACCGGAATAGGATTTTTTGAAGTGGAATCAATACTATTCAAAACATCGGAATCTGTTTCCACATTTACAACACGCCGGAGATCGTAATGACTACTTTTTAAAAGTTCAACCAAATAGGTCGGTGTACCTGTTTCAAACCAGTAATCACCAAACTTCATTTGGTCAAATGTATTAAGCAAACTGAAGGGATTGTAAATACCGACAGAGTCTTCTACAAAATGGTAGCCATCATAACATGCTTTCAATTCCTTGCAAACTTCATCATAACTCATTTTCTGATTCCGAGCCAGTTCATGAAGTTCTTTTTCCAGATTATCGTGGATTTCTTTCTCCGTAATGCCGCAAATTTCAATAAACCGTTCATCCATTGATATATCTTTCAGATTATTCAAGTCACTGAAAATACTTACTTTACCGAACTTAGTGACACCTGTCAGCATAGCGAATTTGATGTAGCCATCTTTGCTTTTCAATGCACCATAAAATGGCTTCAATGTATTACGGTAGTACTTTTGCAATTCATCGTCACCAATGGCTTGCAACATGGGTTTGTCATACTCGTCCACCAAGATGACAACGCGCTGTCCTGTCTTCTCGCAGGCACGCTGTATAATACCCGCAAAACGCAGGGAAAACGAACGCTCGGAGGGTTCGGCTCCATATAGTTTCTCCCATGCTACCAATGACTTTTCGAGTATGTTATCAAGACTCTCGGGTACATCATATTTTTCGATATTGAGGTCCAGATGCAATATCGGATGCTTTATCCAATCCTTTTCAAGGGTCTCGATAGCCAGACCTTCGAAAAGTTCTTTCTTCCCCTGAAAGTAAGCTTCCAGCGTAGATATAAGCAAACTTTTTCCAAAGCGACGAGGGCGACTTAGAAAATAATATCTCCCTGTTCTTGCTAATTGATAAACCAATGCCGTTTTATCAATATAAAAATAATCATCCTTACGGAGACTCTCGAAGTTTTGTACACCAATCGGATAAATCTTGCTATTCATACTTTCTCTGATTATTTATTCATGTACCCAATTAGGAATATAATCGGGCATGCACAAAGATACACCTTTCTTTCTACAACGCAAAGCAGGCGAGAAAGTTTTTCTCGCCTGCCCGGTCTATACTTTTATCAATAATATTGTCTATTATTTACACGTATGTTTCCAGCAATTTTACGTTTCCAGCTTCCGGAGTAATTGTTACATCCTGTGTTGTAGCAGGAAGCAGAATAGATTCTCCGGCACCTACTTTCAGTTCATTACCTTCATTGTCTTTTATCTTGCATGCACCTTCCATACAAATGAAGATCACGAATGAATCGAGTTCTGAATAATCACAGCTGATTTCTTCGGTCATATCATACACGGAAGTAGTGAAGTACGGACAAGCTACAAGTTCTACCGGCTCATCTTTCACCGCTTCGTATTTGGTACGATAATCATCCAACACTTCGTAATTGATGGCTTCACGCGCCAGGTCAGTATGCAATTCACGAGTCTTTCCGTTTGCATCCTTACGGTTGAAGTCATAGATACGATAAGTAATATCCGAAGTCTGCTGGATTTCGGCAATAAACGCACCGGCGCCAATACTGTGCACACGTCCGGCAGGAAGGAAGAATACATCTCCCGGCTTGATCTCATACTCCTGCAATACGTCAGTGATCGTATTGTTCAGCACGCGCTCTTTATATTCTTTCGGGGTGATTTGCTCGGAAAATCCAGAACGCAGTTTCGCTCCTTTATCAGCATCCACTACATACCACATTTCGGTTTTACCCATTGAGTTGTGCCTTTTCTTTGCCAAATCATCTGCCGGATGCACCTGAATGGATAAATCCTGCTTTGCATCGATGAATTTGATAAGCAGTGGGAATTTATTGCCAAAACGAGCATAATTCGCTTCGCCAACCAGTTCCTCGCGATACTTTCTCACCATATCAGCCAGAGTTAAACCTTTGTCCGGGCCATTAGCCACAACAGATTCATTGTCCTCTACGCCGGAAATCTCCCAGCTTTCTCCTACTCCTTTCAAGTCTGAACTCAAATGCTTGAACGGAATAATTTTGTCGCCCCCCCAAAGCGTCTGCTTCAGAATAGGTTCGAATTTTAATGGATACATTTTTGTTTTTCTTGTTAATAAACTTAGATTAAATTCTCCCGGATTATAATAATCCGGGAACAAACATACGAAAAATTGTTCACTTTAAAAGAAAAGAAGGATGAAAAATACAGAAACCTAAGTGAGAACGCTAAACTTTCCTAAACTACCCACCATATTTAGCCGGAATAATTTGTGAGTAACAAAGAATTTACCTTTATTTGCAAGAAAATTTTAAGAATACCAGACATGAATAACACATTCCCAACGGAAGGGAATCTATCAGGGCTCAGCCGGAAAGATTTCCAAAAGGAGATAAATAATAAAGAAACTGATTTATTTATCCTCAAAAATAAAAAGGGAATGGAAGTCGCCGTAACTAATTACGGATGCGCCATTCTCGCTATCATGGTACCGGATAAAGATGGAAAATATGCAAACGTTGTCCTAGGACACGACAGCATAGACCACGTTGTCAACAGCCCGGAACCCTTCCTCAGCACTACTATCGGACGCTATGGCAACCGCATCGCCAAAGGAAAATTCACATTGTACGGAGAAGAGCACGAGCTCACCATCAACAACGGACCCAACTCCCTGCACGGAGGACCTACCGGTTTTCACGCCCGCGTTTGGGATGCCGACCAACTGGCTGAAAATATAATCCAGTTCAATTATGTTTCAGCCGACGGCGAAGAAGGTTTCCCCGGCAATCTGGAGGTTGAAATGGTTTATCGCCTGGAAGAAGAAGAAAATGCACTGGTAATCGAATATCGTGCCACAACTGACAAAGCTACTGTAGTCAACCTGACCAATCACGGTTTCTTCAATCTGGCTGGTATCAGCAATCCTACTCCTACTATCGAAAACAATATTGTTACTATCAACGCTAATTTCTACACGCCTATCGATGAAGTTTCTATCCCAACCGGAGAAGTTGCCAAAGTAGAAGGTACTCCAATGGACTTCACCACTCCGCATACCGTAGGCGAACGTATCAACGATAAATTCCAACAACTGATTAACGGTGCCGGATACGACCACTGCTACGTACTGAACAAGATTGAAACAGGTTCACTGGATCTCGCTGCTACTTGTTTCGAACCGAATAGCGGTCGTACCATGGAAGTATACACTACTGAAGCAGGTGTACAACTTTACACCGGTAACTGGCTGAATGGTTTCGAAGGTGCTCACGGTGCTACATTCCCTGCAAGAAGCGCTATCTGCTTCGAGGCACAATGTTTCCCCGACACTCCGAACAAACCTCATTTCCCCTCGGCTACTTTATTGCCGGGCGATGAATACCAGCAGGTGACTATCTACAAATTCGGTGTGGAAAAATAAAAGATAAAAAAATAACTAACCTAATTTTATAAACTAACATTTTTAATAGAACCATGACACAAGAAAAAAAGAATGGAAAAATCATTGCCATTATCACGATGATTTTCCTTTTCGGTATGATTTCATTCGTTACTAACCTCGCAGCTCCTATGGGTATTGTGCTGAAGAACCAATTCGACGTATCCAATGCTTTGGGTATGCTGGGAAACTTCGGTAACTTTATAGCTTATGCAGTAATGGGTATCCCCAGCGGTATCTTGTTGCAACGTGTGGGATATAAGAAAACAGCACTTATCGCAGTAGCTATCGGTTTTATCGGCGTAGGTATCCAGTTCCTGTCCGGTCATTCAAGCCCTGAGATGGCTTTTGCCGTTTATTTGATTGGTGCATTCGTAGCAGGTTTCTCTATGTGTTTGCTTAACACTGTAGTAAACCCGATGTTGAACAAACTGGGTGGTGAAGGTAACAAAGGTAACCAGCTTATCCAGGTGGGCGGCTCTTTCAACTCTGTAATGGCTACCATCACTCCGATGTTCGTTGGTATCCTGATCGCCGGATCTATCGAAAAAGCTACTATCTCTCAGATTTTCCCTGTAATGTACACCGCAATGGCTGTATTCGCTTTCGCATTCTTCGTACTCCTGTTTGTACGCATTCCGGAACCGAACGCTGCTGCTACAACTGAACCAATCAGCACACTGATGAAAGGTGCTTTGAAGTTCCGTCACTTTGTATTGGGCGCTATCGCTATCTTTGTATATGTAGGTATTGAAGTAGGTGTACCGGGTACTCTGAACCTGTTCCTTACTGACCCTGTAGAAAAAGGCGGTGCCGGTATCGCTTCTACAATCTCCGGTTTCGTAGTAGGAACTTACTGGTTCCTGATGTTGATCGGTCGTCTGGCCGGTGCTTCACTCGGTGCAAAAGTTTCCAGTAAAGCGATGCTTACATTTACATCCGCTCTGGGATTGATTTTAGTATTCCTTGCTATCTTCTCTTCTACAGGAACATTGGTGAATCTGCCTGTACTTCAACAAAGCGCAACTGGCGGTTTGTCATTCGGTTTTGCAGAAGTGCCCATTAACGCTATGTACTTGGTATTAGTTGGTCTCTGTACTTCTATCATGTGGGGTGGTATCTTCAACCTTGCTGTAGAAGGACTGGGTAAATATCTGGCTGCTGCTTCCGGTCTGTTTATGGTACTGGTATGCGGTGGAGGTATCCTGCCTGTAATTCAAGGATGGGTAGCTGACGTAGCCGGTTTCATGGCTAGCTATTGGGTAATTATCGCTGCTCTGGCTTACTTGCTGTACTACGGTCTGGTAGGTTGCAAGAACGTAAATAAAGACATTCCAGTAGAATAAAAAATCTGAATTTAATTTATTCACCTTATAAAATTGATTTATCATGGATATAGAACACGTAAGAAGTCGCTTCATTAAGCATTTTGATGGAACTACAGGATTTATATATGCCTCTCCGGGTCGTATCAACCTGATTGGCGAACATACTGACTACAACGGTGGATTCGTATTCCCCGGAGCTGTAGACAAAGGTATGCTTGCTGAAATCAAACCGAACGGCACTGACAAAGTAAGAGCTTATTCTATCGACCTGAAAGATTATGTAGAATTTGGTCTGAACGAAGAGGATGCTCCCCGCGCAAGCTGGGCAAGATACATTTTCGGTGTATGCCGTGAAATGATCAAACGTGGCGTAGACGTGAAAGGATTCAATACCGCTTTCTCCGGCGATGTGCCTCTGGGTGCAGGTATGTCTTCTTCTGCTGCTCTGGAAAGTACATATGCTTTCGCATTGAATGAACTGTTCGGTGAAGGTAAAATCGACAAATTTGAATTGGCTAAAGTAGGTCAGGCTACTGAACACAACTACTGCGGTGTAAACTGCGGTATCATGGACCAGTTCGCTTCTGTATTCGGTAAAGCTGGCAGCTTGATCCGTCTGGACTGCCGTTCACTAGAATATCAATATTTCCCATTCCATCCGGAAGGTTATCGTCTGGTATTGATGGATTCAGTAGTGAAACACGAACTGGCTTCTTCTGCTTACAACAAGCGTCGTCAGAGCTGTGAGGCTGCTGTTGCTGCTATCCAGAAAAAACATCCGCATGTAGAATTCCTGCGTGACTGTACAATGGACATGCTGGAAGAAGCGAAAGCTGATATCAGCGCTGAAGATTATATGCGTGCCGAATATGTAATCGAAGAAATCCAACGCGTACTTGATGTTTGCGATGCGCTGGAAAAAGACGATTACGAAACAGTAGGTCAGAAAATGTACGAAACTCACCACGGTATGAGCAAATTGTACGAAGTGAGCTGCGAAGAACTTGACTTCCTGAACGATTGCGCTAAAGAATATGGTGTAACCGGTTCACGCGTAATGGGTGGCGGCTTCGGTGGTTGTACTATCAACCTTGTCAAGAACGAACTGTATGACAACTTCGTTGAAAAGACAAAAGAAGCTTTCAAAGCTAAATTCGGCAGAAGCCCGAAAGTATATGATGTAGTAATCGGTGACGGTTCACGCAAAGTAGAATAAGTTATTATTCATCAGAATTAAATAAGCAGGGCGTCTTTCCGGAATGGAAGGACGCCCTTACTTTTCAATTAACAAAAATCTAAAAACCTATTATCTAACCTAACCCTATAATTTCCTGTTTATTGTACGCCTTCCGTTGTCATCTGAATGCGTTTCATGGTACCGTCCTCGTTATAATACAAACGATCGATGCAGACGGAACGGCGGAAACTGCCTCCGGCTGTATTGATGCTTCCATTATGATAAATGAAATACCAGTCGCCCTTGAACTCGATAATAGCCTGATGATTGGTATTGGAATTGCCGGCTATCTCATTAAGGATGCCTTTGTATTCCCAAGGTCCGGTAATGCTACGGCTCATGGCGTAGCATATCTTTTCCGGAAATTCAGAAGCATATGAAAGGTAATACCAGTCTCCACACTTATGTATCCACGGAGCTTCCGTATATCGGGGCAGATGAACCGGTACGATAGGACCATCCAGCTCGATCATATTCTTTTTCAGTTTGACATAGTAGCATTGGGTATTCCCCCAATAAAGATATGCCTGTCCGTCGTCGTCAATAAAAACAGTCGGATCGATATCTTCCCAAGAGATCTTGGTAAATTCGGTCGTCATATCATTGGTGATCAGTGCGGAACCACGGGCATCCACAAAAGGACCGACAGGCGAATCAGATACGGCTACACCGATGGATTTTCCGTGAATAGTGCCGTGTTCCACCGTCACATACCAATAGAACTTCCCGTCACGTTCTATCACCTGACTAGCCCATGCTTCCCCTTTTGCCCAACTGAAATCTTTGGCTTTCAAAGGTACAGGATGCTCCGTCCATGTTTTCATATCGGGAGACGAGAATACACACCATTCATTCAACTGGTAATGTTCTTTGGGAGGAGGACATTCATCATGTCCGGCATAAATGTACACCTTACCGTCATGCACCATAGCACCCGGATCGGCTGTATATTTATATTTTATGATGGGATTGCCATTGGCTACAAAAGTAGTGTCATTCTGCGCAGACAGCCCGGAAAAGGCTGCCAATACGCATGAAATCATAACTAGTTTAACGCTATTCATTTTATTTCTTCGTGAATTTATAAACTGCAAACGTGTTCGGTCCGAGTTCGGTGGTTAACGCATGACCATTGATCGTTACCGGTGTCTCCTGTGGAGTGATGGCAAACGGTTGTTCAAGCGTATTATCTTTGTCCTGGTCGAGTGAGCTAAGAGTGATGCAACGTCCTTCGGACAATACATCCTGCTTTTTCAGACCTTCGAAAGTCAAGGATACAGGCTGTGTCTTATCGGAAGTATTAGCTACTTTGACAATCAGTTCGTTCTTATCCTTATCATAGACTGCACTGGCAAAAAGTCCGTTTTGTCCTTCCGCCCCTGTTACCGGTTTCTTGTTCATAGTGAGAGGAAGTACATTCGTTCCTTTGTTCTGTGCGTACAGCTGCTGCACATAATAACTTACGGTACGCACCGAGTTAAGATTATCAAACCAAATCATGTCCGGACGCCATTGCCATCCCTCCACATGAGCGAAAAGCGGCGCATAAGTAGCCATATGTACGATATCGGCATTACGTTCCAATCCGGTCATGAAGGCTGCTTCGAGCAAGGCAGCATGGAAGTGGTTCCATTTCTTTCCTTTTCCGTGACAAGCATATTCGCCGGCAAATACTTTCGGTCCTTTGCGGTCATAG
Organism: Bacteroides sp. MSK.20.82; assembly: GCF_019052485.1. Classification (NCBI taxonomy): domain Bacteria; kingdom Pseudomonadati; phylum Bacteroidota; class Bacteroidia; order Bacteroidales; family Bacteroidaceae; genus Bacteroides; species Bacteroides sp. MSK.20.82. The sequence continues at coordinate 10,623 of NZ_JAHQUN010000053.1, forward strand.
TTATCATAGCGTGCTCCCTGACTGAGGAACCAGCTTTCGGGACGGTAGAAGTGTTCGTCTACCAGATCAGCTTTCAGACGCTTCATCTCAGGCCACAGGTAATCAAATTCTTTTCCTTCGGAATTCGGGCCGGAACTGCCTACAATCATGATTTCCGGATGCGCCTTGCGAAGAGCCTTGATAAACGGTTCGAGACGTTCGGGATACTCTTTTCCCCACTGTTCATTACCGATGCCCAGATATTTCAAATTAAAAGGTGCCGGATGTCCCATATCGGCACGTACTTTCCCCCAAGTCGTGTTCACGTCTCCATTGGCAAATTCGATCAGATCGAGTGCATCCTGAATATAGCTGTCCAGGTCGCAAACTGCTACGTAAGCTTTTTCTTCATTGTTCTGATACTGACAGGCAAGTCCGCAGTTCAGGATCGGAAGCGGTGCCGCTCCCATTTCTTCAGAAAGAAGAAAATATTCATAGAATCCCAGTCCGTAGCTTTGATAATAATCCGGATAGAAACGATGGGTAAAGGTATATTGCCAGCGATTTTCGTTCAATGGACGGTTTTCTACCGGCCCCACGGATTTCTTCCAGTCATAACGGGTTTCGAGATCCGTACCTTCAACGATGCAACCACCGGGGAAACGGAAGACTCCCGGATGAATATCCGCCAAAGCCTGCGCAAGGTCTTTGCGAAGACCGTTCTCATGTCCCTTCCAAGTATCGACAGGGAAAAGGGAAATATGCTCCAAGTCTACCGTACCCTGGGAAGCAAGGAAAATACGAAGCGTTGCTTTAGGATTGGTAACACCCGCTTTTAAGATTATCTGATATTTCTTCCAGTCTTTGGAATCAATGGTCAGTGTCTGAGAGGCAAAAGCCTGATGTTCGCCCATAGATTTGATATCTACAAGTTCCACACGTATCTTTTCACCTGTACCTCCGTGCGGCAGACGTGCCCATACGGAAAAGCGGTATTCTTCACCTTGCTTAACCCCGATGCCGAAGAAACCTTCATTATCCAGTCCGGTATGCTTGTGGGCATGTCCCGAATTATCAAGACGCACATAATGCGGATTGCGTTCAAAAGGACCGTCATCCTGCAAAGTCACCTTTCCATAAGTCTTCCATCCCATCAGACGCTGAGGGAATTCGAATGAACGGTTCTTTACCAGTTCGGCATAAAGTCCGCCATCGGCAGCATAATTGATGTCTTCAAAAAAGAGTCCGTACATTGTCGGCTGGATTTCAGCACCCAACTTCTTAGTCTGGATCACCATTTCATTGGTTTGCGCATGAAGCGCCATGCCGGTAGATAAGGCTAATGCAGCCAGTAATTCTGTGTATCTTCTCATGGTTTTCAATAAAAATTATATATAGTTATTTGATTCTTTTTCCCCAGACAGAACGTCCCCGGCTATCGAGTCCGGTAAAGAGAATTGTTTCGGTTTCGTTCTCCCAATCGTGTCCTGCAAAGATAACCAGATTCTCAATCTTCTCCGAGTTCAAATCTACCATTAATAGATGTTTTTCGGTCAAAAAGGACCATTTTCCATTCATTTGAACTATATTCCATTCGTTATCGGTCATCTGCCCTTTGCACGTGCCGTCTTTTACCAAAGTCACTCGGGTGGACAAGTTCCATTCCTTCTCTTTCAGTTCTCCCTCTCCCCATAAGATCTGTCCGGCTTCCAGCTGACGCTCATACCTTGGTTCCTGCACTCGTATGATTTCCCATTCACCGACCAGATCTTCTTTGCTGAATTGACGCGAAGCAGTCCCTGCATATCTCTCGGGAGAAGCGACCGGCCAGCCTTCGGGAGTGAAGAACAACTGCCGTATATGTAACACCATTAACTGATTTTGCGGTGACAGACGTCCCTGATGTGCCATAAAATAGTTTCCTTCACCGTCAGAAAAGACGGCACAATGCGCTGTACCCGCCCATCCGGTATGGTTCTCAAAACGATATGGTGCAGTCAGTATCGGGAAGTTGTTGGTCGTATCTTTCACAGCCTTGCCAAAGTAGTCCGTAAACGGACCTTCGGCAGCATCCGAACGGCTGACACGTACATTATAAGTCGTCATCAGCGGATCATAGGAAGTGAAAAGATAATATTGTTTCAGCTCCGGATGATAGATTATTTCCGGTGCTTCGAGATTGTCCTTCCGATAGTTGGCACGCCGTGCTACAAGGTGCCCCAAATCGCCTTCGTTTAAGGCTAATCCGGTTTCAGGATTCAGTTCGACGCAATACAGACCACCGAAGAAGGAGCCGTAATGCATCCACCATTTACCGGTATTTTCATCTGCTATGACGCTCGGATCGATAGCATTCATCGCGGTAGAATCATCTGTTTTAACGATACAGCCTTTCTGCGTCCATGGCCCTTCGGGAGAAGTTGATTCGGCAAGTCCTATATAGGATGTTTTACGTCCGAATGCGGATACGCAATAGTAGAGGCGGTATTTATCTTTATAAGGGATGATATACGGTGCCCAGATATTGGTCGCCCCCTGCCCTCCTGCATGAGACTGTACCCATTGAACCGCTTCTTCCGGTATTTCAGGAAATGCCCATCCCAGAAATTCCCAATGTACCAAATCCTTAGAACGGCGCATCTGGATAAATCCCAACGGCACGCCTTTCTCTCTCGCTTCTTTCCGGTTCTCACCGAAAATCGCATCTGTAGAATACATATAATAATAGTCGCCCAGCTTCCGGCAGGACGGATCGTGTACATTGTATGTTCCCCATTGACGGTAATCTTCCATTTTGGCTACTGATAAATAATTATCATCCCAAGAATTAGCAGAAGGAGTCGGAGTAAACACGGAAGAAGTGCAACTTACAAAGAAGCTGCCTGCTACTAAAAGAACTGGCAAAAACAAGTTTTTCATAATATCTGTGTATTCGTTCATCAATTATGCTACAAAAATACGCCCCGTTTCCCCTATGAAAGGTGGACATACGAACACGATTGGTGGACAATCCGATAATCTGCTGAAAAGAAGCTCTTCCCATTTTTGTGATTGAAGAGATTCTTCTAACTTTGCCCTTATTAATACGTACATATATGAAAAAACACCTACTTATATACCTTATAATATATAGTATCTGTTCACTGGCCGGACAGGTTCGGGCACAGGAACGGTTTGCCGACCGCTATAATATTACGTATGTGACCATGAACGAGGGGCTTCCACATAATTTTATCGACGATTTGTACAAAGACAGCCGGGGGTTTATGTGGATTTCGACTGCCGGAGGCGGGCTTTCCCGTTATGATGGCTATGAGTTTGTAAACTACACTCCCAATAATCACCAATGCAAACTAAAAAGCAACTTTATACGCAATGTCTGTGAAGACGCCTTCCAACGCCTTTGGATCGTCTCCGAAGGGGGAACGGATATTATTGACTTATCTACTTTAAAACCGATTATCCCCCATGACCCGAAAGGGATACTTCCAAAGATACTGGAACTACCGGCTACCCGTATCATGAAAGATACGCAAGGCTGTATCTGGCTTCATTGCGACAACGCCCTTCACCGTATCGAATTCAATGACAAAGGGGAAGTGCAAATCCTGTCTACACTCAGCCCTGTCTATCTGAATGGTCCGGACATTGCTCTGAAAGACATTGACGAGGATGGGAAAATATGGATGGGAAACAATGGAGAAATACGAAAAGTGGCATTAAGTCCGCAAAAGAGACTGGTAACCACTCCCATAGCCGACTGCCTGAAGTTCGAAGCGGGAACTTATATTTCGGATTTCCTCAGCAAAGAGAATGAAGTCTGGATCTCCAGTGACCGCGGACTATTCCGCTATAATAAAACTGGAAATGTGATAAAACGATATGAGCATGATTCCGGCAATCCCTATTCCCTGTCGCAAAATTATCTGACAAATTTAGCTATCACCGATGACAAACAATTAATCGTCGCGACACTACGTGGTATTAATATCTATAACCCGATGACGGATAATTTTGAACGTATAGCCTGTGACCTTCCAAATGGCGGTACCAATCTGCTGAACAGTAACTTTATTAATTGCATATTGACTGATGGAGAACATATCTGGTTCGGTACGGAAACCGGAGGTATCAATCTGTTGAATCCACGGCAACTATCGATACGGAGCTACCGGCATGACAAGGAAAATCCGTCAAGTTTATCCTATAATCCTGTCAATGCAATTTATGAAGATGTATACGGAACCTTATGGGTAGGGACAGTAGAAGGCGGACTGAACAGAAAAGAACGGAACAGCGAAGATTTCACCCATTATACACGTGAACACGGAGGGCTGAGTCACAACTCCGTCAGTGCCCTGACTGCCGATACCGACAATCACTTATGGATAGGTACATGGGGAGGAGGTCTCAATCTGCTTGATCTGAAAGCTCCCCGACAGATACTGGAGGTAATTTCCTCACAGACCGGCGGAGGCTTTCCGATTAACTTTATCGGAGTATTGAATTATGACCCTATTAATGAAGGTATATGGATAGGCGCCAATCAAGGACTCTATTTTTATGATCCGGTAAAAAAGGAAATAACTGCTCCGTTACCGGATAAGGCTGCTGAAAATATTCATGGCTGTATCGGTTCCATTATTGATAAGGAGGGTAAACTTTGGGTCGGTTGTCTGGAAGGGGTTTATATCATCGATCTGCATTCCCGTTCCTCTAAAGGAGAATTCCAGTACAGGCACCTGAACTACAAACTGGACGATCCGTCCTCCCGCCTGATTGAGAAAATAACCTGCTTTTATCAAGGTAAGGACGGTACTTTATGGCTGGGCAGTAACGGATATGGCATTTATCAACGAAAAATCGATGCTCAAGGAAAAGAACAGTTTATCTCTTATAGCACAGCGCAAGGACTACCGAACAATAGTGTTCGGGGAATACTGGAAGATAACAACGGTAACTTATGGATCAGTACCAATAATGGACTCTCCTGTTATCACCAGGCAGAGAATCGTTTCATTAACTATACCATACAGGATGGTCTGATTGACACACAGTTTTATTGGAACGCCTCATGTGGTTCTTCTCATGACTTACTCTATTTCGGCAGTGTAGGCGGATTGGTTGCAATCGAAAGTAATCGTCCGGCGATGTCTCTTCCAGCTGCCAAAGTACGTTTCACCCGCCTGCGGATAGGTAATGAAGAAATATTGCCGGGCAGCGAATACTTGTCGGAAGATATTGCCATAACGACGGAACTGAAACTGCATGAAAAAGAGAAATCTTTCTCACTCGAATTTGCAGCGCTCAACTTTGAATCAAACAATACAGCCATATACAGTTATCGTCTGGTCGGTTTTGACGATAAATGGGTACAGGTTCCGGGCAACCGTCGTTTCGCCAGTTATACGAATTTACCTCCCGGTTCATATACTCTACAGGTCAGATACACTCCTGATGGTGAGAACGAGGGAGAAAACATAACGGAACTGAAGATTACGATTGTACCTTATTTCTATAAGACTGTATGGTTTATTCTATTCATCATCGTATTGTTATCTGTCAGTGTATGGCAATTCTATCAATGGCGCATCCGTAATCTGAAACGGCAGAAAGAATATCTGCACCGCACGGTAGAAGAACGTACTCATGAACTGGAACAGCAAAAGCATCTGTTAGAAAATCAAACGGATGAGCTGTCACGCCAAAACCAGATGCTGATTCAGCAGAATGAGAAAATCACGAGGCAGAAGGCACAACTGATTCGTATGTCCCGTAAAGTGCAGGAATTGACGCTTGACAAGATTTCATTCTTTACGAATATTACCCATGAATTCCGCACTCCGATTACTCTCATTATCGGTCCTATCGAACGTGCGTTGAAATTAAGCTACAATCCGCAAGTCATTGAGCAATTGAACTTCGTGGAACGCAATTCCAAATATCTATTGTCTCTCGTCAATCAGTTGATGGATTTCCGGAAGGTAGAGTCCGGCAAACTGGAGATTGTGAAGACTCGGGGAAATTTTCTGAAATTTATCGATTCACTGATCACTCCGTTTGAAGTATTCGCCCAAGAGCGGAACATTGTGCTCAAACGCTATTACCGGATGGAAATGCCGGAGATCTTGTACGATGAGGAAGCAATGCGTAAGGTGGTCACCAATCTGTTGAGTAACGCTATCAAGTTTACTCCTAACGGGGGAACTGTGTCTCTCTACCTATCTGCTCTTTTCGCCAAAGACAGTGAAAAAGAGACTCTGTATATTTGCGTCAAGGACAGTGGTTCGGGCATCCCTGAGGAAGACCTCAATCGGATTTTCAACCGCTTCTACCAGTCGCAGAATCAAGTGAAATATCCGGTATACGGACAAGCAGGAACAGGCATCGGTTTATACCTCTGCAAACGGATTGTTCAAATGCACGGCGGAGAGATCAAAGCATTCAATAACCGTCATGCGGGATGCTCTTTCCGCATCCTCCTCCCCTTGCAACGAAATGAAAGGAAAGACGAAAAGACAATCATTATTGATCACAACGATTCGTCCGCAACTCCTGTTCAGGATTCCGGCTCTCCAAAAGAGAAAGAGGCTTTAAGTATACTGGTTGTGGAGGATAATGCTGATATGCGGGGATATATCCGGTCTATTCTTCGTGAACAGTATCATGTACTGGAAGCTGCCAATGGCGAAGAAGCATTACATATACTTAATAGTAATCCAATAGACTTTATTATCAGTGATTTGATGATGCCCGTCATGGACGGAATCGAGCTGTCCCGAAGGGTAAAGGAGACATTTGCCATTTCGCATATTCCTTTCCTGATGCTGACCGCCAAAACCTCACAAGAAGCCCGACTGGAAAGCTATCGTATGGGAGTGGACGAATATCTGCTGAAACCTTTTGATGAGACATTATTATTGACCCGTATTCAGAATATTCTGGAGAACCGGAAACGATATCAACGTAAATTTACGCTTGATATGGACGTGGACGTACTTAATATGGAAGAAGAATCCGGTGATAAGAAGTTCCTCAATCAAGTAATGGAAGTTATCAAAGAGAACTACAAGAACTCCTATTTTGAAGTCAGCGATTTTTGTGAAGCCGTCGGAGTAAGCAAAAGCCTGCTGAACAAAAAACTGCAAAACTTAATCGGTCAGTCCGCCGGACAGTTCATCCGGAATTACAGACTGAACATCGCACGGGAATTGATTCTGAAGAATCGGGAAACGAAGAATATGAATATAGCGGAAGTTGCCTACGAAGTAGGATTCAATGATCCCAAATATTTTACAAGATGCTTCACGAAACATTTCAATGTGACACCAAGCGCACTGCTGAATAACGAAGAATAACTGATATAAGGGTTGCTATTATGAAACAATGATAGCAGCCCTTCGTCTTAAAATGAGCTCATTTTAAGAGACATCCGTCCAAGATTATACTCAAAGTGTAAAAAAGACACTTATATAACCGTTTATCCACCTCGAAAATTCATTTGTCCACCTTTAATATACTCATCGGTTGTATTTTTGCGACACTACAACGAGTAGAATTATTGTTGAACCATTAATATCAATATCTATGAAGACAAGGAAATGGCCGTTACTACTTATGGCAATTCTTACCGTTCTCAGCATGAGTTCTTGTCAGGATTGGGGAGAAGCCGATCCACCGGCAGGAAATCAAAAACTTCCGGCAAAGCCGGATACCTCCGCTAAATTAATAGCTGAATTTACATTTGACGAAGATTTCAACTCTACTGCCACCGAAGGCGAAACACCTGTATCGGGGGAAGGTTTTGCATACAGTGCAGATCAGGAGATTCCGGAAATCGTACAGGATGATGAAAGAGAAAGTGGAGTTATGCACGCCAACGGCGGATACCTCCGCATTCCCAACCCTCTTATCGGTGCAGATATCCAGACAGGAGTCTCATTTAGTTTCTTCGTAAAATCTACTAAAACAGACCATACAGGCGCACTGATCTCATTCAGTGACGGAACAAACAAACTGTATTTCACTGCAAATGCTTTTTTGAGCTATACCGGCACAGGAGGCTATCTGGACGTAAATGATCCGGAAGTCAGTGTAACGAACGCAATGCCTTACGGGACATGGCATTATGTTGCCTTGACTTTCACAGAGAAAGGATACGCCATTTATATCGATGGCACCAAGAAATACGATACCAACAACCATGCCAGCATCAGTTCCGGAAAGACAAGGGCTGTGAGCGTAGGTGACTTCGATTATTCCAATATGATCGATTTATTGTCATCTGCGACCTATATATATTTAGGCTATGGTTCGGATACGGAAACAGCCGAAGCCTATTATGATGATCTGAAGATCTGGACAAATACTTTCTCGGACAGCGATGCTCAGGGACCGAATATCGGTAGCGGAATACATGTGCCCGATCCTGTTTATAAAGCTACTTTCGAAACGACTACCGGACTACAGATCATTGGCGGTGGCAGCTTTGTTACAGATGATAATAGCGCCTTCGGAACCGTATTCAAGAATATCCCCGGAGGAATGCGTCAGAATTACTTGTTGCTTCCGGAAGATGTAATGTCACATTCTGCCGAAACGAAGGAAATGTCTATCGGTATGTGGGTGAATGCGAAGGATGCCGGAATCTCATCCACTTATATGTGGTCACCATTATTCAGTGCTCACGGGCAGGCACCGGGCATAGCAGGTACTGCCAATACAGACAACTGGCCTATGTTTGCATTGTATGTAAGAGGAACATTACAACTGAATAATGCCGGATGGTGCAACTTTGATGATGCACAGAATGTAAATGGTACCAATGCTCTATATCATGACGCCACTGACTGGTTAGCCGATCACGGGTGGCATTACTATACAGTAACTCTCACCGCTACTTCCGCCAAAGTATATATGGATGGCGAACTGAAGAACGAATGGCAGGTGGCAGGTACCGGAGATAATAATACAATTGAAGGTGCATTCATTTATGGTGCCAACTACAAATACATCACTTTAGGCGGAAATCAGGCGTTCGACTGGGGCGATCCCGATCCGGGATTCATGTTTGACGACTTCGCAGTCTATAACAAAGAATTGTCTCCGGAACAGATCAAACAGATTATGGAAGACAAGACTTTGGCTCTGCCTACTCCTGTCTACATCAATACCTTTGAAGAAGGAACCGGAGATGCAAAAATCGTAGGTTCGGGCAAAATAGTTTCAGTGGAAGACAAAGGGTTCGGACAAATATTCCAGAATGTAGCCGGTTCTAAAGGCACTAATTATCTGATGTTGCCTCAGGATGCTCTTTCCCACTCCGTAGAATCTCAGGAAGTGAGTATTAGTGTATGGGTGAATGCCAAGAATGCAGGAGCATCGGACGATTATCGCTATTCTCCCCTATTCACGGCATACGGAAACGAGCCGTCGGCAGGATCAGAGAATATATGGCCATTGTTTGTCCTGCAATCCCGCGGACTCGCCCAAATAAACTGTAACGGATGGACAGACTTCACCGCCGCACAAAATGAGAAAGGTGTCAACACCGTTTATTGCTCGGAATATGCAGCAGATGGAATCGTTTGTGAGGAAGACTGGCTGAAGGATCATGAATGGCATCTTTACACAGCCGTTCTCACGTCTACCACCTGTAAAATCTACATTGACGGAGAAGTCGCCAACTCATGGACAGTGTCGGGCAGCGGTGACGGCAATACCATCTCCGGAATATTCACCAACGGTGCAGACTTGAAATACATCTCATTGGGCGGAAACCAGGCATGGACATGGGCTGACCCTGATCCCGGATTTATGTTCGACGACATCGCTATCTACAACAAAGCACTGACAATCGATGAGATACAGGCTATTATGAAAAAGAAAAAGAATTAAACCTTAAAGTTTAGTATACATGAAGAATTTTATACTGATACTCTGCCTCGCCACATTCAGCCAATGGGTGTATGCGCAGAACAAGCAGATCACCGGACGGGTAGTTGATACCAAAGGTGAAGCCGCCATTGGTGCAAGCATACTTGAAAAAGGAACTACAAACGGAACCATTACCGACTTTGACGGTAACTTCAAACTGACGGTCGGACCGAAAGCCGTGTTACAAATCAGTTATATCGGCTATAAGACACAGGAAATTCCTGTAGCCAACAAGACGAAACTGAATATCACTATGGAGGAAGACACGGAAGTGCTGGATGAAGTCGTAGTGGTCGGATACGGTGCGCAGAAGAAAGAAAGTGTGGTAGGTGCCATCTCGCAGGTTTCTTCCAAAGAACTGTTGAAATCTCCGGCAGCCAATATTTCACAAGCGATTGCCGGTAAGATTTCGGGTGTAATCACTTCTCAGACTTCCGGTGCGCCGGGGTCTGATGATATGAAGATTTATATCCGTGGCCGTGCTTCTTTCGCAGGAGACAACCAACCATTGATTCTGGTAGACGGCGTAGAACGTGAGTTCTCACAGATTGCTCCGGATGATATCGAATCGATCTCTACGTTGAAAGATGCTTCCGCTACTGCCGTATATGGTGTACGTGGTGCAAACGGTGTGATGCTGATTACAACGAAGCGTGGTAAAGAACAGAAACCGACCGTCAGCCTGACCGCCAACTGGCAAATACAGTCCCCTACCCGCCAGGATACTTATCTGGATTCTTACAATTCGGTTGTATTGCTGGAAGAAGCGCTGGCTAACGACGGACTGCCTTCTCAATATTCGGCATCCGACATCGAAATGTATAAAAGAGCCTCAGCAGGACAACTCAGCGGAATCGATGCCCTCCTCTACCCGAATGTAGACTGGTATGACACCGTTTTGCGAAACAGTGCACCGGCACAACGCTACAATGTCAATATACAGGGCGGTACCAAACGTATGCGTTACTTTACTTCTGCCGAATATTATAACCAACAGGGATTGTTCAAGGAATTCAGCCAGGACGAATACGGAAACAAGTCGAACTCCAGCTTCAAGCGTTTCGCTTTCCGTGCCAATCTCGACTTCCTGATGACCAAAGACCTGACTCTTTCCGTCAACTTCGGGACACGTTTCGAAGAACGCAGAGGACCGAACTCGAATGAATCGAGAGACGGAACTTACAGTCAGGCATTTTATGAAATGAATCATACACCGGGATGGTTGTTTCCGGTATCCTATACCGTAGGTGAAGGTGAAGACCAGAAGACATTGTACAGCGGCAGCTCACAATACCAGAATAATATCGTGGCACGTTTTGCCAAAGCCGGTTTCTACCGCTCCACCAATACGATCAATGAAACAAATTTCATTGTGGATTATAAGATGGACTGGCTCACCAAAGGGCTGGCAGCAAAAGGAATGGTATCTTTCGACTACGACGCTTACTATATGCGTGCTTTCAATGCCGACTTTGCCACTTATGAGCTGAATGACCGTACTAATTATAATTCAATAGACGCTTATACCCAGTTCAATACGGATACGGAACTTGCTTATCTGGGCAATAACCAGACTACTACTTATAAACTTTATATGGAATTCCAGCTGAACTGGGCACGCAAATTCGGGAAACATGATATCACCGCTATGGCACTGTACAACCAGAATGACTACCGTTATCAGGCAGACCTTGCCGAACGCTACCAAGGACTGGTAGGGCGTGCCACATACGGCTACGACGACCGTTACCTGGCAGAAGTCAACTTCGGCTATAACGGTTCGGAAAACTTCATGCGAGGCAGACGCTTCGGTTTCTTCCCTTCTTTCTCCGTAGGATGGAGAATCAGCAACGAAGCTTTCATGAAAGGAACGGAAGACTGGCTGAACAATCTGAAAATCCGTGCATCCTATGGTGAAGTAGGAAACGATGTATACAAAGTGAATGGCGTAAAACAACGTTTCCTGTATCAGGCAGTGTGGACACAGATAGCCAACGACTATCACTTCGGAACAACCGGATATACCGGTATCTATGAAAGCCAGTACCCTAACTATGCAGTGACTTGGGAGCGTGCTCACAAATACAACCTGGGACTGGAATTTGGTTTATGGAACGGACTGTTGAACGGTAATATCGACGTATTCTACGAAAAGAGAAACGATATCCTGACTCCTTACCTCACCCGTCCGCAATGGGTAGGCGTCAATATGGCTGCCGGCAATCTGGGAGAGACCAACAACAAGGGCTTCGAAATCGAACTGAAACATGCGAACCATATCGGAAAGGACTTTACCTATAATGCAAGTCTGACTTTCTCACACGCCCGCAATGAAATCCGGAACATGGACGAACCCGCCACAAAGACAGCTTATCGCAAACAGGAAGGTCATCCGATCAACCAATACTTCGGTCTGGTGTGCGATGGTTTTGTGACCCAAGCCGACTTGAACAATCCCGATTTTCCGGTTTCTACTTTCGGCAATGTACAGGTAGGTGACCTGAAATACCGTGATATGAACGGAGACGGATTTATCGATAGCCGTGATGAAACATTTATCGGCTATAGCGATGTTCCCGAAAACACTTACGCCTTGTCTCTGGGATGCGAATACAAAGGCATCGGATTCAGCATCATGTTTCAGGGAGTAGATCATGTTTCCAGATATTATGATGCGGAAGCAATGTACGCTTTCGTGAATGGCGGTAAGGTAAAAGAACATCATCTGAACCGCTGGAATCCCAACCAGTCGGAAGCATACAACCTTACCCATGCCAGTTATCCGCTGCTCCATTATGACAGCTACGGCGACCATAACCAGCGTAAAAACTCGTTCTTCCTGAAAAACGGTAACTTCCTTCGTCTGAAGAATATCGAACTAAGCTACTCGCTTCCGGCCCGATGGATCAGAAAAGTAGCCATGAACGAATGCCGCGTCTATGTAAATGCAAACAATCTCATCACGTGGGATAAACTGGATGGTCTTTGCGATCCGGAAAGTGAAGGTTCCAACCGTTACCCAATTATGAAGACTGTGAACTTTGGTGTAAACATTAAATTCTAACAGATATAAGACATGAAAAAGACAATCATATATACCGCCTTTTGGTTGGCAACCGCCGGAATCGCCCTGACTTCCTGTGAAGATATATTCGGTGGTTTTCTGGACAAACAGCCCAGCAACGAACTGACAGAAGAAGAGGTATTCAGCCAATGGACTACTACCCGTGAGTTCCATTTCGATACTTACAACTTCCTGCGCCACGGTGCCTGCCGCATCAACAACTCATGGATGGATGCAGCTACCGACTTAGCCGAAACCAGCTACGCCAGCGGCGGCACGCGTACAAGTTTCAACATCGGTAACTATTATGCCAGCGGTGCCGCCACTGAACTCACCGGCACATGGGAACACTATTACCGGGGTATCCGCAAATGCAATATGCTGTTAAAGAACATCGACGACGTGCCCAAAGCTACGGATGACTCGGAAGAAGCACACGCTACCTATGTGAAACAATACAAGGCGGAAGCTCATTTCCTCCGTGCTTATTTCTACTGGGAAATGTTTCTCCGCTACGGTCCCGTCCCCCTGGTTACAGATGTACTCGATCCGGACGGAGACTTGCTCAGCAACTATACCACCCGCCCTTCCTTGAAAGAATATGTAGTTGACTTCATTCTGAAAGAACTGAAAGATTGCGAAGAAGGATTGATGGATAAAGCTACTTCTGCCGAATCGGGCAACCCCGGACGTATCAGCCAGCCAATGGCACGTGCACTGTATTCACGTGTCATGCTCTACATGGCAAGCGACCGTTTCAGAAGTGAATCGGGTATCAGCTGGCAGCAAGCCGCCGATGCAGCGCAAAGCTTCATGACGGATTACGGAACACTCTACGGACTCTACACGACTGATACCGATCCGAAGACATGCTATACCAACGCCATCCTGAAGAACGCACATGACGAGAAAAATAATGAAACGATCTTCTGGCGTAATGATGTAGCTGTAGGATGGGGAGCGATCTATAACGATACGCCGGTAGGCGAAGGCGGCAACGGAGGTTTGTGCCCGTCACAGAATTTAGTGGATATGTACGATATGGCGAACGGACAGTCTCCTTTCAGCAGTTATGATGAAACCGGCGCCCCTGTTTATAATGGAACAGCCACTCCGGCCATCAACAATGCCAGCGGATACAAGAGCAATGATCCTTACAGCAATCGTGATCCGCGTCTGGCGGCAACCGTGCTCTACAACGGTGTGAACTGGGGTAATGGCATAATTAATGTACTTAAAGGACAACGGGATAACCCGCAAGGAAATGCAAATGCAACGCCGACCGGATACTATACCCGCAAGTATATTCCGGAAGTGATCCTGAACAATAACCATACCGGCAGCAACTACCGTAACTGGATTATCATCCGCTATGCGGAAATCTTATTGAACTATGCAGAAGCCTTGAATGAAGCCGGCGGGTCACGTGCCGACGTACTGAATGCCATCCAGCCTCTCCGCGACCGTGTAGGGATGACTGCCAAACTCACAGACCGCAGCGATCTTCAGACCATTGCCGACCGCCGTAACTTCATCCGCAAGGAACGTACCGTCGAACTCGCTTTTGAAGATCATCGCGCATGGGACGTACGTCGCTGGAATGTAGCGGAAAAAGCATTGGCACGTCCTATCTACGGAATGGAGGTTACCAAGGAAAACGGAAAGTTTGTCTATACACGTAAAGTTGCCCAGAACCGGGTATTTACGGAGAAAATGTATCTCTACCCGATACCGGAAGGAGAAGTATGGAAAACGAATATCGAAAACAACCCGGGTTGGAACAATTAACTGAATGAATATGCAACCGATGAAATTAAATAACATACAGACAGGATTCAAAAGAATCCTATTCACCGTAGCCACAGCTTTCATGCTGGGCAACGGATGGGCGCAAGATGCTAAAGTCCTGAAAGGACGAATCGTAAATGCAGAGGGTGAACCTATCGCAGGTGCGGTGGTCAACGTAGCGGAAGCAAGCCGCATCGCACTCTCGGACAAGGACGGTTTCTTCACTTTGAAGAATGTAAAACCTGCCGACGAGCTTTATGTAAGCAGCGTAGGTTATCTGCCGACAACGGCCATTGCCGACTTCGAAGAGAATTTCAAGATTGTCATGGATGCCGACTTGGATGAATATGCTCATACAACTCCGCTTCCTTTCAACCGCAAACCCAAGAAGTTTGTGACAGAGTCCACCTCCATCGTCACCGGAGAAGAACTGGAAAAACATCCGGTAACCGTTTTGCAGAATGCGTTTACCTCCACTGTCACCGGTGTAGAGACGTATGAGGCGCAATCCGAACCGGGATGGAGTGAAACGGCTATGTATATCCGTGGCATCCGTACCATGAATGCCAGCGCACGCAGTCCGCTGATCATCGTTGACAACGTGGAACGTGACCTCTCATTCCTCGATGCCTACCCTATTGAATCGATTACGATATTGAAGGATGCCGCCGCCACCGCTATCTATGGAATGCGTGGAGCCAACGGCGCAGTACTCGTAACGACCAAACGCGGAGAAACCGGTAAGACTAAAATCAACTTCACACAAGAAGTCGGCTTCCAGACTATTGCCGGAATTCCCGAAAGCCAGAATTCTTATAACTATGCGCTGAGCCGTAATCAGGCACGATACCTGGACGGATTAAGTCCCGAATATTCCGATGAAGACCTGGAATACTACCGTCGTGTCTGCAACGGTGAGCAGTTGGAAGGAATAGCCAAATACAAATACTTCAATACGAACTGGCACGACACCATGCTGCGGGATGCAGCTCCGCAATACCGTACCAACCTGTCTGTCAGCGGTGGTAATGCACGTGCACGCTACTATGTCTCCTTCTCTTATCTCCGCCAGGAAGGTTTGTTCGACACCAAATGGACGGAATGGAACGAAGGATACAGCACACAGGAAGTATTGAACCGTTACAACCTGCGTTCGAACATCGACATCGATGTAAACAAGTTTCTGAATGTATCGATGGACTTGGGCGGACGTATCGACAATATCTCCCAACCGGGCATTGACGTATGGAACCTCTTTACCTGGGGAGCCGGCGAAAATCTTCCGGTGTATCCCGTATTCTGCCCAAACGGTGAATTCTTTATGCCGACCAGCAGCGACAGTAAAAACGGTGCCGCACAAATCGCCGGACGTGGTGTGGAACAGAACCGCCGCCGTAACCTCTATACAACCGTAACGGCTACCGGAAACCTGGATGCCCTCGTTCCCGGACTGAAAGCCAAGATGACGTTCAGTTTCGACTCTTACGAAACATTCCAGAAGGTGCAGCAAGCCGATGTCAATGTCTACTACTATAACTATATGGCTGATGTCAACGACCCGTCGGAATATACATACCAACGCATGAGAACGTACAAAGCATTGCCCAATGCCACCACTTCTCCACGTGACTATTACTATAATCTCAATATGAACGGCGGACTGGCATACGAACATACATTCGGCAAACATGCCGTCAATGCCCAGGCTTTTATCCGTACTTATCAGAATGTAGTACGCGGACAGGAATCATCCAACCGCTACCTCTCTTATAATGCACAGGCTACCTATGTATATAACAACCGGTATATCCTTTCCGGTAATATCTCCCGCATGGGCAGTGATAATTATGCCGACGGCGAACGCTTCGGAACATTCCCCGGCGGTTCCGTGGGATGGGTACTTTCCGAAGAATCATGGCTGAAGAACTCGTTCGTGAATCTCCTGAAACTCCGTGCTTCTTACGGACGGGCGGGACAAGCTGTGACAGGCGTCAGCCGCTACCCGTACCAAGGTACATTCACCGAAGGAGGCGGATATAATTTCGGTACTTCCCAATCTTACACGGAAGGTGTATATGAATCGACAGCCGGCAACAAGAATATCAAATGGGAAATCTCGGATATGGCAAACTTCGGCGTTGACTTTGACTTGTGGAACAAGAAAATCTACGGTTCTGTGGACTTCTTCAAGGAATGGCGTTCCAATATTCTGGTATCCCGTTCCACCGTGCCCGGCTTATTCGGTGTAAACGCTCCGCAAGACTCTTACGGCAAGGCCGAAACGAAAGGTTTTGAGATCACTTTAGGACATAGCAACCGGATCGGTGATTTTGAATACTATATCGACGGTATGCTGACCTTCAACACCAACAAGATCACCGAAATGGATGAACTGACTCCCGATTACGCTTATCAGGCAAGAACCGGCAACCGGATCGACCAAAGCCAGCTCCTGATCTGGAAACAATGGGCCAGTAATCCCGACCTGATTCCGGAGTCGTATGAAGATGCCGTTGCCAATCCTCAGAAATATCCGTGGAACGCTGCCGGTAAATACAAGCTCGGCAATGCCGTATTCCAGGATACGAACGGCGACCGTAAAATAGACAGCTACGACAAAGTACCGACCGGATACACAAATATTCCGGAATTAATCCCGACCATCCGTTTAGGTTTCAGTTGGAAAGGTTTCGACGCACGTGCCGTGCTGACGGCTTATCTGAACCGCACCGTTCCCTGTCGCGAGAATATGGACTATGGTTTCGGCTGGGGAGGTACTTCCACTCATGAAATCACCAACACATGGGGATATTATACCGATGATCCGACAGACCCGCGCAATATCAACGCCAAATATCCGCGTTTGTCTACTTCCTTCAGTGACCTCGACCGGAACTATCCTTACAATGAGTCTACCATCTGGGTAGTCAATGGAGATTTCCTTTCATTGCGCAATGTGGAAGTCGGCTACTCACTTCCTGCACGATTGATTTCTAAAGTCAATATGACGAAATGCCGTCTTTACTTCAGCGGCTACAACCTGTGCAACTGGAGCCATCTGCCTAAAGGCTTTGATCCGGAAAACCCGACCAACTATATCTGGGCATATCCCAAGACACGTTCATTTACGTTCGGTGTGAATATCGGATTCTAATCATTCAATAAAACAGCAAAGAATTATGAAAAGAATATCAACTTATATAGTTACTCTGGTCCTCGCACTCGCAGGCAGTTCGTGCAGCGACTACCTCGACAAAGAGTACGATGCCTCCTTATCTGAAAAGAAAGTGTTCAATAACCAGAACCTGACACGCGAGTTCCTCGCCAACATCTACACGAATCTGCCGGACGGACTGGCGCCACTGTCGGACGACCAGTTCACAGGTGCTTCACGTGACTGTATGACGGATAATGCAGTGACCTGCTGGGGACTTCATTATTATACAAAGATCGGCAGCGACGGATACACCGCCGGCGACCATCCCCTGCTGGGCTTCTGGAACACCGACTTATACGGGATTCGGAAATGTAATATGTTTCTGAAGAACGCCAAGGCATCCGTAGTAGGAAATACGGAGAAAGACGGCGATGACAACCGCCTTTACGACCGTTACTGTGCAGAAGCCAGACTGCTTCGCGCTATCTTCCATTTCGACTTAATCTGCTGGTTCGGCGCTGCCCCTGTCATTGCGGAAGATGAATCCGGCGAACCGATCATCTTCGACTTGTCCGATCCTTCGGCAATGAACATGTTCCGTACTCCCGCTGCCGAAGCACTTGAATGGGTAGCCGACCAATGCGACCAGATCAAAAACCAGCTCCCTTTCCGCTACAGCGATGAAGCATCCAACTGGGGACGTGTCAACGGAGCCGCCGCTTATGCTTTAAAGGCAAGAGCCCTGCTCTACCGTGCTTCCAAACTGAACAATCCGGACGGCAACACCGCATACTGGGCGAATGCGGCGCAGGCAGCAGCCGACTTCATCACTCAGAATAACAAGCAAAGTTACCCTTACCGACTGTACAATACGGGAAATCCAGAGAATGACTATTACGAATGTTTCACGACCAATCCGGTATACAACAATGAAATTATCCTTGCACGCTCTGTATGGAATACCAATCAGGTAGAAAAAGTATTCCTGCCGGTAGGCTTTACCGGTTCTTTCTCCGGAAACGGACGTACCAACCCGACACAGAATCTGGTGGACGCTTACGAAATGAGCAACGGCAAACGGATCGATGAGAACGGCAGTACCTACGATGCCGCCAATCCGTATAAAGACCGTGACCCGCGTCTGGCACAAACCATCTTCTATCAAGGCATGATGTGGGGACGTGCCGACAAAGAAGAAAGACGTGCCATCGACGTACGCTACAACTCGGATGCGGACAAAGGAGTGGATTACACCTCAGCCATGGGAGGCACCTACACCGGATACTATCTGAAAAAGTTCGTGAATAACATTTCCTGCAAAGAACCGGCCACCTATCCTCACGCATGGATGATTTTCCGTTATGGCGAAATTCTGCTGAATGCCGCCGAAGCCTATAATGAAGCGGAAGGTCCTGCCAAGGCATACAGTTACATCAATGAGGTACGCGCCCGTGCCGGTATGCCGGCCTACGCAGATATGTCGCAAAGTGAACTCCGCGAACGTATCCGCAACGAGAGACGCATCGAACTGGCTTTCGAAGATCATCGTTTCTTCGATGTACGCCGCTGGAAACTATATGACAATGTAACCTCTACGGGAGAAACCGGAAAGCCCCGTTACAACCAGTTGCTGAATCTTTATGGAGTGAAGGTCACCGGCAACGCAGATACTCCCTCCTATACCTTCGGACTGGCAGAAACGGTCAATTCACGCACGTTTGTCAATCCCAAGAGTTACTATTTCCCGATACCTGCCAACGAAGTGAAACGGGCACCCAATCTGGGACAGAATCCGGGATGGGACACCGGAAGCGCTTCTAACGAATAAACATCAAAACAATCTAAAAAAGAAAGACTGAGATATGAAATACTTAAAGACCATCTATCTTCTACTCTGTTGCACGCTCGCTCTGGCAGCGTGCAGCGACGACGATGAAAACTCCGCATCAGGAGCTTTAAGCATCACAACGCCGGCATATACGAATGTGGGGTATAACAAAGCAACCTTATCCGCCAATATCAGCGGAACGGAAGGAGTGAATATCGTCAAACGGGGATTCTGCTACGCCACGGCATCCCATCCGGACATTTATGACACGACCTCCGAAGTCAGAGGATCGGAAATCAGTACGACCCTGACCGGCCTGACTCCACAGACGACGTATTACGTAAGAGCCTTTGTCACCCTTTACAACGAAGAGCCCAGATACTCGGAGGAAACTTCTTTCACGACTCCCGCCGAGACACTGAGCGATGAACTGGCAGCGTACGAAGCACCCACGTATGTAGACGACTACACAAGTTTCTCAGCCTGGAGCAACCGTTATGACTGGAACCTTGCCAACGTACACGACCCTACGGTAATGAAAACCGATGACGGATATTACTATATGTATCAGACAGACGCTTCTTACGGCAACGCGCACAGCGGAAACGGACACTTCCACGCACGGCGTTCCAAAGACCTCGTAAACTGGGAGTACCTGGGAGCAACTATGAGTGAAACGCCCCCGACATGGATCAAAGAAAAGCTGAATGCCTACCGTCAGGAGATGGGACTGGAACCGATTGACAATCCGTCTTACGGATACTGGGCACCTGTTGCACGAAAAGTATCGAACGGAAAATACCGTATGTATTATTCCATCGTAATCACGAACTACATCCAAACCGGAAAACCGGAAATTGAGAACAACGGCAACTTTGACGGTTCATGGACCGAACGCGCGTTTATCGGACTGATGGAAACTTCCGATCCGGCAAGTAATATATGGGAAGACAAAGGATTCGTTGTCTGCTCTGCCAGCGATAAGGGAAAGACGGATTATGGGCGCAGCAGCATCAATGACTGGGAAGGGTATTTTAAAATCAATGCGATCGACCCTACTTATATAATAACGGAAAATGGCGAACACTGGCTGATCTATGGTTCATGGCACAGCGGTATCGCTGCCCTACAGGTAAATCCGGAAGACGGCAAACCGCTGAATGCTTTGGGAAATCCCTGGGACATCACAGGGGAAGACAATTCGGGTTATGGAAAGATAATCGCCACACGTGGCACCAGCCGCTGGCAGGCATCCGAAGGTCCCGAAGTGATCTATCGTGACGGTTATTACTATCTGTTCCTGGCTTACGGTTCACTGTCGGTAGAATATAATACACGTGTCTGCCGTTCCAGAAACATCGACGGCCCTTATGTAGACATACACGGAAATTCCGCTATGGGAAGCGCGCAACTATATCCGATACTGACTGCTCCTTACCGGTTCGACAACAGCTACGGCTGGGTAGGAATTTCCCATTGCGGCATCTTCGATGACGGAGCCGGTAACTGGTTCTATACTTCACAAGGACGTTTCCCCGTGAACGTAGGCGGCAATGAATACTCCAACGCCATCATGATGGGACATGTACGCAGCATCCGCTGGGATGCCAACGGCTGGCCTCTCGTTATGCCCGAACGTTACGGAGCCGTTCCGCAAGCGCCTATCACGGAAAATGAAATAGCCGGAGACTGGGAACATCTGGCATTGACCAACAGTACGGGCACCCAACGAACGTCCGAAACGATGACTTATGATCTCGGTACGCATAAGATAACTTCCGGCAGCTGGAAGAATGCTACATGGACATTTGATGCAGCGACTCAGACCATCACGACAAGCGCCGGAGTAGTACTCTACCTGCAACGTGAAGTCGACTGGGAAGCCAGTCCGCGGACACATACGATTGTGTATGCGGCCCAGGGTAATCAAAAGACATATTGGGGGAAGAAACTCCAATAACCCTCTATAGAAAAATAAATATGTGTTTTGCTGTCACCGTCACAAAGCAGAGCATAACTCACTTATAATGAAGAAGTAAAGCAGTGACAGCAACTAGTGACAGCACTGTGATGGCAATTTTTGCTGTCACAGTGCTGCTATATCTACCGGACTTTGCCGACGGTCATGCGTAGGTCCATTCGTTTCCATATGCCGGAACCAACGGTTCCAAGCGGATGAAACTCTAGTTTCAAGCAGAGGAAACTTTAGTTTCAAACTGAAGAAACTTTAGTTTCAAGCTGGTGAAACTCTGGTTCCAAGCCCCAGAATGATGTGTACTGGTTTTAGTTGACAACTTCGTTTGTTATAACTGAATTAGTTTAC
>NZ_JAHQUN010000054.1:0-32382 GCF_019052485.1 Bacteroides sp. MSK.20.82
TAATGATTTGGCTGCAATTGTAGAAGCAAAAGTGGAAGAAATCACCAAAGATGTGTCGAATATTACTTCTGGAGATTCACTGAAAAAGTTGGTAGTCACGGGTGATTCAATATTGAAGGAGAAGGGAACAATATCTATTTATGGAGAAAAAGGAAAGAATGGGGTGTTGGCTACTAAACTACTGCCGGATGAAGATAATCATTTTAAAATAACCAAAACTCAAGCAAAAATAAAGCCGGGAATGAATACATCTGTAGATAAATCGAAACTTATGGGTACCCATATTGGGGGGATATCTACGGTGGATTTGCGAGATAAAGATGTATTGGTGATCATTGATGGTAAAGAATCTTCTCGTACTGTGGTAGATGCTTTAGATCCAAGTCGTATTGAAAGTATTTCTATATTAGATGGAAAAGAGGCTACAGATATTTATGGAGATAAAGCGAAAAACGGGGCTATGGTTATTCAGTTACATTCAACCGCAGAACAAATATTGCAGAATAAGTACAAGATTGATGCTATTTCAAAAACGAGATTAGATGCTCTCAATCGTGGAAGTAAGAATTGGGGTGTAACGTTTCATTCAGTAAGTGGTAAGAAGCCGTTAGTTTATATAGATGGCAAAGAAGCCGTTGGCGAAGAAGCTTTATCCAGTGTCTCTCCGGAACGTATTAAAAGTATATCTGTAATGAAAGACAAAGCAGCTGTAGAGGTTTATGGAGAGAGGGGGAAAGATGGAGTAGTTTTAGTTGATTTGTTGACGGAAGAAGAATATCAGAATAAACAAAAATTTCCAAAACCTGCAAAGGTAAGGACTGAGAGCGAATCACCTAAAAAATCACACTTTTATATGGGGGGATCTCATGATGAGGAATGGCATGTTGCTCAAGCTAAAAAAAAGCCTTTGGTTATTATTGACGGTAAAGAAGCATTGGAAGAAGATGCTATTTCCAAACTTGCTCCTGATCGTATTAAAAACTTTACTATATTGAAAGATAAATCAGCTACGGATATTTATGGGGAAAGAGGGAAAAATGGAGTGCTGATTATCACTTTGTTTACAGATGCGGAATATGAGTTTAATAAAGCTAATCCGAAAAAGCCTTATGCAGATGCTTTGGAATTGGCAGAAAGCATGGCAAAAGATGTAGAAGGAGAAATTATTTATTGTATAGACGATGAAAAGATTAAGAAGTCTAAATTGAAAGGTATGTCTACCAAAAATATAAGATCGGTGTCTGTAAATGAAATGGATGGAACAAAGATTGTAAGATTGGAAACCGATAAATATCGTTCTGATTGGATTTCTGTAACTGGAGTTGTGACTGATGAAGAAGGAAAAACGATTGCGGCTACTGTGTTAGTAAAAGGAACAAATGATTATACTGTAGCTGACGCAGATGGTCGTTTTAATTTGAAAGCGCCTAAAAATGGGATACTTCGGATTGCTGATGTCAATAAGTCTGTTGCTGAAGTGAAAGTAAAACCTATGCTTAAAGTAGTTTTGAAAGATAAATGAGAGGATACATTATTTGATTAAAAATGAGCAGTTATATCCTGTTGAAATAAAAATATGGAATAAAAGCGATATACACTATTATTAACTATTTGTTGAACTTAAAATTTTATTATTATGAAAAAACAATTTTGTAAGATTTTACTAGCTGTTTCATTTCTTTTTCTTGTACCTGCACTTTGTATGAGTCAAAACTTAAAAGGAATCTGGAAACTTGTTCAGAGTGAAGGCTCTTCGCAAGTGGTCAGATATAAGGTACTTGATAAAGATGGCAATTATTTCAATGTGGATGCGTATATCAAAGATGCTGTAGACGTGAGTTCAGGCAGCCGCAGTTCGGACGATGTATTTTGCCCGTACAAAATTACCCGTTCGGGGGAGTACAGCATCATTGCAAAAGGCCTTTACTGCGAGAAACTGCGTAATGAACATGGCAGATCGGCAAATGCTATCGTTCCTATATCTTACCGGATTGACGGAAAGAAAATGACGCTTCTGTTCCGGTTGGGCAATAATGTCTATCGGGAAGTTTATCAGAAGGTATCCAAACTGGGTAAATGAGTCAGATTTTGTAGACGGAGGTACTCAAGTATCTCCGTTTCTTGTTCCGGATGGAACCAGCGTATTTCTTCATCCCTTTTGAACCATGTCATCTGTTTGCGTGAATAAATGCGTGAATTTTGCTTGATCTTTTCGATAGCGAAAGGGAGTTCCCATTCTCCGTCCAGATATTTGAACAGTTCTTTGTAACCTACGGTATTAAGAGAGTTTAGATGCCGGTAGGAGAGTACGGAACGTACTTCGTCCAGTAATCCTTCCTCCATCATTTGGTCTACACGACGATTAATGCGGTCATACAGTTCTTCTCTGTCACGGGTTAATCCGATCTTAAGAATGCGGAAAGGGCGTTCCTTTTTCTGTTGGGTGCGGAAAGATGTATATGTCTTTCCGGTCATGTAACAGATTTCCAATGCATGAATCACCCGTTTTGGGTTTTTCAGGTCTACGATGCGATAGTAGTCCGGATCTAATAAACGGAGCTCTGCACAAAGTTGCTCCAATCCTTCTTCCTCATACTTTTGCAGCATCACCTGACGTGTTTCAGCATCAACGGTAGGGATGTCGTCAATCCCCTTGCAGATGGCATCTACATACATCATTGATCCACCAGTAAGTACTACTACCTCATGTTCTGTGAATAATTGATGGAGGATTTCCATCGCTTCCTGCTCATATTGAGCGGCGCTGTAATAATCGGTAAGATGAAGAGTGCCTACCAGATAGTGAGGCACACGTTTTAATTGATCCGGGGTAGGAGCCGCCGTTCCTATTTTTAATTCAGCATAAAGTTGTCTCGAATCAGCGGAGACAATGCTGGTGTGAAAGTTCTCCGCCAGTCGCAGGCTTAATTCTGTTTTTCCTACTCCTGTAGGTCCGATTAAAACAATGAGAGTGGGCATGGATTTTAAAGTATTAAGTATTAGGTGTTAAGTATTAAAGTGTCGGGGATAAAAATATTAGGTATTAACTGCTTGTCACTGCATAGCAATTAATACCTAATACTTGATACTTAATACTTAAAACTTCTCTTCTTCATAAGAGCCACCCGCGTTACCACCTATGTCGAAGCCTTCCTGATCAAAATCTTCCATATCAAAGTCCTGATCACCATAGAAATTTTCGTCCAGGTCGAGTGAACCGCTTGCAGCAGCCATTTCTTCAAAATCTACAGTTTGTGGCGGAGCATCACCCGATTTCTTGGTACATTTGGCACCATTCATATCTTTTCCGGTGATGATTTCAGACAATTCGATGAAGAAGCAACGCTCTGTCATGTAGTCGAATACATACAACAATTTTTGCTTTTCATCTTCTACCAGTTCGCTGATAGTAGTCTCTTTCATTACCCAACTATCCATTTCCGGATTGTCGTCCATTTCTTCCAAAGTGACTTCTTTTTCTTTTTCCCAATCATCATCACAGATAAAGAAGGAGGTCATCTGGTCGTTTGTGTACCCTACTGATTTCAGTATTGCTTCATGGAAGTCAAGAAATGTAGCTTCCGGATCAATTTGTATTTCTCTGACAAAATCGTCAACTTCATCAGATATGATAGTAAATCTGTATATCATAATATGACTATTTTGAACTGTTTATTTAATAATACCACGTTCTGAATTACGGATGAAATTGATGATGTAGTCAATCTCCGGACTCTTCTCAACTTCATCTTCAATTTTCTTCAATGCATCTGTCGTATTCAAGCCGCTTTGGTAAATGATACGGTAAGCGTTATGAATACTTTCGATCACTTCATTGGCAAAACCACGGCGACGAAGGCCGATAATGTTGATACCGCTGAAAGCTATGGGCTCACGTCCTGCAATGATATAAGGAGGGATATCTTTACTGAAGCGGCATCCGCCCTGAATCATTACATGGCTGCCTACATGGCAGAACTGATGCATCAATACATTGGCACTGATAATAGCATTGTCGTCAATAACGATTTCACCTGCCATCTTGGTAGAGTTGCCGATGATACATCCGTTACCGATCAGTGCATCGTGTGCTACATGCACCCCTTCCATTAATAAGTTGTTGCTTCCTACAATGGTACGCCCTTTAGCTGCCGTACCACGGTTGACTGTAACATTCTCACGAATCAGATTATTGTCTCCGATCTCAGCAGTTGATTCTTCTCCACGAAACTTGAGGTCCTGTGGAACTGCTCCGATAACAGCACCCGGAAAGATCGTATTTCCATTACCAATGCGTGAACCATACAAGATGTTCACATTAGCCATAATCTTGTTGTTATCGCCAATAACTACGTTTTTATCAATAAATACAAAAGGCGCAATTTCTACATTTTCTCCGATTTTAGCTTCGGGATGAATATACGCTAGAGGACTTACCATGTTTTTGGTTTTATTTATTTTTTACTATTTGTGCCATGAATTCTGCTTCGCAAACGACTTTTTCGCCAACGAATGCATAACCTTTCATTGTGGAGATGCCACGACGGATCGGGGCTAATAATTCTACACGGAAAAGCAGTGTATCTCCCGGTACTACTTTCTGGCGGAACTTTACGCCATCTATCTTCATGAAATAGGTAGAATAACGTTCCGGTTCGTCAACAGAATTAAGAACGAGCAAACCGCCTACCTGAGCCATTGCTTCTATTTGAAGTACGCCCGGCATCACTGGTTCCTGTGGGAAATGTCCCTGGAAGAAAGGTTCGTTTGCTGTGATATTTTTGATACCTACGATATAGCTGGCACCCATCTCAATTACCTTGTCTACCAATTGGAAAGGATAACGGTGGGGTAATAGCTCACGGATACGATTTACGTCCATCACCGGTTCGCGGTTACAGTCGTATGTCGGTGCCTGTATTTCATGCAGGCGAATTTCTTTCCGCATCTGACGCGCAAACTTATTGTTGATGGTGTGACCGGGGCGGGTAGCAATGATGCGACCTTTAATCGGTTTACCAATCAATGCAAGATCACCGATAACGTCCAGCAGTTTGTGACGGGCACACTCATTCGGCCAAACCAGTGGTTTGTGATTGATGTACCCCAACTGATCCGCATCCATGTGAGGAACACCCATTACATCAGCCAGTTTGTCATAGCTTTCCTGTGACATTTTGCGTTCGTAAATAACGATTGCGTTGTCGAGGTCACCACCTTTGATGAGGCCGGCGGAGAGAAGCGGCTCTATTTCACGAACAAAGACGAAAGTACGGCTGGCAGCCACTTCGTCTTTGAAATTGTGCATATCTTCAAGTGTTGCAAACTGATTCGGGATAATGGTTGAATCGTAGGAAACGAGTACATTCAGACTAAAATTCTCGTCCGGTAGCACGATGATAGAAGAACCAGTTGATTCGTCCCGGAATTCAATTTTAGATTTGATGATATAAAAATCCTTGACAGCACTTTGTTCTTCTGTTCCTACACGTTCTATTTCTTGTACATAATATTGTGCACTACCGTCCAAAATCGGAAATTCCGGACCATTAACCTGGATAAGGCAGTTATCAATGCCCAATGCATAAAGGGCTGCCATACCATGCTCTACGGTACTTACTTTGACTCCATTCTTTGACAATACTGTGCCACGGGTTGTTTCCGTCACATTGTCGGCTACTGCATCGATAGTTGGTTGTCCTTCCAGGTCAATACGCTGGATTTTATATCCATGATTGTCCGGGGCAGGATTAAAAGTTACAGTGAGATCAAGTCCAGTGTGAAGACCTTTCCCGCTCAGTGAAAAGCTATCTTTCAGCGTTTTTTGTTTCAGCATTGGTTACTTATTTACTTATTTAATAGTTGTTTTAATTCTTCTACTTCTTTACGCAGATTGCGTATTTCTTTTTGCATATCCGGCAAATTCTTAGTCACAACGGCAGCCTTGAAGTAAGCTTTCGGTTCCATAGGAGGAGTCCCGATCAGTACGCTGTCTGCTTTGATGCTGCTTGGTATACCTGATTGTGCTCCCAGATTTACCCGGTCGCCGATTGTGATATGTCCGGCAATACCTACCTGACCGCCAAACATACACCATTCTCCGATTTTGGCAGAGCCTGCTATGCCAACTTGAGCCGCCATAACTGTGTGTGAGCCAATTTCATCGTTGTGCGCAATCTGCACAAGATTATCAATTTTAGCGCCACTATGTATGATGGTAGCTCCCATTGTAGCACGGTCTACACAGGTATTGGCACCTATATCTACTTTGTCTTCCAGGATCACAATTCCGATTTGTGGAATCTTATCGTATCCGTTCGGGGTGGGAGCGAAACCGAATCCATCGGCTCCGATCACTGCACCTGAGTGAAGGATACATTCATTACCGATACGGCAGTCATGATAAACATTTACATTTGAGTAAAGAAGACAACCATTGCCTATCTTCACACCGTCTCCAACGAAAGTATGCGGGTAAATTTGAGTATTATCTCCGATAACGGCGTTTTCGCCGATATAGGCAAAGGCACCGATGTATACGTTCTCGCCAATTTTGGCGCTGGGGGCAATATAAGCCAGTGAATCGATACCTTGCTTCTTTGGTTTACTCATTTCATAGAGGTTAAGCAGCTTCGCCAGGCTTTCATAAGCATTGTCTACTTTGATCAGAGTAGCCCGAATCTCATGTTCAGGGACAAAATCTTTATTAACTAATACAATGCTTGATTGTGTCTCGTAGATATAAGGCGTATATTTAGGGTTCGACAGGAAAGAAATAGCTCCGGGCATTCCCTCTTCTATTTTAGCGAATGTGTGTACCGTTGCGTTTTCATCTCCAATGATTTCCCCTTGGATAAATGCTGCAATTTGCTTAGCCGAGAACTCCATGTCTTTATTTTAAATTAAATTAGTTCACAAATAACGGATTTTTTTTTCAGATTTCCGTGTTATTGAATGAATATTTTATACTTATCTATGCAATCGCTGGTAGCAGAGATAGTATTTCTTTACCTTTTTGGACAATAATGAGATGTTTAGCATGTCCGATGCTTCGGCAATATTTTTGATAGTGCCGTCTTTGTAGATAATATCAATACTGTCATCTGCCGGGTCGTACATATTCTTTTCGATGCTGGGGGTAGAGACAAAATAGTTCGCTTCGGAAAGGGTTATGCCTAGTTGCTGGCTGATTTGCAAAGTTAACTCTTTTATTCTGTCCTCACCAATAGGTTCGGCAGAATTTTCCACTTTAAAGATATTTCGGTTAATCATGCCCAGACTAAGTGTGGAAAGAACTTTATCCGGATGGTTGCTCCATACTTTCAAGGCAGTCCAGATATCATTGTCATCCAATTGGATGAAATTTTCCAGACAATCGGGATTGTTATGGAACTCCGTATGATTAATGTCATTATATAGAAAGAAATGTAAGGCCGGCGAAGCAAACAGTTCTACTCCCTGTGATGCTAGTTCTTTGGCACGAAGCAACGTGCTGATAAGCATTCGTTCATAGGCTACCGATGTCTTGTGCAAATATACCTGCCAATACATGAGGCGACGTGCTGTCAGGAAATTTTCGATAGAGTAGATACCTTTGGATTCAATTACGAGACGGTCGTCGGCCACATCAAGCATCTTGATGATGCGGGCAGAACCGATATTCCCTTCTGTAACACCGGTATAGAAACTGTCACGACGAAGATAATCGAGGCGGTCCATATCCAATTGACCACTGACGAGCTGATGCAGAAACCGTTTCGGATATTCGTCCTTAAAGATCTGTATGGCAAGACTAAGTTGCCCGTTCATTTCTTTATTCATTCGTTCCATCAGCATAAGGGAGATTTCTTCGTGAGAAACTCCTTGTACAATCGTATCTTCAAGCACATGCGAAAAAGGACCATGTCCGATGTCATGCAGTAAGATAGCCGCTTGTACGGCTTCAGCTTCGCTGTCAAATATAAAGTTACCTTTGGAGGTCAGTTGGGTGATAGCTTCGCTCATCAGATAGAACGCACCTAGTGAGTGCTGGAAACGAGTATGTTGTGCGCCGGGGTATACTACTGACGAGAGTCCTACTTGCTTGATGCGGGTAAGACGCTGCAAAAGGGGATGCCGTACAATATCGTACAGTAACCCCTTTGGGATATTAATGAATCCGAATACCGGATCGTTGATTATCTTTCTTTCGTAAGGCATTCCTTCTCTTTAAAGAATCGCTTTCAGTTGCTCTGCCATTTGCACCTGTACTTCTTGGGCGGCAAGCCTTGCAGCTTCGGCAAACTTTTCTGTTTTATCAACGTAGATGATTCCACGGGAAGAGTTAACAATCAGGCCACAGGTACTGTTCATTCCATATTTGCAAACTTCTTCGAGCGAACCGCCTTGCGCTCCGACACCGGGAACGAGCAGGAAGTGGTTGGGAACAATCTTACGAATATCTTCAAAAGCACGTCCTTGAGTAGCGCCGACTACGTACATCATACGTTCGTCATTTGCCCATTCCTGCGATTTGCGTAGTACTTTTTCGAAAAGACGTTCGCCGTTTGCATCTTCTGTCAACTGGAAGTCGTGGGAACCTTTATTAGAAGTCAGTGCCAGTAAGATCACCCATTTGCCTTCGTAAGTAAGGAACGGAGTTACGCTGTCTTCACCCATATAAGGAGCTACAGTGACGGAATCTATCTCCAGCTCTTCGAAGAAAGTACGGGCATACATGGCAGAAGTGTTTCCGATGTCGCCACGTTTGGCGTCGGCAATAATAAACTGGTCGGGATAGTTTTCCTTGATGTATTTTACTGTTTTCTCAAATGCGATCCAGCCCTTCACGCCCATACTTTCGTAAAAAGCGAGATTAGGTTTGTAAGCGATACACAGATCGGCTGTTGCGTCGATAATCGCTTTGTTGAATGCGAAGATCGGATCTTCTTCTTTCAACAGGTGTTCGGGAATCTTCTTGATGTCGGTATCAAGCCCTACGCAAAGGAATGATTTCTTGCGTTTTATGTTTTCAAATAGCTGTTGTTTATTCATGTCTATACTATAATTTTTAGAGTTCACTTTCTTTCAGGCGTTCCGCATTTTCTGCCACGATCAGGTGATCGATACAATCTTGAATATCTCCGTCCATAAAAGCGGCAAGATTATAGATGGTATAGTTGATACGATGATCGGTGATACGTCCTTGAGGGTAGTTGTATGTCCGGATTTTAGCCGAGCGGTCGCCGGTAGATACCATTGTCTTACGTTTGGAAGCTATGTCGTCTATGTACTTCTGATGTTCCTTGTCGTAGATAAAGGTACGGAGTCGTGCCAGGGCGCGTTCCTTGTTCTTCGGTTGGTCACGGGTTTCTGTACATTCAATCAGGATTTCTTCTGCAACGCCTGTATTCGGGTTCTTCCAGATATAACGCAAGCGTACACCGGATTCTACCTTATTAACGTTCTGTCCGCCTGCACCGCCACTTCGGAAGGTATCCCATTTGATTTCTCCTTCATTGATGACTACGTCAAATTCTTCGGCTTCGGGGAGTACGGCCACCGAAGCGGCGGAAGTATGCACACGTCCTTGTGTCTCTGTGGCAGGAACACGTTGTACGCGGTGTACACCCGATTCATATTTCAATATTCCGTAGACATTATCTCCTGTGACGCTGCAAACAATTTCTTTGTATCCTCCGGCTGTTCCTTCATTTGCATTGGATACTTCCATTTTCCAGCCTTTGGTTTCACAGAACTTGGCATACATACGGAAAAGGTCGCCGGCAAAGATTGCGGCTTCGTCTCCTCCTGCACCACCACGGATTTCGAGGATGGCGTTCTTGCTGTCTTGCGGATCGGCAGGAACGAGCATTAGTTTGATTTCTTCTTCTAATGCCGGAAGACGTTCCTGACTGTTGTCCATCTCCTCTTTTGCCATTTCACGCATGTCAGCGTCCGACTCATTCGAAAGGATGTTTTTGGCTTCCTCGATGTTGCCTAACTGTTGGATATATTCTTTGCGGGCTTTCATCAAGTCATCCAGATCCTTGTATTCTTTGGTCAGTTTGACATAACGTTTCTGGTCGGCAATTACTGCCGGGTCGGTGATGAGGGTAGATATTTCTTCAAAACGGGCTACAAGTCCGTCTAGTTTTTCTAATATGGTACTGTTATCTGCCATTCTTTAGTATCTGAATTCTCCGAACTCGCTTTTAATGATTAATTCAGTCTGGTCACACGCTTCGATACGTCCTACTATCTGTGCAGGAATGCCGAATGATTCGGAAATAGCGATCACTTCTTCTGCATGTTCCGGTGACAGGTAAACTTCAAGACGGTGTCCCATATTGAATACCTTGTACATTTCCGCCCAGTCTGTACCGCTTTGTTCCTGAATAGTCTTGAACAGAGGAGGAACAGGGAAAAGATTGTCTTTTACTACACGGACATTTTCTACGAAATGCAGCACTTTGGTTTGCGCACCACCGGAGCAATGAACCATACCGTGGATTTCCGGACGTAAGGTGTCAAGTAGCTTTTTCACTACCGGAGCATAGGTGCGGGTAGGAGAGAGTACCAGTTTACCTGCGTCAATTGGAGAATCCTCTACAGTATCTGTCAGTTTTAATCCTCCGGAGTAAACCAGTTCTTCAGGTACGGCGGCATCATAGCTTTCCGGATATTTCTCTGCGAGGTATTTGCCGAAAACGTCGTGGCGGGCACTTGTCAGACCGTTGCTGCCCATACCTCCGTTATATTCTTTTTCATAGGTAGCCTGTCCGTAAGAAGCAAGGCCTACAATGACATCTCCCGGACGGATATTGGCATTGTTAATAACGTCCGAGCGTTTCATGCGGCAGGTTACGGTAGAGTCTACGATAATAGTACGAACCAAGTCGCCGACATCAGCAGTCTCGCCACCGGTAGCATATACACCTACACCCATTTCACGGAGTTCAGCCAGCAATTCGTCTGTTCCGTTGATGATAGCGGAGATTACTTCGCCGGGAATCAACAGTTTATTGCGTCCGATAGTTGAAGAAACGAGGATATTGTCTACAGCGCCTACACAAAGAAGGTCGTCGATATTCATAATCAATGCGTCCTGTGCAATACCTTTCCACACAGACAAATCGCCTGTTTCTTTCCAGTACATATAAGCAAGGGAAGATTTGGTTCCGGCGCCGTCGGCGTGCATGATGTTGCAATATTCCGGGTCCCCACCCAGTATATCGGGAATAATTTTGCAGAATGCTTTTGGGAAAATTCCTTTGTCGATGTTCTTGATGGCGTTGTGCACATCTTCTTTTGATGCGCTTACGCCCCGCATCATGTATCGTTGATTACTCATGAGTTAAAGAATTATTTTTTGTATACGGCTGCAAAAGTACTGCTTTTTTTTCGTACAGCCAACTATTTGTTTATCAAGCTTCGTCCGGAAGAAGAATAAAACATAAAAGTGTTAATTAATGGTTCGTATTATTTTAATCATTATGCTGATTGATAGTGGAAAGAGACTAGTTAAACCGTTAAAGAGACAGGAGCAAAAGTTCCTTTTTAACGCTCTTTTATGGAAGTCCTTTCGTGGTGGTTAAGAGCTGGAATCGCCGTTATCTGAATAAATCAGGTAACGGCGATTCCGATTTTAGCTTGGAAGTTCTTTAAGAAATCATCCTTTAGAACTCTACTTTCGGAGCTTTTTCGCTTCCTTCTTCCGCTTCAAAGTATGCTTTCTTGTCGAATCCGAACATCCCTGCAAATATGTTTTTCGGGAAACGGCGGATATTGGTGTTGTACGATTGTGCCGCATCATTGAAGTTTTTACGGGCTACATTGATACGGTTTTCGGTACCTTCCAGCTGTGCCTGTAATTCAAGGAAATTCTGATTGGCTTTCAAGTCAGGATAATTCTCTGTGATAGCCAATAATTTGCCAAGTGCAGACGTTACAGCACCCTGTGCTTTTTGATATTCTGCCAGCTTTTCCGGAGTCAGACCTTCGGCATCCACTTTGATCTGTGTGGCTTTGCTACGTGCTTCTACCACTCCTTCCAATGTCTCTTTTTCATGAGAAGCATATCCCTTTACGGTGTTTACAAGATTGGGTATCAGGTCTGCGCGACGTTGGTATTGGGTTTCTACATTGGCCCATTGTCCGCTAACATTCTCATCCATGGTGACAAGACCGTTATATACACTGACTACCCATATGACAAGGATAGCCACAACGGCTAAAATGATGATAATTGACTTTTTCATGTTTCTTACTTTTTGATGAGTATTTGATTATTTAATATTATCTGTAGGGATCAGAATCGTGAACCGGCTCCACCGCCGCCTCCCATTCCTCCACCGAAGCTGCCTCCGCTAAAGCCTCCGCCACTGCCTCCGAATCCGCCGATGAACGGACCGCCTCCGCCACCCCCTCTGTTGTGATAGTCGCTATCGTAGCTTTGCTGACGACGTATGATTGTATTTCCGCAGTTCTTGCAAGTATAGGTGACATCTTCCGTCTTTACCCCATTGACACGTGATACAAGTCTGCTTCCGGTTCTTTGCAGGGCATGTTTCCCGCATTTGGGGCAACGGCTCTGATTTCTTGCGGCAAAGAACGCTATCCCTACACCGATTACAGCGAACAGGATAACAGCGAAAATGAAATCCATCGATTCATTATTCGATTCAGAAAGCGATTCATTTTCCATTGATCCGTCAAGTCGCTGGCAAGTCGCCCGGATTCCGGCTACCATTCCTTCATTCCAGTTGCCGTCTTTCAGATATGGAATCATGTACTTAGTCTGGATACGTTTGCATATTGCATCGGGAAGTACCCCTTCCAAACCGTATCCGGTGTAAAACTGGATGCAGCGTTGGTCGGTGACTAACAGGATAACGAGTCCGTTATCTTTTCCTTTCTTGCCTACTCCCCATTGATTGAGCAGCTGATGGCAAAAATCAAAACACTCCATATCACCAATCGAAGGAACTATGGCAACTACCGTTTCAATCCCCGTCTGTTGTTCCAGAGCGTGGAGCATAGTGTCTATTGTGTCACAAGCAGCTTGCGAAAGTATCCCTGCCGGATTGCATACATACTGCATTTTATTTTGCAGATGTACTTTTGGCAAGTTGTCTACCGTATATACCTTTTCTTGGGCTTGCAGTGGAATCAGTAGAAAAGTAGCAAGTATAAGCGTCAATATTGATTTCATAACAATCATTTTACATTTGCAAATATAGAAACTTTTTCTGTTATGATTCCAAAACTCCTTGTTATAATAGGTTTAATGAATATACCGCCCGACGAAATCCCGTACTTTGTCGGTGTATTCCTGTTTATTCTCTTTGTACGAGAGGGCATGGGCTGCTCCCGGTACGATCCAGAGTTCTTTGGGTTCCGGCTTTGCTTCATAGAGCGGATAAACCATCCATGTGGGGACATATGTATCTTTGTCTCCATGAATAAACAGCATGGGCAGCTCACATTTCTCTACCTGCTTTAGCGAGGAAGCTTCTTTGAAGTTCCATCCGTATTTTTTCTCGCATAACCAGCTTGTAGTGTACATTAACGGGAAAGCAGGCAGGTGGAAGGAAGATTTGAGTTCGTGCGAAAATTCATCCCATACACTGGTGTAGCCGCAATCCTCTACAAAACATTTCACATAAGGTTGCTGCTTTTCGCCGGATACCATCATTGTGGTGGCACCTCCCATTGAGATACCATGTACTACCATTTGAGTACTGTCTCCAAAGATTTCATTTGCAATGTTCATCCATTGCAAAACATCGATCCTGTCTTTCCATCCCATTTGGATGGCTCGTCCTTCGCTCTCTCCCTGATGTTGCAAGTCGGGAAGCAGGATATTATATCCCAGATCACGATTATACAGATAGCCGATCATGAACATACGGATAGCATTGTCGGTGTATCCATGAACGATTACCGCCGTTTTACTGGTTGGAGCAGGTGCGGTGATGTAAAAAGCGTGTAACTGTATGCCTTGCGGATTGATAA
This sequence comes from Bacteroides sp. MSK.20.82, assembly GCF_019052485.1. Lineage (NCBI taxonomy): Bacteria > Pseudomonadati > Bacteroidota > Bacteroidia > Bacteroidales > Bacteroidaceae > Bacteroides > Bacteroides sp. MSK.20.82. The sequence goes on from NZ_JAHQUN010000054.1 coordinate 13,996, forward strand.
TGAATGTATCCTTCAGAGCATTCACTTGTTTCAGGCTATCCACCCACGGACGCAGGAAAGGATAGTTTCTGTACATATAGGGATATGAATCGGCGTCTTTAGACAATATTTTGGCATTCGGCGTCAAGGAGAAGTTCAACATATAAAAACTCCCGCCGATTGTGCAACTGGTAAGTACCAGCATGATAATAATAATGCTGTAGACTGCTCTTTTCTTCATAATAAATCCCCTCAATTAAAATATCACGCCCATATTCTTAACTCTATCAGAAAACGGCTGTCAGCACCTTTATCTTATCGGTGCCATATTTCCCAAGCGGCAAATGCCTGTAAAAGTAGCATTTCCAAACCGTTTTTCGTAACAGCACCTTGTGCTTCTCCCTTTTTCATGAAAAGAGTGACGTTCGGATTATATAACAAATCGTAAAGCAAATGGTTTGGAGTGAGCAGTTCGTAAGGAATGTTGGGGCAGAAATCTACTTTGGGGTACATTCCTACCGGAGTACAGTTGACGATTACGGTGTATTCCTCCATGATTTCCGGAGTCAGTTCTTCGTAAGTCAGCATATCGTCGGTCTTGTGTGTCCGCGATACAAACACGCTTTCGATACCCAGATTCTTGAGTCCGTGATAAACAGCTTTGGAAGCACCTCCGGTGCCGAGGATCAGTGCTTTTTTGTGCTGAGGTTGTAGCAGCGGCTGAATAGATTGTGTAAAACCGATGATGTCGGAATTGTAGCCGACCAGTTTTACTTTTCCTTTCGGTTGGCGGATAATCTTAATGACGTTTACAGCGCCAATTTTAGCTGTATCCCGATCGAGTTCGTTCAGAAAAGGAATCACTTGCTCTTTGTAGGGGATGGTGACATTGAGCCCGCACAAGTTGGGATTCTCTTCAATAACTTCCATAAAATCATTGATATTGGGAATCTCGAAATTCACATATTCCGCATTGATGCCTTCGGACCTAAACTTTTCGTTAAAGTAGCCGATTGAAAACGAATGTCGCAAGGGGTAGCCGATTAAACCGTATTTTTCCATGACACGAAAGGATTAAATTAATTATTCATCATTCTTCATTATTTTGTCGCTGTATAAAGTGTGCAGATACCAAATGTCAACCGTCGGAAATGAACTTCGCCGAATCCGGTTTTCGATATGACTCCTTTCATGACTTCCCCTTGGGGAAATACTTTGATAGTGTCCGGCAGATAATGGTAGGCACTGTTGTCTTTGGAGAGGAGTTTGCCAAGCAATGGGATAACTACTTTCGAGTAGATGGCGAACAGTTGCTTCATGGGGAAGCGATCCGGAGTAGTCAGTTCCAGGATAACCAGATGTCCGCCCGGTTTCAGTACACGACACATTTCGGAGAGGCCTTTGTCCAGGTCTTCAAAATTGCGGATACCGAATGCTACGGTGATAGCGTCAAATCTATTGTCGGCAAAGGAGAGAGAAGTGCAGTCCTCCCGGGCAAAAGAAATTTTGTCCGAGAGTCCTTCCTTCTTTACTTTTTCACGACCCACGTTCATCATGCCTTCCGAAATATCCGTTCCGATCAGTTCGTCAGGATTCAGTTCGCGGCAAGCGAGGATGGCGAAGTCTCCTGTTCCGGTGGCAACATCCATGATGTGCTGTGGGCGGAAGGGACGGAGCCAGGCAATAGCTTTACGGCGCCAGCTGCGGTCTATACCTAAAGATAAGGTATGATTCAGTTTGTCGTAAGCATGCGCAATGTTATCGAACATACGTTCCACCTGCTCGGTTTTCTTACCGTCTTCGTTGTAAGGCTTGATATGTTGTTGTGGGTAATCCATGCTTATTTGCTCAAGAAATTCATAACGTTCTTTTCGATACGTTCAGCGATGTTGCTGGTATCTTCTTTCACAAATTTCTCACCGGTGATATTCTCGAACAATTCGATGTAACGATCGCTGATGCTCTGTACGATAGCCGGAGTCATTTCAGGAACTTTCTGACCATCCTTGCCTTGGAAACCATTTTCCATCAGCCATTCACGAACGAATTCCTTAGAAAGCTGCTTTTGAGGTTCGCCTTTTTCGAAGCGTTCCTGATAGCCGTCAGAGTAGAAGTAACGGCTTGAATCCGGTGTATGAATTTCGTCCATCAGATAGATAGTACCGTTGTGCTTGCCGAATTCGTATTTTGTATCAACGAGGATCAGACCGCGTTCAGCAGCGATTTCAGTTCCACGTTTGAAGAGAGCCAGTGTATATTTCTCCAGAGTCTCATATTCTTCGGGAGTAGCGAGTCCTTGTTTCAGGATTTCTTCCTTAGAGATATCTTCGTCGTGCAGTCCCATTTCCGCTTTCGTTGTCGGGGTGACGATCGGTTCCGGGAATTTCTCGTTTTCGCGCATACCATCCGGCAGTTTCACACCGCAGATTTCGCGTACGCCGCTTTTGTAAGTACGCCATGCGCTACCGCACAGATAGCCGCGTACAATCATTTCTACCGGAAAGCCTTCGCACAAAACTCCGACAGTAACCATCGGGTCCGGCGTAGCCATTTTCCAGTTCGGACAGATGTCAGTAGTGGCATCGAGGAATTTGGCTGCAATCTGATTCAGCATTTGGCCTTTGTAAGGGATACCTTCAGGTAAAACCACATCGAAAGCCGAGATACGGTCGGTTGCTACCATGACGAGTTTTTCGCCGTTGATGTTGTACACATCGCGCACTTTTCCGTGGTACACGCTTTTTTGTCCCGGAAAGTTGAAATCTGTTTTTGTTAATGCTTTCATTGTTTTATTATAATTACAAATTACAAGTTACAAATCACAGAAACGACTAGTTGTTGACCTGTTTCACCGGTCGTTCGCCGTTGATAACCAGTTGTTCATTCTTTCGTTTCTCCCTTTCGGCTTTCGCCTCCTTGTCGAATTTTTCGTAAGCATCTACGATGCGTTCCACTAGTTTATGGCGTACAATATCTTTTTTGTTCAATTCTACAAAGCTGATTCCCTTTACCCCTTTCAGGATGCGGAGTGCTTGCACCAGTCCCGAAGTTTGTGAGGCGGGGAGGTCAATTTGAGTCATATCTCCCGTAACGATCATTTTGGTATTCATACCCATACGGGTGAGGAACATTTTGATTTGTTGTACAGTGGTATTCTGCGCTTCGTCCAAGATTACGACTGCGTCATTCAGTGTACGTCCACGCATAAATGCTAACGGAGCAATCTGAATAATGTTCAATTCCATGTATTCCTTTAACTTGGCAGCGGGGATCATGTCCTGCAGAGCATCATATAATGGTTGCAGATACGGATCGATCTTATCTTTCATATCGCCGGGCAGGAAACCGAGTTTTTCTCCGGCTTCTACAGCGGGGCGGCTGAGGATAATCTTTTTGATCTCTTTGTTTTTCAGCGCACGGACGGCGAGGGCTATGGCAGTATATGTTTTTCCCGAACCGGCGGGGCCGATGGCGAATACCATATCGTTTTTGGCAAAGCCTTCCACCAGTTTCAGCTGGTTCTCGCTTCGTGGGATAATGGGCTTGCCGGTAACGCTGAAAACAATTACGTTTCCGGTCTGTTCCGCTTGCGGAGCATTCCCTTTTATAATGTCGATGATGACTTCCTCTTTCAGCGAATTATATTCGGCACAGTATTTTTCGAGTTTGGTGATATTTTCTTCGAAGGCACACATTTCCTCCTCATCGCCCAGCACTTTGATGACATTGCCGCGGGCAACGATGCGTAGCTTCGGATATAAAGCTTTAATTAACTGTATATTGGCGTTGTTTACGCCGTAAAAAATAACCGGGTCAATATCCTCAAGAACAATCAGTTTCTCTATCATTGAATCGTATTAAAGAAAAATTTCTGCAAATTTAGTGAAACGTTTTGGATTCTTCGGCTGTTTACGGGTGAATTTTATTGCAATTTATACTCATCGTGCAGTGATGTGGAAACATCCCTGTTTTAATTCATATTTTATGTAGCATTTATCGGCTTGGCGCAAGTCTCTCAACACTTCAGACAGAACGAGCTTCAAGGTATCGGCATTGACATCCTGCAGAGGTCGTCCGTCTTCGTCTTCCACCTTTTTGAATCGTTTCCAGCTGACGTCAAAGGTTGCGCCATAGCAATGGGCGGAGTTTGCGGAAGCATTTCCATTCCGACGGCGGAGACGCTTCACGTCACTCTGCGAACGTAGTACGGAAGTGACGATAATCTGATTTGGGTTCAACCCTTTTGCTGTCAGTGAATCAAGAAAATTGGAGCCGATGGTGTCGAGCAATTCACTGGCGCGGGGGACCAGATAGGGGATGGAATGCGTCAGAGAGTCTACTGTGTAAAATTGGTTGTCGGTGATATGGATAAGCTGTTCTTTCATCTTTTCGGCGGCGTCCCTGTCCTCCGGCGGGCAGATGCCGACGGCTTGGGCCACGGCGAGATGTTTATCATTCAAATCCGGGAAAGAACGTTTGTAACTGACTACACCACGGATGTTGCGGGGTTCGTTCAGTTTGAGAGACATATCTTTCTTTTTGCAGCCGGCAGTGAGAGTGACAAGCCCCGTAATCAATATAAATAAAGGCAGAAGGTGAAGTTTATGGTTATTCATTTTTAATATTTTGCTCGCAAAGATATAAAAAAATGCCTACCTTCAAAATGAAGGCAGGCAATCTCTATGAAATAATTTATTGGTTATTTCTTCTTCTCTTCTTTTTTCTCCTCCGGCTTTCCGGCAGGTTTCTCTTCCGTTTTGCTTTCCGGGTTGATGATACCCTTTACCGTTTCGCCGATAGGCAGTTTATCCAGTACACCGAGACTTGGGGCTACTGTTTTCACCAGTGAACTGAGGAAATTGCTTGTACCTCCGTTTCCTCCGTCGAATACGGTGATATTGCCTAGGTTCATGTGTTCGAAAGCCTTCACTTGTTCTCCGGCAATTTCCTTCCATTGGTCTACCATCTTGTATTGGATGGCGATGGCAGGGTTCGATTCTGCTGCTCTGACCATAGCCTCGAAACCTTCTGCTTCTGCGAGCAATGACCTCTTCTTACCTTCTGCTTCCGCTTCCAGTTTCAGTTGGATAGCTTTGGCTTCCGCTTCCGCTTGTGCCAAAGTCGCTTTTGCACGTGCTTCCGCTTCACGGGTAATCTTTTCGGCGATGGCATTTGCCTGAAGGATAGCCTCCTGTCTTGCGATCTCTGCCGGAACGATCTTTTCAGCTTTCAGTGAAGATTCTACTTTCTTCGCTTTTGCTTCTTCCACTTCTTTTTGGGCGATTTCCCGGGCAGTTTGTACGGCAGCTTCCGATTTTGCAGCGGCTTCACCGGCTTGCTTGTCGGCATTTGCCTGTGTGACGGCTAATTCGGCATTTGATAAGGCCACTTCCTTCTGTGCGTCATTACGTCCGATAGCCGCTTTCTTAGCAGCTTCTGCCTGTTTGATTTCCATGTCGGAGTTCAGTTCGGCGACACGGCTTTCCTTTTCGGTGTTTGCCTGCTCGATGCGGATATTCTTTTCCGCTTCCGCTTTGGCCACTTGCGATTCTTTTTCTGCGTTGGCAAAGGCTACCTGAGAGATTCTCTCCTTATCCGCATTTGCTACAGAGATTTCCTGTTGCTTTTTAGTTTCGGCGATGGCGATATCCTGATCTTTGCGGGTTTCCGCAACCTTTGTTTCACGTTCCTTTATCTGATTGGCAATTTTGATAGCACCCAGCTTTTCCTGTTCTTCGATGTTGGCTTGTGCTTCGTTCAGAGCCTTGCTTTCAGCTTCCTTACCCAGGTTGACGATGTAGTTGGCAGCGTCGCGGATATCACTGATGTTGATGTTCATCAGATACAAACCGAACTTGCGAAGTTCCGTGTCGATGTTGTCTTTTACTTTAGACAAGAATTTATCACGGTCGGAGTTCAGCTCTTCGATAGTCATGTCTGCAATCACCAGACGCATCTGACCGTATACTACATCCGTAATCAGGTTCTGTTTGTCATCCATTGTCAGTCCCAGCATACGTTCGGCAGCATTCTGCATCACTTCCGGGTCTGTGCTGATAGCTACGGTGATGGTAGTGGGTACGTCCACACGGATATTTTGGGCAGATAGGGCGCCTGTCAGTTTACAGTCTATCTGCAATGGTTTCATAGAAAGGAATTCGTAGCCCTGAATGATCGGCCATACGAAAGCGGCCCCACCGTGATATAACTTGGCTGATTTCTTTTCTCCCCCTGTTTTACCGTATACAACGAGGACTTCGTCACTCTTACATTTACGGTAACGCGACAGGATGCCGATAAAAGTAAGCAGAATGACCGCCACTAGTATAGCAGCCATGATTAGCATTTCTTGTGTCATAAAATTGTGTATTTGAATAGTTATTTAATGTATAAAGTTCCGTCTTTGTAGCTGCTGATGATTGTTCTGTCTCCGGTCTGATATGCTTTTCCGGTTTCGGAGATCACGTCCACTTCGCGCATGGCGCCGTCCCGGTTTGTCTGTACGGTATATTTGTTATCACTTTGCTTGAAGTAAATGGTACATTCCCGTCCTACCAATTGATCGGTCTCTTCAGACCGGTTCACTTGCTGCAGTTGATAGGCTTTCTTATAAAGAAACCATACGGCAAAGACAAAGAACAGACCTACCAGAATTCCGATTGCATAACTTGCTATATCGGCATTTCCTACGAGGTACATATACCATCCGAATCCGATCCCGAAGTGGGTGAGACCTTTGAAAGATACTACGCTGCTGATATCAGCATCCACGTCCACATCTGCATCTATGTCTCCGAAGAAAATGGATAATACGAATTGAATAAGAAAAATTCCTGTAGTGACGAGGGCGATGATTAGGAAGATGGTATGACTCATAGTAATTCTGTATTAATATAAATGTATCAGTTATAATACTCCAAATATACAGGTTTATAAGAGATAAACAAAGATAATGTGATAAAAAGTAGATATGTTTCGAAAAGTTTTCATTTTCAGATTGCCTCTGTTCAATTACCTGTGTTATCAATATACAATTACTCTTGTATAATTTTGGGACCAATCCGGACTATTGTAACCGTATACGAGGAAAGGATTATTAGGCTTCATGGCTATTACATGTTTTACGTTATACATTTTATGTAATACAAAGAACACAATAAATAATCAGATATGCAAAGAATCACTCACATAAGATATTCATTTCTTGATCTCCCAAAAGCCATTACGACGTCCGTTTTTGCGTTCTATAATACCTCTTTCACTTAAGTTTACGGTCATGGATTTGACGGTTCTCTCAGATTTTCCTATGTGCTGTGCTATTTCTTTTTGTGTTGCATTTGGTTTTTCTTTGAGGTAGTTAAGTACGGCTATCTCTTCCAAAGTGCAGTCTAAAGTGCAATTTTTGCACTTTGGGATATCCATATCAGTCTGTTTTGCACTTTGAATGGCTTCCTTTTCGATTTCGTCGATCTGTAGATTTCGATTTTTAAGTTCATTTTGTTCGTTGAGAATCAGGTTTCTGAAGAATTTTTCTAAAAATTCGGTCGTGGCATACACACCTTTGGTTAGGTCATTATAGTTAGCTCTGACGAGAGCATTGCGGAAGTACCAAGAATGGTTGGCGAAGGTCTCGTTACTGAAATTGAATCCAAAAGTATGCAGATATTTGATCGTGAATACGGCTGTTGTGCGTGTATTTCCTTCACCAAAGGCGTGTATTTGCCATATTCCAGAAACGAATCGGGCAATATGTCTGATGGCCTCATCTATATTCAGATTTTTATAATCAAAAATCTTTTCTTGAGAGAAATCATATTCCAAGGTTTCGCGGATACTTCCTGCACTGGCATAAAGTACTGTTGCTCCTTTCAGTACCCATTCATTCTTTGTAATATTGTAATCCCGTATTTGTCCGGCATGGCTGAATATGCCTTCAAATAAATGCCGATGAATAGCCAAGTATTCGATAGGTGAGAATGTGAATGTATTCTCCGAAAGGATCTCTGTTATTCTGGCTGAGACCTTATCGGCTTCTTCCGTACGATCTTCGCTAGATGAACGGGCAACCTTTGATTTGTAATAACTATCAACTAATTGTTTGACCTCGTCAATAGTGATATCCCCTTCAATGTGTTGGCGGGCTTTTTCCTTCAAATATTCCGAAGGTTTAAGACCATCAACAGCTTGCAGGCCAATGGCTGTTTGCCAAGCGTATCCTTTCTCCCGCTTATGCGGTTCGCTCTGTCTTATGTATTCCTCGAAGTCGTTCATCTTTTACGTTATACATTTTATGTAATACAAAGAACGCAATAAATAATCAGATATGCAAATCATGTGAACTCCTGCGAATCATAACTTATGCTTCCGGTGAATTGTTGTTCACAAACAAAACAAGCTTTGTAAATATAGCTATCATTTTTGCTTCATTGACATGAAGCTATCACTTTGACAAGTTAAAAAGGCTTCTACGGGTTGGAAGCCTTTCTTATGGGCAATGCAATCTGAAGACATTTCGCGAATTATAACTTATGTTTCCATGTTTTCCTGTCAAAATCACCAAATCGTGAAACTTATTTTTCGTCCCATATGATAAAGGCTTCGCATCCTCGCTCGAATTCATCTCTTTCGGGGGTTCCTATAGCACCAAAATCTTCGGTGATCAAGTCTTCTATAGGAGTACATCCATTAATCTTTATTTTTTTATTTGTCATCATCATTTGTTCTCCTTTCATTTTCTTTTTGCACAAAAAATCCCCACCCACTCAGCGCTACTTTCACAAGCTGCCTCTGAGTGGATTGAGGAACACAAACAAAACAAACAATATATTGTGTAATTTCTTACTACGAGTTATGAAGCTTATACTCTTCTACAGTTTTTTATGCTGCAGGGCAATCAAGTACAAGCAGCGAATCTTCACACAGCGTGATGGAACACTTTTCCAAAATACTGAGGTCGATTTCTACTTTTATCCGACCGCAGACATCTTGCACTTTGTGTTTGAAGTCTACAAAGCCTTTCACAAATTTTTCGATTCGGTTGGCTGAATGCTCATAAGCATACCAGCGCCCGTTCTCTTCAAACAGATAGGCTTGGCGCATATCTGATGATTCTAGTTGCAGGATGTCTTTTGGTGTCATAATATTTACTTTTAAGTTTTATTTATTTAACGTCACGAACACAACGAACAAATGAACCAACAGTGCCTTTTGTTATTAAGTCCTTATCTACAGTAAAATGATCATTTTCGTTGAATTTCCAACATGTTCTTGTAAAAGAACCATATCGATAATCATAAGCATCTGTGACTTGGTATTCTACCAAACTCGGATCTTGAAGATAGATAATCATAAGTTCTCTTTGATTAGGTGCTCTCCATGAACCTTTATCAGACTTATTAGCATTCTCAAAGTAATTTGTACATACACTACGAGATAGTCCACTGTTTTTTACAAGTGATTCCCAGTTTGTGGGTCTTGGTCTATTATTCGATCCTCCCCATCCGTTGCTGGTCTCTATCCCATCAATTGTCATTCGTTTATTGGCAACTTGGAATGCAGTATAAGGTCTATTGTAAGAACTAAAATTGTGATGTAAATCTAATTCACCATTCTCTATAAATGAGGTACGTATACTTTGCTTATCTAGATAAGCCATCTGGAATGTATAACTATTATTCATATTATATATCTTTCCTTCCTTTTTACTTGTACTATTATATTGGGAACTGATTCCTAAAGTACGTACACATCTAAGCTTTTCGGGGGCTTTTGCATAAAGTATACCTGCAGCGGGACCAAAAGTGGCTCCTTCTTCTGACCACAGTCTTTGCTTATCACTACTAATATAGTGGTAAGTACCATAAGTTCCTATTTCTTTTTTATTATATGTATATGTTCCAGGTTGCTTATCACCATCACCAAATAGTGGAGTTGGTAAGCTTTCTGCACCTAAGAACATTCCAACTAACTGGTTGATGGCAGGCAAGAACCATTTTACTTCTGAGCCGCTGATTTTTCCATCATTGTTTTCATCTCTGTTACGTGCCATGCATGCTTGAATAGCATTTGCTGCATCATTTATTGTAAATGTATTCTTACCATTTGATAGAGTTTCTGTTCCGTAGCTACTTATATTGGTGTTGTTAACTACAGGATAGGTATTCTTATATCCATTTTCTTGAGAACTGCCGTAACTTCCGCTTTCCCATCCATTAGGTACACCTGTTTCATCTATATGTTCCATACCTAGCGCAGTTTTGTCACTATTAAATTTTTCTGTGCTGTAATAGGTTTGGATAGATTTTTGTGTGATCATATATTTCGCACTTGCATAGCTACTTTCTCCATCCGGACTTTTTTGTGGACTAAAGATTAGTAGTGCATAGCGGTCGTCTTTATTAACAAATTCTTCCCAATTTTCGTTCCCCCAATTATTATTAGAGGAAGTTTCTAGCGGATTATTTTCGTAAAAATATTCGTCTACAAATACTGTATAATAATATGTATTATCTTTATTGGTATCTTTCTGGTATTGATCTTCGATATCTGCTTTTAATTCAAACAAGTTAATCAATCCCTTTCCATCTTTTGGATAATTTGCCAATGTAGATTCGTTATTGCAACGTGCAAATCGCAGCCATTTGCAATCATGACCTACTACTGATTTGTCGTCATTATTTGTTTCTCCAAAAGGAGTTTTTACATAGAATTGCAATCCATCTTTCACTTCTGAGTACTTGAATTTTAAAATCAAATATCCATAATGAGCGTCTAGATTATATACAGTAGTCTGTGAGTCTACGATATCACCTTCTGCTCCTGGAGTATTTTCCGGATTTCCCTCCTCTGTTACTTCCGTAACAATATCTTCTACATTATTGATAGTTACATTATATGTATATTTTTTATTTCTTTCATTTTTGAAGTCAGCCGCAACATTATCAACATATCCCAAATGAATGACGTAAGTAACGTCGGCTACTCGTATACCATTGTCATTGTCTGCATTTTCAATTTCCATGTGCGCCTTAATCTCTACAAAGGTCGCATAAGGTTCTACATATTTATATTCTCCTGTATTTTTATGTTCATTAGTTTTGACCTCTTCTTCACGTTGTTTGTAATTCTCGATTGATCTACCTTCATAAGTTTTGGCATTCTTTCGGTTTTCTAACATATAAAAGTCGAAATCATAAATGTTATCAGTTTGTTCTCCAAACCTAATAGAAGATTCTGTATTCTCGTAATCTTCTGCTGTATTACCGACTGCATCAGCGTCTTGAGCTACTATATAAGATTTATTGGGCACATTGTATACTCTCCAACTTTTTGGAGTAAATGTTTTGATCTTTCCTCCATTAGCTTGCATGTTTGGAGTAATCTTGAAGATAATATGTGAGTCCAGACGGGTGAGGCTAATCTTTCCGCTAAGAGTGGTTGACTGTGCCGGAATGTTACAATATCCAGTTTGTGGTTGTGTGCTTCCATCTATATAAGCACCACTCATCACAAGTGCGGGCGACGAACGCTCCACATTCGCTTTGATTGTCAATGCTACAGACAACTTTTTAAAATCGGCTAATGAATTAACGTTCTCTAATGCTGCAGTGATATCACCACCTAGATCGTTACCTTTTACATTGGCTACTGCGTAGATAAGGCTTTCTCCACTAGTTGTTTTTAATGTTAGTGTGCCGGAAGAAACTTTCCCGTTTGCTTGGTTACCTGTAATAACATTCTTAATCAGATCACTGTTATAGTACCCTCCTCCAGTTTTTCTAGCCTGGTCGTTGTTGGCATTGAAGATGAGGACATACAGGTCGTTTACTTGGAATTCTCCTTCATCGCTTAATCCGCGAGTACTGACTTTCTGCATGGAAGGTATAGTGAATTTAAATCCGACCTCTACGGGAACTCCCTCTACAATCTCTGATGATTTATATATTTCTTCATCTGTACAAGCATTAAAAGCTATACAAGCTAATGTCAAGTATGTTATATTTTTTATTAATTTCAATATATTGTTTTGCTTTTTCATCTGATTATCCTCCTTGCATTAATTAAATGACGGAATATTCACAGTTTTTTCTTCCCATATTTTTACTTCATATTCTAAAATAGGATTGACATCTACTTCCACCTTTACATTAGTAATATTGAATACATACATATAGTTACGAAGAACGTCATAATCACTTCCATTTTCACTGAACATAATATCATAGTATTTTATTTGTCCTTTCACTTTTGCTTCTATCTTCAAATAGAGCTGTTCAGCTTTATCTACACCTATGTTCTTATGTTCTGGAATATAGAATTTATTCTCAATATTATTGCCTTGCGTTCCGCTCAGAGAGCCTGCAGACAGAGGTGTTGTTGCTTTAACAACATTGGTTGGGATAGAAGGTTGACCATTCGCATTGGTCGGAGCACAATATCCGCCATTATTGTAATTGTGTAAACTTACATTGGTGATTTCAAAGTTTTCCAATCCTTTACCGTCATTCACCGTTACATTCACTTTGGCAATAGCACGTTGCAATGTAAGTTCTCCTATATTATATTCTCCCGATTGAATGGATGCAATAGTTCCCTCTCCCCACATCGGAATATTTGTTGACCAGTTTTTGCCTTCATAACTATAAACCAATTGTTTATATAAATCAGCTTTACTGTTTCCTTTTGTCATGGTAGGAGATTGCACACCCTTACTTTCCGTATTCACCATTACCACAAAATCCATAGCGGTTCCTGTCATATATGTCTCTGTCAGTTTTCCTTCTACAAAGCGGGTTGCATCTCCGTTGGTGCCGCTTATCAGAATATACTTTACTTTCTCAACGAATTTTCCTCCTACGAAAGTGTATACTTGAACATCGTTAATTGTTCGTTCGCTTGCTAAACCTTCTGATGAGCCATTTATGCCTCGTGTGGAAGAAGTCGGGAAAGTTAATGCGAAATTGACTTTGCCACCTTCTATTAGTACTGCTTGGTCGTTGTTATCGATCGGACAATCACCCATGACTCCGTCTGAGACACACGATGTTGCCATCATGCATAAGATAGCTAGCAGATAATATGTCAAATGAGAGTATTTCATTTTTTGCTTTATTTTAAAGTTCGATATCATTGAGTTGGATGATCCAGTCGTTTACTTGGATTACAGTTTTGATGAGTGCCAATTTCTCATCTACAAAAATCACTAGTTCATATTTATCTTCTCGGTCTAAGTATTCTTGAAGAGAATAATTACGATCTTTATATTTTTCGGCATCTACTTCTTCGAAGTATTTCACCAAGTCGGAACTTTGGAATAATACTTCCTGAGTAGCAGTATTTTTGATTGTCAACTCCGGCTTTTGGCTTTCCACAAGTCTTGCCACGCTCATTTCGCTAACGATACCGTTGTATTGTTTGGCAGGTTCATCTGCAGAACTAAAAGCTCGGGTACTGACTACATCCGATGTGACATTGTATGGCTTGTAAGTCAATAAGTTATCTTCTAATAGCGTGTTGTCATAGTTCATGTAACCATTATTGTCGTATATGGCGCATTCGAAAGTTTTTTGTGTCAAGCGGGTTACAGGTCCTCCTGATTGGTTTACTTGTGCTACAACGACACGGATTGTATTGGTATTTTTTACTAATGAGACTTCGGTGATTTGCTGTCTGCCGCTACGAGTGGTAGTTCCTTTTTTAACCTCTCCATGCCAGAGTGAATGTAGGCTGTTGTCTACTATGTATTGTCCCTTTTCATCCTCGGTGGTGCTGCGAGTAGCTTCTTTGCGTAATGTTTTTACTCTTAATTCGTCAATTTTAGCTTGATTGGGATATAGCAAAGGGACTGCAAATGATTCATCATTTAATCCTGCCCATACCACCAGGTGGTATTGCGAGAGATCTATATCTACGTTCATCGCGTAGGTTTCTTCTCCTAATGGCTCACCTTCATCGGTGTTCTGGAAAACAAGATTGTTATTATCGTCAAAAGCGTAAAGAGTAACAGTTCTTACTTGTTCGGCGAATACATCCTTTTCTTCCATATTGTAGTCATACTTGAACTTGACACAATATTCGATGTCACAATTCTCATTGTAATCCAAAATGGAATCACAAGATGTAATTGCACCAGCCAATATTGTGAATAACAATATGTTATTTGCTTTTTCTTGTATGGTAGTTAGGATTCGTTTCATTGTTTTTACTTTTTATGCTTTTAAAGAGCGGATGTTTTGTTTGAATGTGATACTCTCTTCTTTCGGAGTATAATTTAGGGAGAAGAGACTTCTCCCTAAATTAATTTATTATAGTTGATTAAAGACCAACATTATTGATATGGATAGTCCAAGGAGCTATAGTAACACTCATCATTAATTTCGTTTCATTTTCAGGAGTTGGAGGTACAGGTTTCGGATAACCTAAATCAGCAATAGAAGTAACTTTTAGTTGGTACCAGTTATTGCGAGCGATATTAGCTCCAACACCAAAATGCTCGATAGGTGCTTGATAATAGCATTTTCCTCCTGCATATCTCATGATACTTCTGTTAGCCAAAGCTACGTCGTCATTTTCTCCAATACCAGTAAGATCAACATCTGCACATAATTCTTCCCAATTCTTGTAAATTTGAACTTTCCATGTTTCACCATCACTTTGTAATTTAGGTCTGCTGTAGAATGTTCCTGCTATTTCTTGATTTCCGTCATTTTCGAAGAAAACTTGTCCTTGATAAAGAACGCTGGTGCTAGTTGCTGTATTCCATTCACTACCTAAATTTTCGAGTACGTATGTTGTTCCTGTTGCATTCAACCATCTGTAATCAGTCTCACTTACTTCACCTGTTTTATATGGGTGTAAGAATGACGACCATGCTGCATTTCTACCACCAAGTACATAAGAATCGTCAGCTAGATTAGTGTATGTATGGCTCAAAATTTGTACATACACCTTTGGTCCTACGAAAGTGGGAGTTGTTAATTCATATTTGTTGTCTATAGAGCGCTTTGTCTCTTCTGTTAATTTTGCACTGATTCGTTCAACGCTAATGTTTGCTGTATTGGTATCTGTTCCACCTACAATTGCTTTTATTACAGTAGGTTCTCCATTAACATTGCTCATCATAAAATTACCAGATTTAGCTATTGTTTCAGCTATATAATCCAAACCTTCACTTGGTAATTTTTGTTTTCCAACCTTTAAATTCTCCAAACCAGTTGTTGGTATCTCCATAATAGGATTAATAAATGCGTAAACCTTTACATTGTTTCCTGCTTCAACTTGGAATTTCTCTGTGCTGTATATTCTAGCACCACTTTCAGTTTGTTGACCAAAGGTTAATCCTTTTACAACAATTCTTTTGTTTGTTTCAGTGTACTCTAAAACTGCTGTAATTTCAGTAGCTGCATACTCAATATCTATACCTGCATTTGTGCCACCATCTGATACAACTCTAGTTGTGGGAAACTGGAAATTGATTTGCATTGCTGCATTTTCACCATTTGTTTGGATTCCATCATTGTCAATGATTTCGTCATTGCTACAAGCTGTCATGGCTGCTACTGCCAAACCTGCTAATAATAAATTCTTTACTTTCATTTTAGTTTTGATTTTAATGTGTGATGCTATAATTCTTTTTTTTAGGGTTTGCATATTATACTATGTATGTATAATACGCTAATTGTTTTTTCTTTTTTTTAGGAGAGTCATCTAAAGGATGAGGGTCGTTTGTTTTGTTAAAACATCATTTTCTTTTTAATAGGAAGCCCTTATATTATATAAGGAAAAAGAAGTAACTTCCGAGAGGAATGATTTTGTTTGTTTCTAATAGGCAATGTTTCTTTAATTGTTTATATACTAATTTTATTGTTTTGTTCTTTTGTTTGTTTCGCAAGAAACTTTTGTTCCTTATCGACATTGCAAAGGTATGGGAGAAATGCGAAATCGTTAATTGGTGTTTTTTTCAATTTTGAAGGTGAATTTTTCAATCTTTTAAATGGTCTTTTGAAATGGGTGAATTGATCGTTTTTTGAATGATTTTTTGGTTAAATGAATGTTTTGCCGCCTATGTTTTCTATTTACCGCTGTTGTTGTTTTATTATTTTCTTCAACTATTTTAGATATAGCGAATAGAATTTGCAGCTAATGTATGGGGAGTTAGTGAAATTGTGTTTCGTTCATTCCGTTTTGAATGATTTACTACTGCTTTGCATCACATTGAGAATTACAGTACCGATTAGGGTTCAGATTGTTCAGCTTTATCATGAACCTCCTTGTTCATCGATATTCCGGCTGAAAGTACTATCCTAAAAACTGGAAATATCGCTTTCAGTGCTTTCAGCCGTGTTACCAAATTCAATCATCGTCTTACCACCAAATATACATTCCCATATTCCGTATGCTTCCGTTCTACCCCCATTTTTATCAATACTTGTGCAAAATGGTTCGGATTGAAACCTCGTAGAGCAGCAGCATTCCGTTTCTTCAGTTCTTTATAAATATCGGCGGCAGAAAGTCGCAGATATTTCTCTTCTGCTGAGGCTGAGGTGCGGAAACAACTGAGAAATACTTCTTCGGCAGGGCAAGTACGGTAAAAGGGGGCACTTGGCAATAGCTGCGTTGTTTGGCGTTGATACACTCTCTTTTTTCCGAATGCAATAAGAATATGCTGAAATTTACTCTTTCCTAAAATCGATTGCTTATCTTTGTTCTTTTGAAATATATTATAATAAAATGAAGATATGACAGAACAAGATATATATAAACTGCTTGCAGATGGTGAGCGTGTTACGCTTGAATGCAAAAAGGCACAAAATGGTGTGCCAAATTCTTTGTGGGAAACATATTCTGCATTTGCTAATACGAATGGTGGAATTCTTTTGTTGGGGGTATATGAAAACGTAGCAGAGAAAGACTCTTTGATGAGATTCACAATCACTGGTGTTGAGGATGCAGACAAAATACGCAAGGATTTATGGAATACTATTAACAGTCGTGAGAAAGTAAATGTGAATCTGCTACATGATGAGGATGTTCAGACGATTAGCGTTAATGGTAAGGAGGTAATAGCGATAAATGTACCACGTGCCGATTATAATTTGCGTCCTGTTTACATTAATAACAACTTGATGCGTGGTACTTATAGACGCAACCATGAAGGTGATTATCACTGCACAGAGCAAATGATAAAGATGATGGTGCGCGATGCTTACGAGGATGGCAATGATCGTATGTTCTTGGAGTATTACACAATGGATGATATTGACATCCCGACATTAGAGGGTTATCGTGTTATGTTCAAGACTAATAATCCAGAACATATTTGGAATAGTCTTGATCATAAGGAGTTCTTGATGCAACTTGGTGGCTATGTTGTAAACCGAAAAGATGGTACTGAAGGTCTGACTATAGCAGGTCTTCTGATGTTTGGTAAAGGGTTGCCGGTACGTGAGCGTTTTGATTATCTGCGCATGGACTATATTGACAAGTCAAACCTTATAGGTGACCAACGTTATAGTGACCGACTGACCTATGACGGTACATGGGAGAATAATCTGTTCAACTTCATTCGTATGGTAGTTCCCCGTTTGACGCGAGATATTCCAAGGCCATTCCAAATGGATGGCATTATCCGTAAGGATGATACACCACAGCATAAGGCAGTGCGTGAGGCTTTTACCAATATGATTATCCATGCCGACTTAATGCTGAATGGCCTTCTTCGTGTCGAGAAGTATGATGACCGCTTTGTGCTTTCCAATCCAGGCTTATTGAAATTGCCTGTTGAACAAATCTATGCTGGTGGCGAATCCAAAGCTCGTAACCAACGAATGCAGCATATGCTCCGTATGATAGGTTACGGAGAAAACCTAGGCTCAGGTTTCCCGCTCATCCTTAGTGCGTGGAATGAGAAGCATTGGCTGAAGCCGGAATTGGTTGAGCAGCCGGAACTGATGCAGGTGAAACTAATCCTTCATATTGAGAATCGAGTGTATGTCACGAAAGATGTCACGAAAGATGTCACGAAAGAACTAACAGAACGTCAACAGATTATACTTGAATTCATGCAAGCTGATGGAACTATAACTATCTCTGAAATGTCCCAAAAGACAAACGTGACAGAACGGACTATTAAACGTGATATAGAATCTCTTACAGAGAAAGGTATACTTTCTCGTGAAGGAGGACGCAAAGAAGGTCGATGGGTAATCCGTAAAATTTGATGATATAGGCACATTATATAAGATAATATAATGCAAGTGAAATTCATCGTCTTACCACCAAATATACATTCCCATATTCCGTATGCTTCCGTTCTACCCCCATTTTTATCAATACTTGCGCAAAATGGTTCGGATTGAAACCTCGTAGAGCAGCAGCATTCCGTTTCTTCAGTTCTTTATAAATATCGGC
>NZ_JAHQUN010000008.1:0-210862 GCF_019052485.1 Bacteroides sp. MSK.20.82
TGGGCGTATGAAATTTGCGTGGCTCTGACACTAGTACGAGAGGACCGTGTTGGACTGACCGCTGGTTTACCAGTTGTGCCGCCAGGTGCATTGCTGGGTATCTAAGTCGGGATTGGATAAGTGCTGAAAGCATCTAAGTACGAAGCCAGCCACAAGATTAGATTTCTTAGGGTCGTTAAAGACGATGACGTTGATAGGATGCAGGTGTAAAGGTGGTAACATCAAAGCCGAGCATTACTAATTGCCCGTTCACTTTCTTTCGGACGGTGCGGATCGCGATATATACGTTTAGCGAGCGTATCAGTAAGTTCATTCATTTGACTCTGATATCTTACTTAAGTTTTACTTTTCATCATGTCATAACCTTATTGAATTTATTCAGGTGGTTATAGCACGAGGGTTCCACCTCTTCCCATTCCGAACAGAGAAGTTAAGCCTCGTCACGCCGATGGTACTGCGTAACAGTGGGAGAGTAGGTAGCCGCCATTTTTAGAAAGTCCCCGCCAGTCATCTTTGATTGGCGGGGATTTCTTGTTTATACACTTTCTTGTCAGATTTTTGGGTTCTCCTGCTTATTTTCTATGATTCAGCCAAATTTATATTCTTTTTCTTTTGTTATTTCGGAATGAATATATATTTTTGTAGTGTACTATTAAACTAATACACTAGACGTCGTGTATTAACTATAAGAACTTAAAAATTAATATTATGATTAAAGCTGAAAATTTGTCTTTTATCTATCCCAAATCAAAGCGCATGGTATTACACGACTTTTCTTTCTCTTTAGAGGCTGGTCGGGTTTATGGACTGTTAGGACGCAATGGGGCGGGGAAATCTACTCTCCTTTATTTGATAGCCGGGTTATTGACTCCGAAAAAAGGGAAAATAGTGTTCCATGATATAAATGTCCGTTCTCGTCTGCCAATGACGTTGCAGGATATGTTCTTGGTTCCGGAGGAATTTGAATTGCCTTCTATTCCATTGAAAAAGTATATTGAATTGAATGCTCCTTTTTATCCGAACTTTAGCAAAGAGGATATGCACAAGTATCTTCATTGTTTTGAAATGGATATGGATGTGAATTTAGGAGCACTCTCTATGGGACAAAAAAAGAAAGTGTTTATGAGTTTTGCTTTGGCTACCAATACTTCTCTTCTGCTGATGGACGAACCGACCAATGGACTGGATATTCCGGGAAAGAGCCAGTTCCGTAAATTTATGGCATCGGGGATGACAGAGAATAAAACTATTGTAATTTCAACTCATCAGATACGTGATATAGACAAAATGCTGGATTCAGTCATGATCATGGATGAAAGCCGGGTGTTGCTGAACGAATCAATAGTGCGTATTTGCGAGAAATTGTGCTTCAAGGAAAGTGATGACCGTAGCCTGATGGATAAAGCGCTTTTTGCTGTCCCTTCTCTGCAGGGGAATAGTTTGCTTTTACTGAATGAGTATGGCGAAGATTCGGATATCAACCTGGAACTGCTATTTAATGCAACACTGGCACAACCACAAAAGATCACTAAATTGTTTCACGCTCAATATGAATAGATTATGATAAAGGATACATTTTTTAGTTTTTCCCGTTTCGGAAAATTACTCCATAAAGAGGTTTCGGAAAATTGGAAGTTGTATATGCTTCGTACATTAATGATATATGGAGTTTTGACAATCGCATTGATATGGGCCGGCTATTTCGAATACAAAAGCTATAATCCGCTTTTTTCGTTTGACGACGCGAATGTACATGTAACTACTCTGATCACCTGGATGTGGGTTTGGTGGGGATTTACATGTCTTGGTGCTTCGTTTGCATTTGAATCAATGAAGTCTAAAACAAGACGTATTACAAATTTAATGGTGCCTGCTACTACTTTTGAAAAGTACTTTCTTCATTGGCTGATCTATGTACTTATTCTTCCATTGCTTATCTATTTCTTTATAATATTGGCGGACTATACCCGTGTATTTGTTTGTGCAATGATATATTCGGAAGTCCCTTCTATAGAAGCGACGCAATTTAAGTATTTCGTTGATCAGGGAGATGGTAAATATTCGTTATGTCACAACTGGTCGGAGGGAACTTTATTGATTTTGCTTAATCTGTATATTCAATCTTTATTTTTGTTGGGCAGTATTTTCTGGTCTAGGAATGCTTTTATTAAAACACTTATAATCCTGGTTGTCATTGGCTTTGTGTATTATTGGAGTGGAGTAGTTGCTGTTCATCTATTTAAAGATTGTGATATTATAAATTTGAATTCATTTATCTTTAAGTGGGGACATATACTATTCCCTGTATTAACTATTATAAATTGGGTCTTGACTTATTTCCGCTTAAAAGAGTCAGAAGTAATTCATCGGATGTAAAAAAGGAGGGTATGTATGAATTTTAAAGAAAGCAGAGCAATATATTTACAGATAGCCGATCGCATTTGTGATGACATCTTGTTGGGACAATATGAAGAAGAGGGGCGTATTTCTTCAGTCAGGGAATATGCATCTATTGTAGAAGTGAATGCAAATACAGTGATGCGCTCGTACGAGTATCTTCAGTCTCAGGAAGTGATTTACAATAAACGAGGCATTGGCTTTTTTGTAGCTTCCGGAGCAAAGGCACTGATTCATTCGTTGCGAAAAGAACAGTTCCTGAAAGAAGAGGTTGATGGCTTTTTCCGACAACTTTATACACTCGGCATCTCTATCAAAGAAATAGAGAAGATGTATTATGAATTTATACAAAGACAAAATCAATAAAAATAAATAAGATATGAAACGCACAACATATATAATCATAGGACTTTTTGTACTGGGTTTATTACTGATACCTATCCTTCTGAGGACACCTGCGGCCGAGAAAACAGCTCATCGTTTATCAATGGAAGGGGAACGTACTGAAATAGAAATGGCAGGGATTCGTCATGTGAAGATAGTTGAAAAGCTAGGGGAAATTGATAAAGATGATATAGGAGTATTGGGTAAGTTGGATGTACAGGCTTCATCCTTTTCGGATAAGAGTATATTGGTGTATCCGAAGAGCAAATATCTGAATGTGAGCCAAGAAGGGGATTGCCTGTTGGTTGAAATAAATCTGGACGATAAAGGTCTTTCTCAAATAACTGGAGAGATAGAAAAAGGAGCTAGATTAGTTTTAGGTGGTTTGAATATGGAATTAAAAACGGATTCGACATTACTTTCTATTGAAAATCGTGTGAGTAGGGTGAATATTAATGTAAAGAAGATGAATTTGGACTCTTTATATCTCTTTAATGACGAATGGCAGGACATCTCACTAGAATCTTGTAGTTTTCGTTCGTTGGATATAAGAGGGAAGAAACTGAGCTTGAAGGCTAATCAAGTGAAGGCAATAAATTATTATGAAGAATTAGGGACTATCAGGAGTAGTGAGATTTCCGGATTCAGTGTTGATAATTTGTATCTGTCAGGAAAAGATTCGCATAGATATCGGACAGGTATCAACTGCAAGCGTATCTTTTGGAATCCCTTAGCTAAAGATGCGGAACTTGAGCTTACTTTGAGACAGAAGGGTGAGATTATATTGAATCGTTGAATATAAACGGAAAGGAAATGAAAACTATAAAGTATTTTGCTGTTTTAAGTCTGTTGGTTGGTTTGTCCGGCTGTAACTCAAAACCGGACTTAGACGGATTCCGGGAAGTAGAGATAAGTAATAATATGCTGGATACTATACCGGAAAACAGATTGAATAATTATAAAGAAACGATCGAAAAAACTTATTTATTGGGTTGTCTGGTATTGGGTACAGCCGGTAGTTCGTCGGAAAGTAGTCCGGCTCAACTGAAGGAATGGAAAGAGTCTTTGAATATGCCCGACACGATAAAACCGATCTATAGGGAGAGGCTGTGGGACTTTGTCTTTTATCCACAAATTACGTATGAAGTTGAATCCAGATACCTGGGTATCTATCAACGGAGAAAAACTGTAATTAAAGGTATCGGGCTTGGTATGATTACAGGAAAAGAAGAAGAATATATCAAATCAAGGCAGAAATAATTCATTGTTGGTGCTTTATTCGTTATAATATTTTAAGACAGGTGTCATTTAGTAATATTACCGTGAGAAAAGCGGAATAAAATTGGTGTAAAAGTGTGATTTTATAAGAAGAGAGTCGATTTCTTTGCATCTTTCTCTTTTTTATCAAATTGATTTTTGTAAATTTGGCGAGAATCTATTGAAGGAACATAATTAATACAGTAATAATACTAAATACTCCTGTTAATATGGAAAACAAAATTCAAGAGTTGACCGATAAGATTTATCGTGAAGGCGTGGAAAAAGGAAACGAAGAAGCGCAGAGACTTATCGCGAATGCTCAGGATGAAGCAAAGAAGATCATTGAGGATGCTCGTAAAGAAGCGGAATCAATTGTCGCTGCCTCTCGTAAATCTGCTGATGAACTGGCAGATAATACAAAATCAGAGTTAAAACTATTTTCCGGTCAGGCTGTCAACGCACTCAAATCTGAGATTGCCACGATGGTCACTGACAAGTTGATAACCGCTTCTGTGAAGGATTTCGCTCAGGATAAGGATTATCTGAATGCGTTTATCGTTGCGCTGGCATCCAAATG
This sequence comes from Bacteroides sp. MSK.20.82, assembly GCF_019052485.1. Classification (NCBI taxonomy): domain Bacteria; kingdom Pseudomonadati; phylum Bacteroidota; class Bacteroidia; order Bacteroidales; family Bacteroidaceae; genus Bacteroides; species Bacteroides sp. MSK.20.82. The sequence goes on from NZ_JAHQUN010000008.1 coordinate 4,619, forward strand.
GAGTGTAGATGAACCTATCGTCATCTCTACGGCCGACGCTGAATCACTGAAAAAGTATTTTGCAGCCCATGCGAAAGCTTTGTTGGATAAAGGTGTGAAGATCGAACAAGTGAACGGTATCAAGACTTTATTTACGGTTTCTCCGGCGGACGGTTCGTATAAGGTGAACTTCGGAGAAGAAGAATTCATGAATTACTTCAAAGCGTTCTTGCGTCCTCAGTTAGTAGAAATGCTATTTTAAAAGGAGCGACTATGGGTAGTAAATACTATTACTTGGTAGCCGGTTTGCCGGAACTCACTTTGGAGGACAGTAAACTGAGCTATACAGTAGCCGATTTTAAAACAGAGATCTATAGCGGATTGTCTGCTTCAGACCAAAAGTTGATCGACTTGTTCTATCTGAAGTTTGATAATGCCAACGTGCTGAAACTCCTCAAAGACAAAGAGGCGGAAATAGACAAACGTGGAAACTACTCTGCCGCGGAACTCACCGAATATATTTCTATTCTGAGAGAAGGCGGGGAAATCAGCCCTAAAGAATTTCCTTCTTATCTGTCTGTTTTTATTTCCGATTATCTGAATACACCTGCCGAAAGCATGGTGTTGCAGGAAGATCATTTGGCTGCTTTATATTATGAGTACGCCATGAAATGTGGAAATAAGTTCGTCTCTTCCTGGTTTGAATTCAATCTGAACATTAATAATATTCTTGTTGCATTTACCGCTCGTAAATTCAAATGGGATATTGCTGCCCATATCGTAGGAAACACGGAAGTATGCGAAGCCTTGCGTACATCCAGCGCCCGCGATTTCGGATTGTCCGGTGAGGTGGATGTTTTTGAATCGTTGGTGAAGATCAGTGAGATCACGGAACTGGTGGAACGTGAGAAGAAATTGGATGCTCTGCGGTGGAACTGGATGGAAGATGCTATTTTCTTCGACTATTTCACCGTTGAACGTATTTTCGCTTTCTTGCTGAAACTGGAAATGATTGAGCGTTGGATTTCATTGGATAAGGAAAGAGGAAATCAATTGTTCCGAAGCATCATTGAATCGCTGAAGAATGAAGTACAGATTCCCGCAGAATTCAGATAATAAATTTTAAAAAATATATGGCAACAAAAGGAACTGTTAGTGGCGTTATTGCCAACATGGTGACCCTCGTCGTTGACGGACCGGTAGCTCAGAATGAGATTTGTTATATCTCTACCGGTGGCGATAAGTTGATGGCGGAGGTGATTAAGGTGGTAGGTGCAAACGTATATGTCCAGGTGTTCGAAAGCACCCGTGGACTGAAGGTAGGTGCCGAAGCCGAATTTACAGGACACATGCTTGAAGTGACCTTAGGTCCGGGTATGTTATCGAAGAACTACGATGGTCTGCAAAACGACCTTGACAAGATGGACGGTGTTTTCCTGAAAAGAGGACAATATACATATCCATTGGATAAAGAACGTATATGGCATTTTGTTCCGATGGTGAAAGCCGGCGATAAAGTCGTAGCTTCCGCATGGCTGGGACAGGTGGACGAAAACTTCCAGCCGCTGAAAATTATGGCTCCGTTTACTATGAACGGAACGGCTACCGTAAAGACCATTATGCCCGAAGGAGATTATAAAATAGAAGATACCATTGCGATCCTGACAGATGAGGAAGGAAATGACATTCCGGTAACGATGATTCAGAAATGGCCGGTAAAACGGGCTATGACGAATTACAAAGAAAAGCCGCGTCCTTTCAAATTGCTGGAAACCGGTGTACGTGTAATCGATACGCTGAACCCGATTGTGGAAGGCGGTACAGGATTTATCCCCGGCCCGTTCGGTACAGGTAAGACAGTGCTTCAGCACGCTATCTCCAAACAGGCGGAAGCGGATATCGTAATTATTGCGGCTTGTGGTGAACGTGCCAACGAGGTAGTGGAAATCTTTACAGAATTCCCGGAACTGGTGGACCCGCATACAGAACGCAAATTGATGGAACGTACCATCATTATTGCAAATACTTCCAATATGCCGGTAGCCGCCCGTGAAGCGTCTGTATATACAGCAATGTCTCTGGCTGAGTATTACCGTTCGATGGGATTGAAGGTATTGCTGATGGCTGACTCTACTTCCCGTTGGGCGCAGGCGTTGCGCGAAATGTCCAATCGTATGGAAGAATTGCCCGGACCGGATGCGTTCCCGATGGATATTTCTGCTATTATTTCTAACTTCTACGGTCGTGCAGGTTATGTGAAACTGGGTAACGACGAAACCGGCTCAATTACTTTCATCGGTACGGTATCTCCTGCCGGTGGTAACTTGAAAGAGCCTGTAACGGAAAATACGAAGAAGGTAGCCCGCTGTTTCTACGCATTGGAACAGGATCGTGCCGACAAGAAACGCTATCCGGCCGTGAACCCGATTGACTCTTATTCCAAATATATCGAATATCCGGAATTTGAAGAATATATCAAGGAGCATATCAATGACGAATGGATCGGCAAGGTGAATGAACTTAAAACCCGCTTGCAGCGTGGTAAGGAAATCGCCGAGCAGATTAACATTCTGGGTGATGACGGTGTACCTGTGGAATACCACGTGATTTTCTGGAAATCCGAATTGATCGACTTCGTAATCCTGCAACAGGATGCCTTTGATGAGGTTGACTCGGTGACTCCGATGGAACGTCAGGAAGCTATTCTGAATATGATAATCGACATCTGCCATACAGAATTTGAATTTGACAATTTCAATGAAGTAATGGATTACTTCAAGAGGATGATCAATGTATGCAAGCAGATGAACTACTCGAAGTTCAAATCTGAGCAGTACGAAGGATTCCAGCAGCAATTAAAAGAATTGATTGCCGAAAGAAGCGTTAAATAGTAAATTGTAAATAGCTAAATTGTAAATATATAGATGGCAACAAAAGCTTTTCAAAAGATATATACCAAGATTACTCAGATTACCAAGGCTACTTGTTCGCTGAAAGCGACAGGAGTAGGGTATGACGAGCTTGCCACTGTGAACGGTAAACTGGCACAGGTGGTTAAGATTGCCGGTGACGATGTCACTTTGCAGGTATTTGAAGGTACGGAGGGTATTCCTACCAACGCCGAAGTAGTGTTCCTCGGCAAATCGCCTACGTTGAAAGTGAGTGAGCAGTTGGCAGGACGTTTCTTCAATGCTTTCGGTGATCCGATTGACGGAGGTCCGGAAATTGAAGGACAGGAAGTGGAAATCGGTGGTCCGTCAGTGAATCCGGTGCGCCGTAAACAGCCGTCGGAACTGATTGCAACGGGTATTGCCGGTATCGACTTGAATAACACACTGGTATCTGGTCAGAAGATTCCGTTCTTCGCCGACCCCGACCAGCCTTTCAATCAGGTGATGGCAAACGTGGCATTGCGTGCTGAAACAGATAAGATCATTCTGGGCGGTATGGGTATGACGAACGATGACTACCTCTACTTTAAGAATGTATTCTCCAACGCCGGTGCTCTCGACCGTATTGTGAGCTTCATGAATACAACGGAAAATCCTCCGGTAGAACGTCTGCTGATTCCGGATATGGCACTGACTGCTGCCGAATACTTCGCTGTAAACAATAACGAGAAAGTATTGGTACTGCTGACCGATATGACCAGCTACGCCGATGCGTTGGCTATCGTATCCAACCGTATGGACCAGATTCCGTCCAAAGATTCTATGCCAGGGTCGCTCTATTCGGATTTGGCGAAGATTTACGAAAAGGCGGTGCAATTCCCTTCCGGTGGCTCTATCACGATTATTGCGGTGACAACGTTGTCCGGTGGAGATATCACGCACGCTGTGCCTGATAATACGGGTTATATTACGGAAGGACAGTTATTCTTGCGTCGTGATAGCGATATCGGTAAGGTTATTGTTGACCCGTTCCGTTCATTGTCCCGTCTGAAACAGTTGGTAACCGGTAAGAAGACACGTAAAGACCATCCGCAGGTGATGAATGCCGCTGTACGTCTGTATGCCGATGCTGCAAATGCGAAGACTAAGATGGAAAACGGTTTCGACCTGACAAATTACGACGAACGTACGTTGGCTTTTGCGAAGGACTATTCTAACCAGTTGCTGGCTATTGATGTCAACCTTGATACTACTGAAATGCTGGATGTGGCCTGGGGCTTGTTCGGCGAATACTTCCGTCCGGAAGAAGTAAATATCAAGAAGGAACTTGTTGACCAGTACTGGCCGAAAGGAGAATAATCAGCAACTAAATTTATAACCAATAATTAGCAAAAACAACGTGGCTATAAAGTTTCAATATAACAAAACCTCTCTTCAGCAGCTCGAAAAGCAACTGAAAGTGCGGGTGCGTACGCTTCCTATCATCAAGAATAAGGAAAGCGCCCTCCGCATGGAAGTGAAGCGCTGTAAAACGGAAGCTGCCGATCTGGAGGATAGGCTCGAACAACAAATTCAAGCCTATGAAGCCATGTTCGCCCTTTGGAATGAGTTTGACGCTTCATTGATAAAGGTGAATGATGTTCATCTTGGCGTGAAAAAGATTGCGGGTGTACGTGTACCGCTTCTCGAAAATATCGATTTCGAGATACGTCCGTACAGTATGTTTAACGCTCCCAAATGGTATGCCGACGGTATCCATCTGCTGGAGGAACTTGCGCATACGGCAATTGAACGTGAGTTTATGCTCGCCAAGCTGAATCTGCTAGAACATGCGAGGAAAAAGACCACTCAGAAAGTGAATCTTTTTGAGAAGGTACAGATACCGGGCTATCAAGATGCATTGCGAAAGATCAAGCGATTTATGGAAGATGAAGAGAATCTGTCGAAATCATCGCAAAAGATCATGAAGTCCCATCAGGAAAAAAGGAAGGAGGAAGAGGCATGATTACAAAAATGAAGAAACTCACATTCCTGGTTTATCATAAGGAATACGAAGAATTCCTGAACAGCCTGCGCGAACTTGGTGTAGTCCACATCGTGGAGAAACAGCAAGGTGCTGCCGACAATACGGAACTGCAAGAGAATATCCGTCTTTCCAACCGCCTGACAGCTACTCTGAAACTGCTTCAGAATCAGAAGCATGAGAAAGATGCTGTGATCGCAACGGAAGGAGGGACAGCTGCTCGTGGTTTGCAGGTATTGGACGAAGTAGATACCTTGCAGACTGAACACGGCAAATTGTCTCAGCAATTGCAGGGCTATGCCAAAGAAAGGGAAGCATTGCAGGCATGGGGCAATTTCGATCCGGCAAGTGTCCGGAAGTTGAAAGATGCCGGCTATGTGATTGGTTTCTATAGCTGTTCGGAAGGAAACTATCAGGAAGAATGGGAGACGGAATACAATGCGATGATCATTAATCGTATTTCTTCCAAAGTCTTCTTTGTGACCGTCACCAAAGCCGGTCAGGAAGTGGATCTGGACGTAGAACAGGCAAAACTTCCCGCCTATTCGCTGGCACATCTCGAAACGTTGTATAATACAACGGAGCAGGCTATCGAAGAGAACGAAAAGAAACTGGTAGCACTTTCTGAAACAGATGTACCTTCCTTGAAGGTCGCTTTGAAGGAGTTGCAGGGACAGATTGAATTCTCGAAAGTAGTATTGAGTTCTGAACAGGCTGCCGGTGATAAACTGATGTTGATTGAAGGATGGGCTCCTGCCTATAGTAAGGTGGAGATAGAAGCCTATCTGAATGACGCACATGTATATTATGAGATAACCGATCCGATGCCGGGTGATAATGTTCCTATCCGACTGAATAATAAGGGATTCTTTGCCTGGTTTGAACCGATCTGTAAACTGTATATGCTTCCGAAGTATAATGAACTGGACCTGACACCGTTCTTCGCCCCGTTCTTTATGATCTTCTTCGGACTCTGTTTGGGAGATTCCGGATATGGACTTTTCCTGTTCCTTGGAGCTACGGCATATCGATTACTGGCAAAGAAGGTGACTCCGTCGATGAAGTCGATCCTTTCGCTGATACAAGTATTGGCTGTTTCAACTTTCTTCTGCGGTTTGCTGACAGGTACATTTTTCGGAGCGAATATCTATGATCTGGACTGGCCTATCGTGCAACGTCTGAAACACGCGGTGCTGATGGATAACAACGATATGTTCCAGTTATCATTGATTTTGGGTGCTATTCAGATTTTGTTCGGTATGGTGCTAAAAGCAGTCAATCAGACGATTCAGTTTGGTTTCAAATATGCAGTGGCAACGATCGGATGGATTATCCTGTTGGTTTCAATGGCTGTTTCGGCTTTATTGCCGAACGTACTGCCGATGGGAGGTACAGTGCATCTGGTTATTCTGGGTATCTCCGGTGCGATGATATTCCTCTATAACAGTCCGGGAAAGAATATATTCATGAATATCGGACTTGGTTTGTGGGATTCATATAACATGGCTACCGGTCTGCTGGGAGATGTTTTGTCCTACGTTCGTTTGTTTGCCCTCGGACTTTCCGGAGGTATTCTGGCGGGAGTGTTCAACAGTCTGGCAGTAGGTATGAGTCCGGATAACGTGATTGCCGGTCCTATCGTAATGGTGCTGATCTTTGTGATCGGTCATGCAATCAACATCTTTATGAATGTGCTTGGTGCAATGGTTCACCCGATGCGTCTGACATTTGTAGAGTTCTTCAAGAACTCCGGTTATGAAGGAGGCGGCAAGGAGTACAAGCCTTTTAGAAATTTAGAATAAAACATTGAGAAATAATAAACTAAGAATTAAACAATAAAAATAGAATAAGATTATGGAAATGAATTTGTTTATTGCCTACATTGGCATCGCAGTTATGGTTGGTTTGTCAGGCATTGGTAGTGCTTACGGAGTAACTATTGCAGGTAACGCTGCTATCGGCGCATTGAAAAAGAATGATAGTGCATTCGGTAACTTCCTGGTATTGACTGCGCTTCCGGGTACACAGGGGCTATACGGTTTTGCCGGTTACTTTATGTTCCAGACTATCTTCGGTATCTTGACTCCTGAAATCACTGCTATCCAGGCATCGGCAGTTCTCGGTGCAGGTATCGCTTTGGGATTGGTAGCCTTGTTCTCGGCTATCCGTCAGGGACAGGTTTGTGCAAACGGTATCGCTGCTATCGGCCAGGGACACAACGTGTTTAGTAATACATTGATTCTTGCCGTATTCCCGGAACTTTACGCTATCGTTGCTTTGGCTGCCACTTTCTTGATCGGTAGTGCACTTGCGTAAATTTTTCAAGGAAAAAATTTTTTAATAAAGATCTTTCAATCCCCTTGTGAATGCAGCTTTGCGTTCGCAAGGGGATATTCTTTTTTCATGGCGGGCTAACCTTTCTTTCCTCTTATTAACTCATATTTTTCGCATAAAGTATTATTTTTCAAAGAATAATGCGTACTTTTGCACTCGCATACTAAAAAGAGTTTTAATATATTATATGGTAAAAGATTTATTAACCCCCGATTATATCTTCGAGTCCAGCTGGGAAGTATGTAATAAAGTGGGAGGGATATACACCGTATTGTCGACACGGGCGAATACATTGCAGGAAAAATTCCGCGACAGAATTTTTTTCATAGGTCCTGATGTGTGGCAAGGAAAAGAGAACCCTCTATTCATCGAGTCGGATAATCTGTGCGCTGTCTGGAAAACGCATGCACTTGAAAACGATCATCTTTCCGTCCGTATAGGACGATGGAATATACCCGGTGAACCTATTGTCATTCTTGTTGATTTCCAACCTTTTTTTGAAAAGAAGAACGATATATACACAGAAATGTGGAATCGTTTTCAAGTAGACTCGTTGCACGCTTATGGCGATTATGACGAGGCTTCTATGTTTTCGTACGCTGCTGGAAGAGTAGTAGAAAGTTTCTACCGCTGCAACCTGACAGAAACGGATAAGGTGGTATATCAGGCACATGAATGGATGACCGGAATGGGAGCACTTTATGTACAGGAAGCTGTCCCCGAAGTTGCTACTATTTTTACAACCCACGCTACTTCCATCGGACGTTCGATAGCCGGCAATCATAAGCCGCTGTATGACTATCTGTTTGCGTATAATGGCGATCAGATGGCGCAGGAACTGAATATGCAGTCGAAGCATTCCATTGAGAAGCAGACGGCGCATCATGTAGACTGTTTTACGACAGTAAGTGAAATCACCAATAACGAGTGCAAGGAATTGCTCGACAAACCGGCAGATGTAGTACTGATGAACGGTTTCGAAGACGATTTCGTACCCAAAGGCAATACATTTACCGGAAAACGTAAGCGTGCGCGCTCATTAATGTTGAACGTAGCCAATAAATTGTTGGGAACAAATCTGGATGATGATACGTTAATCATCGGTACCAGTGGTCGTTATGAATTCAAGAACAAGGGGATCGATGTCTTTCTGGAGTCATTGAACCGTCTGAACAGAGATAAAAACCTGCATAAGAATGTATTGGCATTCATCAATGTACCCGGTTGGGTGGGAGATCCCCGTGAGGATTTGCAGGCGCGATTGAAAAGCAAAGAAAAGTTCGACACACCGCTTGAAGTTCCTTTCATCACTCACTGGCTGCACAATATGACGCATGACCAGGTATTGGATATGCTGAAGTATTTAGGAATGGGCAATCGTCCCGAAGATAAAGTAAAGGTGATTTTCGTACCTTGCTATCTGGACGGTCGTGATGGTATTATGAACAAAGAGTATTATGATATATTGCTGGGACAGGATTTGAGCGTTTATGCTTCCTATTACGAACCTTGGGGATATACTCCTTTGGAAAGTGTAGCGTTCCGTGTACCTACAATTACTACTGATCTGGCAGGCTTTGGCCTTTGGGTGAACAGTCTGAAGAATCAGCATGGCATCAATGATGGAGTAGAAGTGCTGCATCGTTCGGACTATAATGATTCGGAAGTGGCGGATGGTATCAAGGATACGATTACGCTCTTTGCGGATAAATCGGAAAAAGAAGTGAAGGAAATCCGCAAACGTGCGGCAGATGTTGCAGAGCAGGCACTGTGGAAGCACTTCATTCAATATTATTATGAGGCTTATGACATTGCTCTGCGCAATGCTCTGAAGCGTCAGTTAAGCTAAAAAAACATTTTATTCATCAATAAGTAAACAAAAACATTATGAAAATTAAAGTTAGTAATGTGAATACTCCGAACTGGAAAGAGGTTACAGTGAAATCACGTATCCCTGCTGAGTTGGAGAAATTGTCCGAAATTTCACGCAACATCTGGTGGGCATGGAATTTTGAAGCGACAGAACTATTTAGAGATCTAGATCCGGAACTTTGGAAAGAATGTGGACAGAATCCTGTGTTGTTGCTGGAACGTATGAGCTATGAGAAGCTGGAAGCTTTGGCAAAAGACAAGGTAATTCTGAGAAGAATGAATGATGTTTATACAAAATTCAGAGATTATCTGGATGTGAAGCCGGATGAGAATCGTCCGTCTGTAGCCTATTTCAGCATGGAATATGGTTTAAGCAGCGTCCTGAAAATATATTCCGGTGGTTTGGGTGTATTGGCTGGCGACTACCTGAAAGAAGCTTCTGACAGCAATGTAGATCTTTGTGCAGTAGGTTTCTTGTACCGTTACGGCTACTTTACTCAAACGTTGTCTATGGACGGTCAGCAGATTGCTAACTATGAAGCACAAAACTTCGGTCAGCTTCCTATCGACCGAGTGATGGATGCGAATGGTCAGCCGTTGGTAGTGGATGTTCCTTATCTGGACTATTATGTACATGCTAACGTATGGCGCGTAAACGTAGGACGTATTTCTTTGTATCTGTTGGATACGGATAATGAAATGAACAGCGAATTCGACCGTCCTATTACTCACCAGCTTTATGGTGGCGACTGGGAAAACCGTCTGAAACAGGAAATCCTGTTGGGTATCGGTGGTATCCTGACACTGAAAGCATTGGGCATCAAAAAAGATGTTTATCATTGTAACGAAGGACACGCTGCATTGATCAATGTTCAGCGTATCTGCGACTATGTAGCTACCGGACTGACATTTGATCAGGCTATCGAGCTGGTTCGCGCTTCTTCTCTTTATACAGTTCATACTCCGGTTCCTGCCGGTCACGACTACTTCGACGAAGGTTTGTTCGGTAAATACATGGGCGGTTACCCTGCAAGAATGGGTATCAGCTGGGATGACCTGATGGACCTTGGACGTAATAATCCGGGGGATAAGGGCGAACGTTTCTGCATGTCAGTATTTGCTTGCAACACTGCTCAGGAAGTAAACGGTGTAAGCTGGCTGCATGGAAAAGTATCTCAGGAGATGTTCTCTACTATCTGGAAAGGTTACTTCCCCGAAGAAATGCACGTAGGTTATGTGACTAACGGTGTTCACTTCCCTACATGGAGTGCTACGGAGTGGAAAGAACTGTACTTTAAATATTTCAATGAAAACTTCTGGTTCGACCAGTCGAATCCTAAGATTTGGGAAGCAATCTATAATGTGCCCGATGAAGAGATCTGGAAGACTCGTATGACGATGAAGAACAAGCTGGTAGATTATATCCGCAAGTCATTCCGTGATACATGGCTGAAGAATCAGGGAGATCCTTCACGTATCGTTTCATTGATGGATAAGATCAATCCGAATGCATTGCTGATCGGTTTCGGCCGTCGTTTTGCTACTTACAAACGTGCGCACCTGCTGTTTACTGATCTGGAACGTCTTTCTAAGATTGTGAACAATCCTGACTATCCGGTACAGTTCCTGTTTACAGGTAAGGCTCACCCGCACGATGGAGCAGGACAGGGGCTGATCAAACGTATTATCGAAATCTCCCGTCGTCCGGAATTCCTAGGTAAGATCATCTTCCTCGAAAACTACGATATGCAGTTGGCGCGTCGTTTGGTTTCCGGTGTTGATATTTGGTTGAATACTCCGACTCGTCCGTTGGAAGCATCCGGTACATCTGGTGAAAAGGCTTTGATGAACGGTGTTGTCAACTTCTCTGTATTAGACGGATGGTGGCTGGAAGGTTACCGTGAAGGTGCAGGTTGGGCGTTGACTGAAAAACGTACATATCAGAATCAGGAACATCAGGATCAGTTGGATGCTGCTACAATCTACAGCATTCTTGAAACCGAAATCCTGCCGTTGTACTATGCTCGTAACAAGAAAGGCTACTCGGAAGGCTGGATCAAGGTAGTGAAGAATTCTATCGCTCAGATCGCTCCTCACTATACGATGAAACGCCAGTTGGACGACTACTACAATAAGTTCTACAATAAGTTGGCAAAACGTTTCCATATGCTGTCTGCTAATGACAATGCAAAAGCAAAAGAAATTGCTGCATGGAAAGAAGAAGTCGTTGCCAAGTGGGATTCTATCGAAATCGTATCTTGCGACAAGCTGGAAGATTTGAAAGCCGGTGATATCGAAAGCGGAAAAGAATATACTATTACTTACGTAATCGATGAAAAAGGCTTGAATGATGCTATAGGGCTTGAACTGGTAACTACTTATACAACTGCGGATGGTAAACAACATGTTTACTCTGTAGAACCGTTCAGCGTTATCAAGAAAGAAGGCGACCTTTACACATTCCAGGTTAAACATAGCCTGTCAAATGCCGGTAGCTTCAAGGTGTCTTACCGTATGTTCCCGAAGAATCCGGAACTTCCGCACCGTCAGGACTTCTGCTACGTGCGTTGGTTTATCTGATAGCTTGACGAAGTAGGGAAGTGACGCTTCCCTGCTTGACGTCCCTATATAAAAGAAGCCCCTGCAATTCGAATGATCGAGATTGCAGGGGCTGTCTTTTTAAAGTGTTTTATTTGACTACTTCTGTCAATTTAGCCTGAAGACCTTCTCCATGAAGACCACGGGCAATGATAGTACCGTCGCCATCGATCAGAACAGTGTGAGGAATGCTGTTCACTGCATAAAGCTGTGCGCCTTCACTCTGCCAGAACTTCAGGTCAGACATTTGCGGCCAGGTCATATTCAGTTTTTTAATAGACTCTTTCCATGCAGCAGCATCCTGATCCAGAGATACACCGACGATTTCGAAGTTTTTGCCTTTGTACTGAGCGTAAGCTTCTACCAGGTTAGGCATTTCACGACGGCAAGGACCACACCAGCTAGCCCAGAAGTCTACCAGTACCACTTTACCTTTACCTGCGTAATCAGACAGTTTCACAGTTTTTCCTTCCGGAGTCTGCATTTCGAAGTCAATGAACTTAGTACCTACGGCAGTCTTCTTTTGTTTTTCAGTCTGTTCCTTAACTTTTACGATTGTTTCGTCATTTTGGAAATTAGCCGGGATTTGTTCCAGCAAAGCTGCATTCTCTTCAGTAGAGTTATTGTAGAAAGTCTGTTTGAACAAGAATACACCTACCGGGTTGGTGATGTTTTTCTGTACACCTTCTTTGATTACTTTATCATATTCTTCTTCCAGCCGGGCACCTTCTTTTTGTTTGGCTTCTTTCTGTTCGTCACTCAAAGAAGAATCTCCCATCGCTTCGTAGATAGCGTTCATCTTTTGGCTGATATCATTGATTTGAGTTCTGATTGCCTGGTAAGCGTCATTGTTTGAAGTACCGGTTGCAGAATCATTGTCCTTTGTCAGTGCAATGTTTATTTTGCCGTTTTCGAGGAAGAAATCAATCATCAGAGGTTCTCCGTTCACTTCGCAAGTGACATAACGGTTTACTACAGAATCCTGCGTGCCTTCGAAGGTAAAAGTACCTTTAGAGATGACTGCGGTATCTAGTTTTGTAAGATTTCTGCCTGTTGCTTCCTGAAGGTAAACAGTGTCGCCGTCAGCAGCGCCTTCTACTGTACCTGTGATAACGTATCCGGCTTTGTTTCCGGTACAAGCTACCATACCCAACGCTGCCGTCGCAATAACTAAATAAGTTAACTTTTTCATGCTTTTGTAAAATTAGTGAATAAATATTTATGCAAAGATAGATTTTTTTTCTGTCTGGCATCGAAAAACACTGTTATATTAGATTAACACGTAGGTGGAAATCGTAGAAATGTGTACCTTTGCAGCCCAAACTTTTAGTATGAATATGCAAGAAGACAAATCCATCATTGAGGTTAGCCATGTATCGAAGTTTTTTGGCGACAAAACAGCTTTGGATGATGTAACTCTGAACGTGAAAAAGGGCGAGTTTGTTACGATTCTCGGACCTTCCGGCTGCGGAAAAACGACATTGTTGCGTCTCATTGCCGGTTTCCAGACAGCTTCGGAAGGCGAAATCCGAATATCGGGTAAGGAAATCACACAGACTCCACCCCATAAACGTCCGGTGAACACGGTATTTCAGAAATATGCCCTGTTCCCGCATTTGAATGTATACGACAATATTGCTTTCGGCCTGAAGCTGAAAAAGACGCCGAAACAGACAATCGGCAAGAAGGTGAAAGCCGCATTGAAGATGGTTGGTATGACAGATTACGAGTATCGGGATGTAGATTCTCTTTCCGGTGGCCAGCAACAGCGTGTAGCTATTGCCCGTGCCATTGTCAATGAGCCGGAAGTGTTGCTGCTCGACGAACCGTTGGCTGCACTCGACCTTAAAATGCGCAAGGATATGCAGATGGAACTGAAAGAAATGCATAAATCTCTGGGCATTACATTTGTATACGTAACTCATGATCAGGAGGAAGCCTTGACATTGAGTGATACGATTGTCGTGATGAGCGAAGGAAAAATCCAGCAGATCGGTACGCCGATTGATATCTACAATGAGCCGATCAATTCATTTGTGGCGGATTTTATCGGAGAAAGTAATATTCTCAACGGAACGATGATTCATGATAAACTGGTACGCTTTTGTGGTACGGAGTTTGAATGCGTGGACGAAGGTTTCGGTGAAAATACTCCGGTGGACGTAGTCATCCGTCCGGAAGACCTTTATATTTTCCCGGTTTCGGAGATGGCGCAACTGACTGGCGTGGTACAGACTTCGATCTTCAAAGGGGTACACTATGAAATGACTGTGCTTTGTGGCGGATATGAGTTCCTTGTTCAGGATTATCATCATTTTGAAGTCGGTGCGGAGGTTGGTCTGCTGGTGAAGCCGTTCGATATTCATATTATGAAGAAAGAACGTGTATGCAATACGTTTGAAGGAAAGTTGCAGGATGCTACTCATGTAGAATTCCTTGGCTGTACGTTCGAATGTGCCTCTGTGGAAGGAATGGAATCCGGTACGGATGTCAAGGTCGAAGTAGACTTTGATAAAGTGATCCTGCAGGATAACGAAGAAGACGGTACACTGACGGGAGAAGTGAAGTTCATCCTTTATAAAGGTGATCATTACCACCTGACTGTATGGTCTGACTGGGACGAGAATGTGTTTGTGGATACGAACGATGTCTGGGATGACGGAGACCGTGTGGGTATTACTATCCCTCCGGATGCGATTCGTGTAATTAAAATAACCGATTAACAGGAAAGGAAGTGAATAAGAAGTTTATAGTATTTTTGTCATCACGTAAGAGCTGGACTCTTCCTTACATTATTTTCTCGGCGATCTTTGTGGTCATACCGTTGGTTCTAATTGTCGTGTATGCGTTTACCGATGATAACGGGCATCTGACACTCGCCAATTTTCAGAAATTCTTCGAACATCCCGAAGCTATCAATACCTTCGTCTATTCCATAGGTATTGCCATTATTACGACTCTTATCTGTATCCTGCTGGGATATCCCGCAGCCTGGATATTAAGCAACAGCAAGCTGAACCGTTCCAAAACGATGGTGGTGCTGTTTATCCTGCCCATGTGGGTGAATATTCTGGTGCGTACTCTTGCCACTGTCGCTTTATTCGACTTTTTCAGCGTTCCGCTGGGAGAGGGAGCACTGATCTTCGGTATGGTTTACAACTTTATCCCCTTCATGATCTATCCCATCTATAACACATTGCAGAAGATGGACCATAGCTACATTGAGGCAGCGCAGGACTTGGGGGCTAATCCTGTACAGGTCTTTTTCAAGGCAGTTCTCCCACTTTCCATGCCGGGAGTCATGAGCGGTATCATGATGGTGTTTATGCCGACCATTTCGACATTCGCCATTGCCGAACTGCTGACGATGAACAATATCAAACTCTTTGGTACTACCATTCAGGAGAATATCAATAACAGTATGTGGAACTATGGGGCAGCACTTTCGCTGATCATGCTGCTGCTGATAGCCGCGACTTCACTGTTCAGTACCGATGATAAGGATAATACGAACGAAGGAGGTGGGCTATGGTAAAGAAGATATTCGCTCAGACTTACCTGTGGGTATTGCTGCTGTTGCTATATTCCCCTATTGTGATCATTGTGATTTATTCTTTTACCGAGGCGAAGGTATTAGGTAACTGGACCGGGTTTTCGACCAAACTTTATTCATCACTGTTTAATACAGGTGCCCATCATTCTCTGATGAATGCCCTAGTTAATACCATTACCATTGCGCTGCTGGCTGCCACGGCATCTACCTTGTTGGGCAGCATTGCTGCCATCGGCATCTTCAACTTAAAAGCACGCTCGCGCAAGGCGATTGGTTTTGTGAATAGTATTCCTATTCTGAACGGTGATATCATAACCGGTATATCGCTTTTCCTTTTATTCGTATCTCTCGGAATCACGCAGGGATATACCACAGTGGTACTGGCGCACATCACTTTTTGTACTCCTTACGTCGTATTAAGCGTTCTGCCGCGCCTGAAACAAATGAATCCGAACATTTATGAAGCTGCCCTCGATTTGGGAGCTACACCTATGCAGGCTTTGCGGAAAGTAATCATTCCGGAGATTCGTCCGGGAATGATCAGTGGCTTTATGCTTGCACTGACACTTTCAATCGATGATTTTGCCGTAACTGTATTTACCATCGGTAATCAAGGGCTGGAAACGCTTTCCACCTATATCTATGCCGATGCCCGCAAGGGAGGTCTGACTCCCGAGCTCCGCCCGTTGTCCGCCATTATTTTTGTGGTGGTACTGGCTTTACTGATAGTAATTAATTACCGTGCCGGAAAAACGAAGAAGAAAGAATCATGAACATGTACTGCTACGTAAATAAAATGAAAAGGAATGATTACTCACCACGTGCTATGGAGATAGCTGAAAAGTATCTGAAAGCCATGAAACCGAATATTGCCGGTTGGGAAGCGGACTTCGGTAAGGAGATGATGACGAAGAATAAAGCATGGCTGAATATGACCTGGAGTGGCGATGCGATATGGGCGATTGAAGAGGCGAATGCGGTAGGAGTGGACCTTGACTACGTGGTTCCGAAAGAAGGAAGTAATATCTGGTATGATGGCTGGGTGATTCCTAAATATGCGAAGAATCCGGTGGCTGCCAGCTACTTTATCAACTTTATGTGCCGTCCGGACATTGCGTTGCGTAATATGGATTTCTGTGGATATGTGAGTTCTATCGCTACACCGGAGATTCTGGAAGAGAAAGTGGATACGACTCTGGATTATTATGCGGATTTAAGTTATTTCTTCGGTCCGGATGCCGACAGCATACAGATTGACAAGATTCAATATCCCGACCGTAAGGTAGTGGAACGCTGCGCTATGATTCGTGACTTCGGAGATAAAACCAAAGAGGTACTGGATATCTGGTCACGCATCAAAGGTGACAATCTGGGGGTAGGTATTACTATTCTGATTTTTGTTGTCGTAGCTTTGATGAGCGGATGGATGATTTATAAGAGATGGCAACGCTACAGCCGTCGGAAACAACAAAATCGCAGAAGCAGAAGAAAGAGAAAAAAGAATGTGAAGCGGTAAGTTAAAAACACCCGGTAATAAGCGGTGGATGATAAACGAATGATACGGTTAAAACCGGGCATCGTTTGTCATCCACCGTTTTTTATCCTACTCTTTTCATAGAACGGATGATGCCTTTCGTCTATAAAAAAAAGAGTGCGTCTTCTTTCGCAGACACACTCTCTTTTACATTTTATTCTGTAAATAATTAAACAGTCACCTTATTTCTTGGTCATATCAAAAGTAAAGGTAGTTGCCGGAAATTTATCAAACCGTTCTTCATTTACTGTAACTTCTGTTGCCTGAATAGCAAACTTCAGTTTCTGACCTTCATAAGCATAACTGCCTTTTTCGTCAGCCTTGATTGTCACTTTTACGGTGAGTTTAGGAGTTTCTTCTTCCCCTTCAGTTTTTCTTATGGGTTGTAGTTCCATTGCAATTTCCAATACCAAGGGTTCAGGTGACATTTGAAGTAAGATATTGTCTTTATTGTCGTTGAAAGCTGCTTGATAAGGGATTTTGTATTCTACATCTCCTACCGCTTTGATGATGGCTTCGGCTGCGTCCGGATCTTCGATAATGCTTTTGATCAGATCCTCTACCGGGAATTTGCTGATTAATATATGATTATCTTTTAATTCGGCATTTACGGTGACTCCGTCTTCAGCTTCATTCTCTGCATTTTCCAAAGGAGCGATAGAGGTTGTCTGCATTTTGCCGGAATAGGTGCCTTCTACATCTTTGAGAGAATATACCGGAATATTTTCATCATCATCACTACTACAAGAGGTAAAGATACTGGTCATACCCAATGCCATTGCCAATAAAACAAAACGACTTAAGCAACATACTTTTTTCATTTTAGTTAAAGTTTTCATACTTGTTAAACAAATTAGGTTATTAATTCTCAAAATTAAGGTGTACGTACATAGAGTAAATACCGGAAATAACGAAATACTGCATCATGGAAATAAAAAAGTACTCCAGTCACTTTCTCCGTGAAGACCGTGCTGGAGTACATTCGGACATGCTTTTAGTTGTCCGTTTTATTCCGACTATTTTTTCTTGATCGATTCTTTAGGTGTAATTCCGAAGTATTCTTTATACCTGTTGCGGAAGTTTTTTACATCCTTCAATCCGATCATTTCCGGTATGGTTCCGACAGGGTATTTCCCGCTTTCTAACAACTCGTGTGCCTTTTCCATTCGAACCGCTTCAATAAAGACGGTCGGGGCCTCGCCGGTCACTGACTTCCACTTATTGTAGAATTTCGTTCTGCTCATTTTCAAATGTGAGGCAATCGCATCGATAGTCAAATCCTCTTTCTCTATGCGTTCAAGAATATACTCTTTTACTTCATTGATCAATAGGCTTTTGCTTCCTTCAGTAGCTTCCTTGATCATTTCGGTTGGTTGTACTTGCAGAAAATGTTCTCCGAATACTTTGTGCAGGAATGCTTTTCTAAGAAGGCGGCTGTTCCTGATAAGAACAGCAATCTCTATCTTTAAATCCTCCACATGAAAAGGAGTATGCATGAATGTGTCTGCTAATGACGCTTCCCTTTTACTGCGTTGGTCGGCATCTATATGCGATCCGTAAAGGATGACTGGTATAATAGATGTTTCTTTAGACGTCTTCAGCCTTGAAGAAAGTTCATCACCGCCCATTCCGTTGAGCACTGTATCGCATATTACCAGATCCGGATGTTCATCTTTGATATATCCCAATGCGTCCGCTCCGTTTTCAAAACCTCTGACTATGTATTCCTCTGACAAACAGGTCTCCAGATAGGATCTGAATTCTTCGTTACTGTCGACCATAATCACGACAGGTCTGGATGAATTTCTTTTCTGCGAACTTTTATGGAATAAGGCATCGATCTTTTCTTCTTCTATATTCTTCTCTATATGAACCAAACTGCGTTCGGATACATTTTCATAAGAGGGTTTTACAGGAAAACGTAATGTGATCGTATGACATGAATTATTGATTAATATTTCTCCATTGCATATTTCTGTCAGTTTTTTGCATAAAGCACTTTTTGCAAAGTAATATTTAGATTCTGTTTTTTGTTTAATAAGATGTTTGCCGGAGCATTTATAGCATTTCATTAGGTTTTCATTTCCAGTATAACTCACTTTTATTATCCAATATTTGTTGCATAAAGATGCGTGTATAATAACTTTTTTTGAATATTCTGTATGATCTATTATATTCTTTATGAATTTCTCTATTACGGGAGATATTTTACTTTGATCTATCCACACGCTTGCATATTTGAATTCTGTTTGGATTTCTAATTTAATATGTCTGTTTGCTGCGTGATCTTTCAGAGAAGATATTTTATTTTTAAGGAAATTTCCTAATTCATGTTCCGTAATATTCATTTTTTGGGAATGAGCGGCTATTTGCTTCAGGTCCATTAATCTGGTTAAATGATCATTAAGGCAATCTATGTTGCGGATAGCCAGTGACAGCTCTTTTTTGATATTGTCTGGACAGTTATTACTATAGGTTGACTTCAAAGGCGTATGAAGCAATGTGATCGGGGTGCGAATGTTTCGGAAGGAATCCATGAAGTACTGATTTTCTTCTTTTAAGAAAGCAATTTCTTTCCGCATGGCAAAAGAATGAGACAAGAACCAATACAATAAAAGTATTCCTGCTGTTGAAAATAAAATTGGAAATAATTCACTTTGGGTGGTTGTAACTGCGATAATAGAAGTGTATAATGACGTTATAATTAAATATTTCATATTAATCTGTTTTTTTAGTAACGTCACTTGGTGAAATTGATCTATTCCTCTTGTTCGGGTTTGAAGCAAGGAAAAATGCACAGTATTATGGTCTCATGATTGTATATCAATAAGTTCAAATAACATGATCTCAAAATTATTTGTTCTTTGAAGGCTGATATCGGGAATGCGTAGTATATATGTAGAGTTTTAATTCTAATGTTTGAACCCTTTTGAAAGGAATAGGGCAAATCTCCTCCAAGTAACAATAATTAATTTGATTATTTTTTATTAAACATAAATGTTAAATATATTGTAAGTAATGCGGGCTGCTCAGGAGGTGCCCGTGCTTTTGGTTGGGTACTTTTGGAATAACTTCCATTTAGTACCAATTCAGATTCTCTCATTTTTGGGTTTTTGGATAATATATACGTATTTTTTTATAATATAATATTGCTTGTTCTTATGAGGTAAATATACGCCATAGTTATAAAAAATTGATATAATATCTGATTAAAAATAGAGACTTGTTACTTTTTGTATGATGTTTGCGATAAAATGTATTGAAAACTTGTATATTTTTAATACAATGTTATATTTATTGTTCGTAGAAAATAATAATGCTTGCTTATTTAAGGTTCTGCTTATTATTAATTTATGTTTAATAAAATCATAATTAGATCAAAACAGTCATGGAATTCTTTGTTTTTATTCCTGATTTGGGAGATTGATACGTAGATTTATAGTATGGTTCTATGGAGTATGCTTAATAAATTGGTATAATGCTATATATCTTTTCCTATATTTATCAGGTTGGTTTGAAGCATTCTACCATATGAATTAATAAATTCTCGCCAGCTATTAGCTGTTTGTTGCTTATGTTTTATTCTGTTGCACTTGTATAGCTACAGGGATGCATAACTGTAGCAGACTTGTTGCACAAGTCTGCCTGTCTGATTACTCCACTGTAACTTTATTGTTTCTTTATGATTGGATAGGGGGAATGAAAAAAAGTGCAGTTTTCTCCTATGAAAAAGTGAAAAGTATATAGATGATTTTTGTAAACTTGTAGAAAAAAGAACTGTTTTGTGGGCTTAAAGTGTTGATTAGTAATGCTGTGACATTTTTGCTTTTCCCCTTATAATAATTAGATTAGATACAAAAATGTCACAGCATTCATCTGATTATCCTCGGTTGCTACTTCTCTTCTTTTCTTGCCCGTAACTTTCCCTCCAGTTAATTATATGAGCGTTAGAAGAGTGAGTAGCTCCCGAAGGATATATTATCTAATAAATGTTGTATGAGTAATTCTTCACATGTTTCCTTCATTAAAAAGGAACATGTGAAGAAATACATTACTCTCTCACTTTAAACTACTTCTCCCTCTTTCAACAAAAGAGGGAGAAGTGTATTTTAATACTTCATCAAGTGTGATGCTTTAAAGCCTTTGATTAATAATTCTTTGGATAAGAATTACCGTCATAAGTACAAGTAGACTTGAAAGCTCCTTTTGCAACACCATTCAATACGCTTACAATGTTGTTGGCTCTAAGGTCATAGTAACCAATAGCACCAAAACCTTTATTTGCAACTTGTGTTGCATAAAGTTGGGCACTACTAGCAGATGGGGTACTGTTAAGGTTGATGGTTAATGGTGCCCATTTACTGTTCGGCATACCAAAATCTGTACCCCATGATGGATAGTTGAAGAATGCGTAAATGCCATAATCAATATAGCTATTAACTCCTGTAAGCTCACTTGTGTAGCCATAATTGAATACAGTAATCGTCTTACCTGGCATTTTGTTATGGAGCGCAGTAATCAAATTAGAGAAAGAACCTGTACTTCCAGATGGATAACCATTTCTACCGTATTCAGCCCATTCGTCGTCAAAGTCTACACCATCTAATCCATATTGACTAACAGCATTGGCAACGGCGGTAGCAAACTGTTCAGTCTGAGCTGAATTCATGTTTGCGAATCCGAGTCCTGTATGGTCACCTAATAGACCGAGTAAAACTTTGATACCTTTGTCTTGAAGAGGCTTAATCAGAGTGTCTTTGTGGTCCAAAATGTACTGTACATTTGGATTGTTATATAAAGTAGCGTCTGAGCCTACACCTCTTATGTTGGCAGCGAACAGAATTACATAATCGAAAAATGGAGCATCATCCATAATATATGACCCTGCATTAAGAGGATTGATATCATTTACTTCAATATAAACGATGTTTTTAATACCTGTGGCCGAACGGGTGACTACTTCAGATTGATTATTATCTGATTGGTTTACTGGCATTTCTTCTTGTGAGCATGCGCAAAATGCAAATATAGCGATAGATGACGCTAAAATTTTATACAAGTTTTTCATAATGTAAATTTTAAAATTGATTTAATGATTTTTCTTTTCTTATAATCAATGCGGAAGACATGTCTTTGGCATTGATAGGATACGTGTTTGGTGGAAGTTCCTCCTTCATAGTCTGATTTTTATGCGTAAATATTCTGCATCTCCTTTCTCAGTTTGTCCATATTCACAGATGCTTTATAAATATGAATGTTATATCTTAATAATCTTTAGGCATGAGAAGATCATGAATGTTGAGGTATTGATTATTTGGAGAGTTAATACCTGTTACAAAATATTCTTTTTCCATATCACATAAGTTACAGATAGCACCATAAGCCATATAAGTCGGTGCATAAGATTCCGTTCCTGCACTAACATAGTCTACTCTATTTACTACAAATACATGATTTATTCCAGCGGTTATCATTAGTGAGGGTTGAGTAAACATTTCTATCACTTGATCTAAAATATTTGCTTGCTCACTTGACATATGTATATCAGTATTTAAAGCTCCCCATTTTTCTTTGTTTAATCCTGCAATAGGACGTGTCCATTTTTCAGGAGTACTCCAAGGATCAATAATTGTGTTCAATTGATCACACCAAGCATAATCTAAAAGTTCTCCTAATTTCAAATTAGCGTCATTAGTGATCCCTTCCGGAGATTCAGAAGTTTGTGTATAGGTTATGATCTTGTTTCCTAGCTTATCTCGTAAAGATGCTACGAATTTGCATAGATTGTTTGAGTAATTAATGTTTTCATTACTTTCTTCATAGGAAAAATTAGCATCATATAGATTGACTCCATCTAAATGATATATATCAATCACTTGTTTTATTCTTTCTACAAATATCATCATTTCTTTTTCCCCCAGATTGGAAAAACCAATTCCTTCTCCCGCTCCCTTAATGGCAAGGCAAACTTTGTGGTCTAACTGTTGCAATGGAACGATGTACTTTTCACGTTTCTTTAGTACGTATGCCAGATCATCTTTTAGATATAAGGATGGCAACAGATTATCGTCTGCCTTGACGGTAGCGAACTGTAGGTTGATTATATCGAATGGATTGTAGTAATCTACTTCTGGTGATGAAAGAGACATAGACTCAAAATAGAGTTTGTTGAGCAGTAGAGGATTGGTGAATTCGGGATCTACCCCTGCTATCTGAATGAAGTTTTTCTTTATAGCGTTATATTCGGCAGGAGCCATTCCCCATACATTAATTATATAATATAATGTTTTGCGTTCACTAGACATGGCCGGGGAACTATTGTTCTCTTCCACTGTCAGAGGGAGTACATAAATAACAGAATCTTCTATGGCTTCATCATATTTGAAGGCAATAGAGACAGAGTTTGACTGCTGTTCTCCTTTCTCTATTGTCATTTTTCCACTGTTACCTAAATCTACGTATTCTGTAGGATACAGAGGGTAACTCGTTCCGTGCTTCGAATTGAAGTCCAGTACTTTGGATTCGTCTACTTTTACGGTGTAATTTCCTGTCTGTGAAGCCGGTTCTGTTAAGCTGATGTGAAATTGATCGCTCAAACTGGCATGGTCCATGTTTATCTGCGGGTTTTCCATCGCATAATTATCGCTTTGTAATATACCCATAGAAAGACCTATACCTCCGGTTTCGGGGAATGTACCGGCATCGATAGTAAGATCGTTATTTTCGCAGGCAGTCCCAATAAAACCTGCCGCAAATGCCAGAATCAGTATATGTTTCAATATTTGTTTCATATTTTGATTTTTATAAGTTTCTCATTTCTAATCTTCCCTATTCACTTGCGGAACTTCTATGCCGCTTGGCCATAGTTCCTCATTTTTTACGTCATATTCTTCTTTACTATTGAAATCTTTCCAATAACGAACAATGTGTGCATCGTTATGATATTTGGAGTAATCCTTGATATCATTGCCGCTTCCTTCATTGAATTTCCAGTAAGCAGCGAGGTGTGCTTCATTTTCCGGATCTTCAATGTCGTACATGTTTTTCCAGATTTCCTCTTGTGTACGTGCTACATCCCAGATACGTGCCTCACAGACATTACCGTTAAGTTGTCGGTCGATAAGCCAGCGGTCATTATAAGAACGTCCTATGTAGAAAAGCCAGTCACCGTCGCTTGCACCGGGAAAACTTTCCTGTTTGCGGTTGGCAAGTTTTATTTCAGAGAACTCGCTGTTGCCATAGTTAGTGCTTCGACTTTGTTCTTTTCCATTGACGTAGAAAATAATTGTTTTGGTGGCAATGTCGTACGTTAGTGCGAGATGGTACCATTCATTTTCTTTCAGTAATTTGGCTTTGTTGGCTTCGGGGAACTTTCCTGCCGGAGTCTGTATCTGCAACTGTTGGCGTGGGAAGCCTGCATCGCCTGCTCGGAAACAGAAATATTGCTCGATGCCCATCAGACTGGAAATGTCTGTATTGGCTTCGTCGAAATTGGATATACGGGTGATTATTTCAAAGGTGACAGCCTTCAAATTGTTCAGATGAGCAGCATTGCCGGCAGGCTCTGTTCCCCATTTGGGTACATAGAATCCGGGAACTTCGACGTAGCAATAGCGTAAGTCAACAGCGGTAGTGATGGCGCTGGAGCGTTTCACTATATACCAGTAGGTGGTTGAGCCATCCAATAGGCCTACACCTTGTGCGGAGTTAAGAGACACTGGGCAGAGATATGCTTTATCAATCTCCAATTCTGTCAGGTTTTCGAAATAAATATGTAACGGAGCAGAATTGATTTTGCCTGCGCGTATTGTCATTTCGTTGCTCTCCAATCGGTAATGTTTGGTCGGCAATATATCATAGCTGGTATTGTTTCGTGAGTTGTAGGCTTCTACTTGTGAAGGGTCAACTGTTACGTTGACTGTAACATCAGTACCGGCAGGATATGCCAGCCGGGCTGTGAAGCTCTTTTCGCGCTGAATAATCGTTTTGTTGAATGTCATAGTCTCCGATGTTTTGCTTTCGGCTACACTTAAATAGACACCGTTGTCGAAGGGGGCGCTTTTACTATAATCGGCATTGTCGCAAGCAGTGACAGCAAGTAACAACATGAAAATTGCGAATCGTATTTTTTGCTTTTTCATCTTAGATTCCTCCTGTGTTTATTTTAAAGGTGAAGGGTTTAAAGTCTGTATGGCACCACGTGTCTCCTTATAAGTGATGTTAGCGTGCGAATAGTCTGCAGCGACATTCTGTATCATTAAGCCGCCGATAGGCCCGCAATCTATTACCTGTATGGCGAAGAAAGGCACTTGTGAGACAAGCCCGTCATTATTGTCCGTAGTCATTAGCTCCGGATCGCCGGTAATGAGCAGCTTGTCCGAGGGAATACCTGCATAATAGATAGCTTCATTAATCAGAAGATGTAACTGGCTGGCATTTTTAGAGGACGTAGTATTGAGTACGTAGCGGGTGAATACATCCCGGTTCGCTTCGGGAATAAAAAGTGGATTACTTTCCAGAAAAAAGATTTTTCCATTTTTTGCTAACGGTGTAATCTTGTCAAGCAGTAACTGACGCATCTCGGCTATACTTGCATTGACTGTTGCGTTATTACCAAGTCCGATGTCACCGGTGTAGGAGATTGAGGCTCCGTCAAGCCCATTGTCGTTAATGGCGGATACCATTTGCTCTAAAGCGGGAGCCAGAAGTGTTTTGATTTCTTGTCCCGAACTTTCTGCGTTCTCTTTGATACTGCTCAGATTGAAACTAAAAAGAACCTTTGTTGCAAAATTAGTCTGCAATACAGGAATGTCTTCCAGATCGGCTGAATTAAGTGTTACCGCATTTTCCAGAATGACGGCATCAATGCTATCCGGCATCGAACGAAGAAAGTCTTTTTCTCCGTCTCCGCTATGTCCATTGTCGAAGCGTACACATACGGCATAGTGTTTGCGACTTTTATAGTTGCGAACAGCTTGTGTGTAGCGGGCATATAGTTCAGGGTTCTGACCATCGGGGGTAGTTACTCCGTAATCCACCTGTTCCGTTTCGGTCCAATCGTCACACGATGTCCACAGACAGCCTGCACCAATCGTGAGAGTAACGACAGTAAGGAAACTGAATATAAGGTTTTTATTTTTCATATTATCTTAGTTTTTAAAGATTTTTACTTGTTTGCTTTACGATCCCACCACACATGAGTGCCACCGGTATCTCCTCCTTGATTATTACTACTTTCCTTTATCAATACATTAATGGCATTGTTAAGGTGGAAAGAATTCTGGGTGTATTCTTCGTTGGGATACATGAGTCGGCGCATGCCGGCTTCGGTACTGACATTGCGGCCTTTGTTCACGACAACAGGCAATAATTTGGGATATCCGGTACGCCTGTGTTCACTCCATGATTCAATGCCGTTGGGGAAAAGTGCAATCCACTTTTGGGTAATGATACGTTCCAGATTCTCTTCGAATGCCTGTTCTCCCATTTCATTCCATTTTACTGTAATGTTGGCGGGGCTACCTGTGCTATACGAACCTAGCGGGTCAGTATAGCCACTTGGAGAAGCTATTGAATTCAGGTAGTCTTCTGCTCCGCTGGCTCCATGTTCTTCGAAAGAAAGCTTAACACCCGTTTCGTAGAAATCTTTGGCTTCACCGCCCATATTCCATTTGCGTAATGCTCCTTCAGCTCGCAGGAATGCTACTTCGGAGGCAGTCATCCATACATATGGATCGCTGGCGGTCATCAAACGATTAGAGTACGATGTTATCATGTCGTCATCAGAAAATGGTGAATTAATGCCGATACGCATGCCGTAATAACCTTCCTGATCGTTATTCTTCACCTTGGTAAAATATTTATCCCGACGTGGGTCTGCATAACCATTCATGTAACAGATGATATCGGCTCCTATACGATAGTCTTTCCAATCGTTGAAGCAGAGTGCTGAGCGATTTTCTGCTACATGGAATAAGGCATTGTCGTCGTTCTTTTCGATCACTCCTGCCGCTACGGCTTTCTCGGCAATGCTTTGAGCTTCGGTAGCCATATCGGTGTAGCATAGGCGCATAGCCATGCGTAGTTGTAGTGAATGGAGAAAAAGTCGCCATTGCTGCAGTTTTCCGTAGTAGACATCATCCAGCTTTTCAAATCCGCTATTGCCTTCTGTCATGTTGTCTTCAAGTGCCTGATCGGCTTCTTCAAGTTCTTGAAACATACGCATGTAGACATCTTTCTGTGAATCGTAAGCCGCATTCAGTCCATCGCTTTCAGAACCTTCTCCGGATACTAACACTTTGCTATAGGGGATAGGGCCGTAAATGTCCGTCACGCGTTGCATGATAGTTACTCGTAGCAGTTTGGCTAATGCAAGGGCTACAGGGGCATCTTCATGTTGTAAAACGGCATAATATTTAGGATATGTTTCTGATATAACATCTGTAAATGGTGCCTTCAACCAGTCGGTTTTAGGATTATAGGTAGAGTATTTCTCCAGCCATCCGGTACGTGTTTCACCGAAATATCCTGCATAAGAACCACCACACATGGCTTCCATGAATTGGTAAAGATGCTCTTGTGCAGGTATTACTAAGCCTTGCAGGCCTCTGATAGTGGAGCCGAGGTCGTAGTTTTCACGGCCGATTTCTTCGCTGTCCACTTCGTATTTATTACGGTTCATGTCCGTATCCATGCAACTTCCCAAAGGCAGAAGCAGGAAGGCTGAATATACTGCTATCAGCATATATCGCAGGTTTTTCATAAATTTCATGGTTTTAGAAGTTAAACTTAACATTAAACCCGATGTTGCGGGTGCTCGGCATCATGAAGTAATCTATCCCTTGATAATAGTTGCTGGTAGTAGCGACTGATTCGGGATCGAAAGGTGCTTTGCAATAAATCATCCAGAGATTACGCCCTACCAAAGACACGTTGATATCACATATGTTTTTCAACCAACGGCGGGGAATAGTATATCCGATATGTGCTTCTTGCAGGCGAATATTAGTTGCGCTGTAAGTATAGTATTGCGGGAGTCCGCTGGAACTGCCAATTGTTTCGTACCATTGCTGGGCATTGATCATAGTGCGTCCGTTGATAACTACACCGCCTGCGTCGCGGGCTTTTGCACTGGCTTCAGATACTCCGTATTGGTCGAGAGCTGCTTGCGTAGCAGAATAAACGATACCTCCCAACCGGCAGGAAAGCAGGAAGCCGGCAGAAACACCTTTGTATGTGAACTCATTACTGAAAGCAAAGTTGGCTTTAGGTAACACGCTTCCCAATTTGATCGGTTCTACGTTGGCATCTTTGGCCAAAGCACCATTGGCGTCCATCTCAATATAACCTTTGTCATTACGTACAAGGTCGGCTTTAGAGTAGAGGTCGCCCAAAGTTCCGCCTTCTTTCAAGATGAAACGTGAATAGCCCAGACCGTTCATCTCAAGTTCGGGTATATTGAGGATTTTACCAGTTTCGGGATGGTGAAAATCTTTTACCAGTTCTATGATCTTGTTTTTATTCCATGAGAAAGTAAAGTTGCTATTCCAGCCAAATTCATTCCAGCGGTGTCCATAACTTAACATTCCTTCCATACCCATATTACGTACATAACCTGTCTGTACGTAGAATTTGGAGTATCCGAAGGAAGCGGATATTTTGGGGTCGAAGGTTTGGTTATAAGTATTGGCATAGTAGAATGAAGCACTTAGGCGAAGGTCTTTGAAGAAAGTTGCGTCTAAGCCGACTTCCCATGAATCCGTACGTTCTGGATAAAGCTTACCGATAGGATAATGTGTTTTGGGTAGCCATCCTAATATCGTGGTATCATATTTATAAGTTGGGATAGTCAGGAATCGGGGGTAGGGCATACCTACGGAACTGAATGATCCGCGTACTTTCAAATAATCAATCCATTCGGGGAGCTTGAACATTTCGCTGATCACGCCGGAAAGTCCGACGGAGGGATAGAAGAAAGAGGTTTGTGACGAACCCAGTAATTGTGAAGCCCAGTCGTTACGTCCTGTTAAAGTAAGATAGAGCATACTCTTCCATCCCACTTCCGCACTTGCAAATATGGATTGGGTCATTTCTTCCCATCCTTCTTGTGTGGCGCGTTTCTTTGTGTTATCAAGGTCGAATACGTTGAATACATTAGGTATTCCTTTTTCCTGTATCGGACCGTTGTAGCCTAGCATATCATAGCTGTTGTCGCTTAATGATGTACCAATATTGGCTACGATAGTGAAGTCGCCCACTCTCTTGTTAATATTTACAAGAAAGTCAGCGTACGTCTGGCTGTTTCCACTCTTTTCTATGCCGTAGTATCCTTGTTCGCTACCTTCGGTAAGTGTAGTGATGGTACTTGCATAGTATTTTTGCTCATACGTGTTGTTTGAATTATCTATGCGGATGCGTCCTGATAAACTTAGCCAGTCGAGTACGTCGTAAGTTAATCCTGCAGAGAGCATATAACGTTTTTTACTGTTTTCACGTAGATTACGATAGGCTATCCAATAAGGATTCTGCATGCGGAGGTCACCTTCGCCCGATGGCCAGAACTGTTCGTTGATTTTGCGAGCTTCGTTGTAGCGTTCAAAGACCTTGACTGTAGAGAAATTATCACCACGCGGGTAAAGGTAAGCAGGAACTAAAGGATTGGAATACTGTCCCTGATTAGTCATATTACGGTCGTTTTGCAGGATGTAGCTGGCTCCTACGTCTAGCTTCATCTTGTCATTGAGGAAACTTGTAGTGTTGCGGAAAGTAAAATTATATCTGTTATACCTATTGTTGGGAATCATTCCGTCGGAGTTCAGCGCAGCGGCAGAGAAGAAAGTCTGGTTCTTTTCCGTACCGGTGGATAAAGTGACTGAATTGTTGTAAACAGCTCCTGTTTTTAGAAAGTCGTTGGGGGCGTAGCCAGGACTGTTTCCCATTTTCGGTCCCCAGCTCCATACGGTGGAACCGTCAGATTTACCGTTACTTCCTGTCCCGTAACGGTTTTGAAACTTAGGCATTACGAATGGTTTCAACCAGTCGATGCCGGTAGAAACACTGGCCTGTAATTTCCCTATTTTCCCTTTTTTTGTAGTGACAATAATAGCTCCATTTGCAGCATTGCTACCATAAAGGGCGGCTGCGGCTGCTCCCGTAAGAACGGACAGACTTTCGATGTCATCCGGATTGAGGTCGGCAATACTTTCCGTCTCTCCTTTTGAACCAAATTCTGTGCTGCCACCACCTCCGAAGTTATACATAGGTATACCGTCGATTACATAAAGTGCATTATTACTCTTTTCGATGGATTTTGTACCGCGCATCACTACTTTGCTGGCACCGCCGACACCGGAAGAACTGCTATTGATAATGACACCCGCTACCTTGCCACTCAAGCTGTTGACGAAGTTGGCGTCTTTGATTGTAGTCAATTGATCGCTCTTGACTTGTTGTACATTGTAACTTAACGCTTTTTGTTCGCGTTTGATACCTAGAGCTGTGACTACTACTTCGTTCAGCTGTTTAGTATCACTTGCCAATCTTATTTCATAGATATTCTTATCTGTTATTTTTACAGTTTGAGGTGTATATCCCACGTAAGTGAAGCTTAATGTGCTACCTTGAGGAGCCATTATATTGAAATTACCATCAATGTCGGTGATTGCACCTTCAGAGCTTCCTTCTACTTTAATATTCACTCCGATCAGTGGCTCATTATTTTCATCGATTACTATTCCACTTACTTTTTTTGTAGGAGTTTCTTTAAGTTTCTTGTCGGGAATAATCATGATATACTTATCTTTGAACTGATAAGTAAATCCACTTCCCCGAAGGATTTGCGAAAGGGCATATTCAAGTGTCGCTGCTTTTAGGTCAAGATTTAAAACAGGCTTGTTTTTCAGTTGCGAATCATTGTATCCGACAGAATAATCGGATTGTTTTTCTATTTCCTTAAGTGCCTCGATAACAGATATATTTTTCTTCTGAATCGTGATTTTGGCACTATTTTGTGCAAAGGAGGGTGTTTGCATCATCAACAAACAGAAAAAAAGTAAAAAACTTCTTCCCTTTGCGGTTTGATCTACTATAAATTCATAAATTTGTAGCATTTTCTTAGTATTAGGTTATTAACTAAATTATTTCACGGTAATTGAATAGAGTAAAACTCTAATATTGAGAATCTTGATTTCATATCCGGGATAGAGTTAGGGCTCCGTTCCGGATACTTTTTTGCATGAGTCTTTAGTGGTTAAAAAGGTTATTATATTGTTGTTTTTTTTACTGTTTTTCTTTTGGGATGATACCCGTTACTTGGGGATTAAGTAACAGCGGTCTCCTTGTATCTTATAGTCCATTTGACCTACTACATTTACTATCACATCCATTACCTCAGATAGTGGTGCCTGGTCTTTAAACCGGAAACTATATCTGTCGTCTTTCAGAGTTTTGAGCTGATACTCGAATGTATAAGGATATTTACGTTCAAGGATTGTGATGATATCTTTGACGGACATTTCTCTGAACACAAGTTCTCCACGTTGCCAGGCGGTAACTTCTTTCATATCCGGATGGTCCAGGCTATGGTAATGAGTATTTTTGTTATAAGCCAGCTGCTCATTCGGTTTTAGAATCACCTGCGATTTTAAATCATTGTATTCTACCAATACGCTTCCTGAAATCAATGTGGCTGCCAACACCGAATTTTCCGGATAAGCCGAAATGTTGAACTCCGTACCCAACGCCGTCACCTGAAAATCATTGGACTTGACGATGAACGGATGTTTCTTATCCGGTTTAACTTTAAAGTTAGCTTCACCGATCAAAAAGACACTACGATCTTTCCCGGTAAAGTTTTGTGGATATAAAAGTGTACTTTGTGAGTTCAGCTGTACCTGAGTTCCATCGGGTAAAGTGAGAGTCCTTATTTCAGCAGTTGGAATGTATTGCTGAATAAGAGTTTCTTGTATTTCTTTGCCGATGGTAGAAAGGTAAACAGAAGAAGCCGCTACTAAAAAGAAAACCGCAGCGGCAGCCTGCCATATATGAATCGGTCGGATTGTTCTTTTTCGTTGTATGGGAGGTATTCCGGCATTCTTTTTCAAAAGTTCATAAGCCTCCTGCATGTCGGTTGCAGTTCTCTGTTTATGAGCCTCATCCCATAATTTTTGTAATGCTTCGTCTTTTTCGGAAGTATGCTCTTCATCTACCAGCCACTTGTAGAAATCTTGCTGGGTAGATTCCGGATAGTCATTTCCGGTGAATAATGTTATTATTTTCTGAAAGTAATTCTTCATATTGAGGTATTAATGTTATAACTGTTATATTAATACTTCAATTAACTAAGGCAGCTTACTTAAGGGAGTAGCAGAAAAAATGCAAAAAAGATGATTTTTTTCATTTCAAGCAGAGTTAAGTAGATATGATGTTCCACTGTTCGTCTCGAAATATTTAGTTTTTCGGCTATTTCAAGATTGCTCATATGCTTGAAACGACTCATTTCGAAAATCATTCTGCGTTGTTCCGGGAGACGTTCGAGAACTAATTTGATGATTAGTTGCGCCTCTTTATAATAGATGGGGTTGAGTGTATCTTCTGATTGGAAAAGTTCGTCGATGAGAGTTTTTTCTATAATTTTCTCCTGATAAGCCAATTCTACTTTTTTGTGTTTGATAAAATTGAGAGTTGTACTTTTAGTAAGAGTATAGATATAAGGAGTCGGATTAGGAACTTCTGCCCATAATTCAGGCTTAGTCCATAGTTTAGTGAAAACATCTTGGGTAATATCCTTCGCGTCTTCTTCGGATTTAAGCAGCATTAGGGCGAAATATTTCACTACTGAATAATACTTCGTGAATATTGTTTCGAATTGTTGCGCTAAAAGTCTTTCGTCTTGATCTGGGGTCATCGGGTTAACAGATTATTGAAATCGAAAGACAAATGTAAACAAATTAAATTAAGATACGAAGAAAAAAGGAATAGTTTATAAAAAAGAAAAAAGATAGTGACACTATCCGGTCCGGATAGTGTCACTATATGAGTGGGATGCTGACACTATCGCAACAGGATAGTGTCACTATCTTAAAGTTAGTTTTTACCAGTTCCTTTTCACTGTACGGTAGCCATAACCGATGATTACCAGGAAACAAATGAATGGCAAAATGAATGATACATTGACAGCCGGCATGGAAGCTATCTCTTTCATGTCAATAATGCTTGCTTGCAAGGGAGGAAGTATGGAACCTCCCAAAATGGCCATAATCAGACCGGCTGCCCCGAACTTGGCATCGTCTCCCATACCTTTCAATGCAATTCCGTAAATGGTAGGGAACATCAAAGACATACAGGCGGAAACTGCTACCAGACAATACAGTCCGAAGATATTCTGAAGGAAGATCGTTCCTAATGTGAAAATGCCTCCGAAGATGGCAAGGATCATGAGCAACTTCCCTGCATTGAGATAGCGCAGAATGAAAGTACAGATAAAGCGGCTGATACAGAAAATAACCATCGCTACGATATTGTATTGCTGGGACAGAACTTCCGCACTTTTTTCATCCATGCCATATTCTGGTGACATAAACAGGCGTGTACCATACTGAATGATAAAGGTCCAGCACATAATCTGAACACCCACATAGAAGAATTGTGCTATTACACCTTCCCGATAGCGTGTCTGGGTGAAAATACGTTTTAGCGTAGGAAAGAAATCTATTTTGTGATTCTGATCTCCATTCTTGGGCATTTTTACAAATCGTATCAGAAGCAGCATCGCCAGAATAACGAGTCCGATAGTGAGATAAGGAGCTATCAATACGGCAAGATCGCTTTCCTTGATGGCCTGAAACTCACTGTCGTTCAGTAAAGCGCGTTCATCAGTGCCCATCGGGTGCAGTTTAGCCTGAATAAATTGCATCGCCACGTACATTCCGAGCAGCGATCCCATTGGATTGAAAGACTGGGCGAGGTTCAGACGTCTTGTAGCTGTCTCTTCCGTTCCCATAGAAAGTATATAGGGGTTGCAACTGGTTTCCAGAAAGGAGAGTCCGCAGGTCAGAATAAAGTAAGCGATCAGAAACGGGTAATACTCTCCTGTCATCTTGGCGGGAAAGAATAAGAAGGCTCCGAAAGCATACAGGCCGAGTCCTAACAATACTCCGGCTTTATAAGAGAATTTGCGGATGAACATGGCGGCAGGGAAAGCCATGGCAAAATATCCACCGTAAAAGGCTACCTGAACCAGTGCCCCGTCGGTAGCGCTCATCCGGAAAATTTTGGAGAATGCCTTTACCATCGGGTTGGTAATATCGTTCGCAAATCCCCACAGTGCAAAGCAGGAGGTAATAAGTATGAATGGAATAAGATAGCTGACGCCATCCTTTGAGATAATAGACTGCTTAGTGTGTTTCATGGTAATTTCTTGTTATTTTAGGTATTATATAAATGGAACATTCTCTCCATGGGTCTCCATTTCTCAGCGGAACTCATTCCCGGAGCGGCCTGCTGGAGGATGGACATGTATTCTTCCCATTCTTGTTGCCGGGGGAGAGTGTTCAGACGTGCCATGGCTGTGTCCCAGTCAAAGTCGACGGGTGCTTCGACGATCATGAACAAACGGGTGCCGAGAATGTAAATTTCCATCTCAAGGATACCAACTTCATGGATTCCTGCAAGGATTTCGGGCCAAACTTCTGCCTGGCTGTGTCTTTTCCGATATTCAGCTATTAACTCCGGTGAATCCCGTAGATCAAGAGTCTGGCAATATCGCTTGACAGGGACGTTGTAGGTTTTTACTTGATAGCCAGTTTGAGGTGTTTCCATATCTTTCTTATTTTTCAGGGTAATATACTTGTGGTGTAACACTGCGGCTTACTATTTCTCTGATTTCCCGGAGGCTGGATATTTCTCCTTTCGCCATTGCCTGAGTCAGGATATTCCCCATTGCTGTGGCTTCTACCGGTCCGGCATAAACAGGGATGCCGAGTGCGTTGGCAGTAAGTTGGTTGAGCAGTTTATTTTGTGAGCCTCCTCCGATAATGTTTAGCCGGTGAATCGGAGAGGGGAGACAACGATTGAGCTGTGCTACCGCCTCACGATATTTGGAGGCCAGTGACTGTAGTACGCATTTGACCATTTCTGCCTTGTTTCCGGGAACTTTAAGTGAATGATTCCGGCAGTAGTTCAGAAGGGCTGTTTCCATATTTTCGGGGTTCATGAACTCTGCATCGTCCACGGGAATAATCGTGTCAATTTCTGCGTCCGCAGCTTGCGGAAGAATCATATCATAACTTTGTTCTTCGCCACGTAGCTTCCATTCGCTCATCAAGCGTTGCAGAATCCACAGTCCGGTAATGTTTTGCAAGAATCGGATGTGACCGCCTACGCCTCCTTCATTGGTAAATTGAGCCAGTCTCGCTTCTTCCGTCAATATGGGTTCATCCACTTCGACTCCCAACAATGACCAGGTGCCGGAACTGAGAAAGGCTACTTGACCTTCAGTTGCCGGAACGGCAGCAACGGCACTGGCTGTGTCATGCGAGCCGACAGCGATAATGTCGACGGTGCCTAATCCTGTTTCACAGCCTATCTCTTCTTTAAGTGTTCCTCTGACAGTTCCCGGCAGAATAATTTCTCCGAATAAGTGTTCGGGGAGTCCCAAAGTACGGATGGTATCCATCGACCAGTTTCGTTGGTGTGCATCGAGCAGTTCGGAGGTGGAAGCTATGCAATATTCATTATTGGCTACTCCCGTCAGGTAATAGCTGAAGAGGTCGGGCATAAAGAGAAGCCGCTGTGCAACTTCTAGCAGTACATCCTGATTCTGTTGCATGCTGTAAAGCTGAAACAGCGTATTGATAGGCATTACTTGTATGCCTGTGCAGGCGTAATGCTTTTGTGCATCCAGTATTTGAAATACCTTGTCCGGCATTCCGTCTGTTCGGGCATCCCGATAGCAGACAGGGTTGCCCAGTAAATTTCCTTTTTTGTCAATCAGGCCGAAGTCTACTCCCCAGGTATCTATGCCGATTCCTTTGACATGATATCCCTTTTGTGCAGCAAGTTTCAGTCCGGTTTTCATATCTTCGAACAGGGCGGGAAAGTCCCAGTAAACATGATTCCCGAGTTTAACCTGCCGGTTGGTAAAGCGGTGTATTTCTTCTAATTCC
This sequence comes from Bacteroides sp. MSK.20.82, assembly GCF_019052485.1. NCBI lineage: Bacteria > Pseudomonadati > Bacteroidota > Bacteroidia > Bacteroidales > Bacteroidaceae > Bacteroides > Bacteroides sp. MSK.20.82. The sequence continues at coordinate 40,566 of NZ_JAHQUN010000008.1, forward strand.
AGCTTTCCCTGGAGAAGGGAGCCGGCGATGACCCGACCGCTTCCTCCTCCAAAGTCTACTGCTAAATATGTGTTTCTTGTGGTATCTTTCATGGTATTCCCGGATACTTATTTGGTTTTCTTTCCTAATACGTATATTTCCAGGTCTTCTATTTCTTCCGATGTCAGTACGGAGTAATCACCGCCGGACTGAACTATGATGCGGCAAGCCATTTCGAAGAAGGTAGCCCGTTCGTAAACTTGGTCGAAGTCTTTTCCGCATACTACTTGTCCGTGATTGGTCAGTAAGACGGAATTATGTTTCAGCATTGCTTCTACTACTGCTTTGGCTAATTCGGGAGATCCCGGCCGGTAGTAAGGAATCACGGGAATTTCCGACCCGACATGACAAGGTATTTCTGCCGTTACGTTGAAATTTGTCGGTTTGTTTTTCATGCAAGAGATGGCAGTGGCATATTCCGACTGGAAATGGAGTACTACATTTACATCCGGCCGTTCGCGGAGAACGCCAAGATGGAATGTGCTTTCCATAGATGGTTTTACGCCATTCGTCGGTGTACCGCTGGCTATATTACAGATAGAAACTTTTTCTTTGGCAAGGGTAGGGACCCATGAACCTGTACCCGAAATCAGTGCTTCTTCTCCGATTCTCCAGGAAAGATTACCGCTGCTGCAAAGCATTAATTTTGCGTCTCCGTAGCGGTGTGCCTGTGCCAGAAACAGTTCGATGTGTTCGTCAGTTATCATAGTGTTTTTATTTAAGCCGTCATATAGTGGAAGCTTGTGTTTGAAGACTGCTTCCACTATGATACGGCAAAGTTAAATTATTAAATCAAATAGGACGAAAGATTCTTGTTTATTTATAGATAGGACCGTAAGTTGTACAAGCTCTGTAATCTGCTCCTTCTTTGTCCATACCGAATGCGTTCCATGCAGCCGGACGGAAAATTTCGTTTTCATCTACATTGTGCATGCAAACAGGGATACGAAGCATAGAGGCAAGCGTAATCAGGTCTTGTCCGATGTGACCGTAGCTGATGGCTCCGTGGTTAGCGCCCCAGTTGTTCATTACAGAATATACATCCTTGAAAGCGGATTTATCACACAGACGAGGAACGAACCACGTAGTCGGCCATGTCGGGTCGGTACGCATATTCAGTTTCTGATGGATTTCCGGATCAATCTCAACGGTCCATCCTTCTGCGATTTGCAGGACAGGGCCCAAGCCTTTGATCAGGTTCAGACGCATCATAGTAACAGGCATTCCACCTTTTGAAAGAAAGTTGGACGAGAAGCCGCCGCCACGGAAGTAATCGCGGTCTGCCGGATACCAGGTCGTTGCTTTGAGGCAGTTTTCCACGTCTGCATCAGTCAGATTCCATGGTTCTTTCATGACAGGATTTCCTTCTGCGTCTAATGACTGGCCGGAACCGTCGAGTGTTGTTGCACCAGAGTTGATCAGGTGGATGATACCGTTGGCTGCCAAGCCGGTCAGTTCTTTACCGGTTACACGTTTCACGGCTTCAGGGCTCCAGTACGTACGTACATCAGAGAATATTTGTGCACGATTGGTCAGCAAGTGTCCGAACAGCATTGCTACACCGTTACAAGCATCGTTTTCGGTAGCCACTACGAATGCTTCACGAATACCGTTCCAGTCGAAAGAAGTGTTGAGCAATGCTTCCGGATAGTCACCGTTAGGATAAAAGTCTGTCCATTGGCGTTGTCCCTGGAAGCCGGCAGCGATAGCATTGTGTCCCAAAGCTTCTTCCTTGAATCCCATTTCTTTCAGTTTCGGGTTTCCGGTCATCAGGTCACGCATGATGATCATCATCTTCACGACAAATTCCCAGTCAGCATCTTTTTGTTCGCGCTTTTTGCGTTTCTCCGGGCGGTTCTTGAAGTCTTCTCCTTCATTTACTTTGCAGTATTTTTCAGTCCATGCCATTGCTTTGGCATATTCTTCGTGGTCATAGATACCTTCTTCCATGCGGCGGATGATTTCCGTCAGGTCAATTGACTCATTGCGCATTCCCAGATATTCCTGGAAGAAGTCGGGGTTGACAATAGAGCCGGCGATACCCATTGATACACTACCCATTGACAGATAAGATTTGCCTCTCATCGTTGCTACTGCCTGTGCGGCACGTGCAAAACGAAGAATTTTTTCCGCTACGTCTTCAGGAATTGTATTATCGTCGAGGTCTTGCACATCGCGTCCGTAAATACCGAATGCAGGGAGTCCTTTTTGTGCGTGTCCTGCCAATACGGCTGCAAGGTATACTGCTCCCGGACGCTCGGTTCCGTTGAAGCCCCAGACAGCTTTCGGGTAATGAGGATTCATATCCATTGTCTCCGCACCATAGCACCAGCAGGAGGTAACAGTGATAGTAGACCCAACGCCTTCTCTTTCGAATTTCTCTGCGCAAGCAGCGCTTTCGGCTACACGTCCGATAGTATTGTCTGCAATAATACATTCTACAGGACTTCCGTCACCGTTCTTCAGATTATTGCTGATTAACTCAGCTACTGCTTTGGCAAGGTTCATTGTCTTTTCTTCAAGGCTTTCACGAACACCGCCCTGGCGACCGTCGATAGTGGGACGAATCCCGATTTTCGGATACTTTTTCATGGTTTCTTAATTTTTTTGTTATTTAGTGGTTAATATCTGTGCTGAACTGTGCTGTAAATACAGCAAAAAAAATCACAGGGACTTTCGGAGTCTTACTTCGGTAGGCAGGTACTTTTGTATCGGGACATTGTTCAGGACAAAGTTTGCCGCTTCATTTCCCATCATCTCCCAATCAATACTCAATGAAGTAATTCCTTCGTCGATCACTTCGTAGGAAGGAATATCATTGTATGCCAACAGACCGAAATCTTTTCCGCATTTCAGTCCTTCCAGTCTTCCTTGTTTCACAACCTTCACTACATCTTGTTGCTTGATGGCTATGTAGACTACTCCTTTGCGTACGGTCAGATTCTCGATATCTTCCTGAATTTCGCATAAAAATCCTTGTTCCTCACAAAAACGGGTAAAATACTCTTTACTGCTTTGGGGATGCTTCAGATTTTTAGAGAATAACAGAACAAGTTGTGGGTAGTGCCGTAGTTTCTCCTTCAGCATGAGTAATGCCTGATAGAAAGCTTCATCAAAATCCTGACAGATATAAGAATACTTTTCTTTCTCGAATTTACCGAAGTCAAGAAGCAATAATTTTGTTGGATGAATCTTATTGAGAACCATACTGAATTTCTCATTATCGAAATTCATCACTATGTATTTATTATATTTTCCGACAGATTCGCGGATAATGGTATTGAAAAGCCGTTCATTATATTGATGAAACAGCAAGTCTACTTTGTAATTAATAGGCAGATGTTTGACGAAACTATTGTAAAGGGCTTCTTTAAAAGGAGTGTACTGGTCGAGCAGGAGCAGGACATTGGTCACCTGACTGGTTACATAATATCCTTTTCCCGGAGTGGAATCGATCAGTCCCCGTTCGCGCAAATCAAGAAAGGCCTTGAAAACGGTATCGCGTGATACTCCATATTCTGCACTTAACTGATTGATGGAAGGCAAAGAATCTCCTTCACGAAATTTTTTCATGGAAATCGCCTGGCTTAATGTATCCGCTAATTGCGTAACTTTGCTGGACTGTTGACCGAATGTTTTCTTTTTATCAGTTCGTCTCATACTGTTATAAGATAAATGACTGTGCTGAGCTATGCTGTTGCAAAGAAAAGAAATTTATTCAGAAGTAGAGAACTGTTTTAATATGTTCTATAGCAGGAAATAAAAAAAATCCCCTTCGGCGAACCGAAGAGGATTTATAGCTTTTTCCAAATGTCTTGTTAGGAACCTGCCGAAATTTATTCAGCAGCAGCTTCTGTTGCAGCAGCTTCTTCAGCCGGAGCTTCAGTTGCTTCTTCTGCAGGTGCTTCAGCAGCAGCTTTTTCAGCAGCTTCAGCAGCTTTCTTTTCAGCGAGTGCTTTTGCTTTCACTTCGTTGATCTTCTTTTCTGCTTCCAGACGTGCTTTAGCTTCAGCTTTCTTTTCTTCGTCTTGTTTAGCTTTCAAAGCAGCCAGACCTGACTGTTTGTTGTTCTTCCAAGCTTCGAATTTAGCTTCTGCTTCTGCTTCTCCGAATGCGCCTTTTGCAACACCGCCAAGAAGATGTTTCTTCATGTAAACACCTTCACGAGAAAGGATATTACGTACAGTGTCACTTGGTTGTGCACCTTTCAGTACCCATGCCAATGCAGCGTCGAAATTCAAATCTACTGTAGCAGGATTGGTGTTCGGGTTGTAAGTACCAATCTTCTCAATAAATTTACCATCACGTGGTGCTCTGCTGTCTGCAATTACAATTGAATAAAACGCGTAACTTTTACGTCCGTGTCTTTGCAATCTGATTCTAGTTGCCATTTTTAATAATTGTTTTTAATTAATGATTTGAATTATGCTACTAACTCGTAATAGCGGGCGCAAAGATACAGCTTTTCTTTTGATTGACAAATATTTCCTTTCTTTTTCTTATGAATACCTCCTCGGATATCGGAACAGGATAGCGAGCAGGGCACAGATCCCCATCGTAAACGGATAATAGAGATTGCCGATGATACTGATAGGAGAGATGTTGGCTAACCCTGCAGCAATCAGCATTTGTGCTCCATAGGGTATGATACCTTGTATCAGACAGGAGAATGTATCCAGAATACTGGCTGTTTTTCTCCGGTCGAGATGGAATCTCTTTGCAATATCCTTTGCAATAGGTCCTGTGGTGATGATGGCAATCGTATTGTTGGCAGTGCATAGGTTGGCGATACTTACCAGAGCGGCGATGCTCAGTTCCGCACCACGCTTGCTGTTGACATGACGGGTCAGTTTTTTGATGATGAAATTGATACCTCCGTTATAACGGATTGTTTCGAGCATACCGCCTGCCAGTAATGTGATAATGATCAATTCACCCATGCCTGTGATACCCGTACCCATTGCCCCAAACCAATCGAATACGCCAAAACTTCCGGTAGCTATGCCGATGATACCGCTGGTCAGGATACCAATTATTAATACCAGCATCACGTTCATTCCGGCAATGGCTGTTCCCAGTACTATTATATAAGGTATGACTTTTATCCATTCAATAGTCTGTACTTGTGCGGGCGCAGTGATGGATAGTCCTTGAAAAATGTAGATTCCCAGTACGATAATCGCTGCCGGAACCACAATCATAGAATTTACCCGAAACTTATCACGCATCACGCATTCCTGAGTTTTGGTTGAGGCAATGGTCGTATCGGATATAAACGACAGGTTATCTCCAAAGAAAGAACCTCCGACAACGACTGCTACCATAAACGGAAGGGCGATTTCTGTCTTTTCGGCCAGGCTGACAGCAACGGGAGTAAGGGCTACAATTGTCCCTACGCTGGTTCCGATGGATAATGAGATAAAACAGGCGGCAATGAATATCCCGGCCAATAGCAGATTATCAGGGAGGATATGCAGTGTCAGATTGACGGTTGCATCAATAGCTCCCATCTGCCTGGCGCTTTGTGCGAAAGCTCCGGCAAGGATGAATATCCATATCATCAGAAGGATATTCTTGTTGGCGGCTCCTACGGAGAACTGGTAGATACGCTGGTCGAGCTTCAATCCTCGCGTAATGGCAATTGCGTAACAGGAAGACACGAGGAAAGCCACAGTGATGGGTACTTTATAAAAGTCATTAACAAGAATGGAAGTTACCAGATAAAGGCAGAGAAAGACGAGTAACGGACTCAGTGCCCACCAGCTGCCATGACGTTCTTTATGTATTTTTTCTTCAGTCATAAATTGATATTGTGGTATATATTCGAACTGCAAAGATAGTAAGGAAACACATAAGTACGATAAAAGGCTCAGATTTTCATCTTTTCTTTTTCCGTTTCATCTTTTCTTTTTCCGCTTCGGAAATTAAATTCCCGTTCTTTTTTCTTCTTTCCGCTACTTTCGTGCCGTTGACAACGTAACTAATGTAGAATAGAATGACAACGACTAATTTTTCATTGTGTATTTTTTGTCTTTGCCTGCTCACATCGTGTAGTAAGGGTGAGAAGAAAACAAACGAGCTTGTACGGGTAAAAGTGGCGGAAGTGGAAATACTGGTTCCTTCTGCCGAGCGTGAATTTTCGTTTATTGCCAAACCATTCAAGGAGACCGAACTCTCTTTTCGGGTGGGCGGACCGATTGACCGTTTCGAAGTGTATGCGGGTAATTACTATCATCGGGGAGATATCATAGCTGAAATCGATTCCCGTGATTTTCGTATTCGTAAGGAACGTGCGGAAGCTGTTTATCATCAGGCAAAAGCAGAATTTGAGCGAATCAAAGTGTTGTATGAGAAAAACAACCTGTCCGCCAGTGCCTATGAAAAAGCACGTGCAGACTATACTTCTGCCAAAACTGCTTATGAAACAGCTGTAAATGAACTTGAAGATACGAAACTTATTGCTCCTTTTGACGGATATATAGGGGAAGTCTACATTGAAAAATATCAGGATGTGAAAGCGACTCAGTCTGTCGTCTCTTTTATCGATATCACTCAGTTGAAGATAGAAGCGTATGTTACTCAGGAGATCGCATTTCAAGCGAAGGAAATCAAGGAAGTGGGTATTCGTTTTGATGTTCGTCCCGAAGCAGTATATCCGGCTAAAGTGATAGAGGTTTCAAAGAGTACGACGCGCAATAATCTTTCTTTCCTGATGACGGCATTGCTGCCCAACAAACAAGGAGAATGGCCAGCCGGTATCTCAGGAAAAATGTTGTTGGACCTTCCTGCTACATCATCTGTTCCTATGGTGACTGTTCCGCAAACGGCCCTTAATCATCGTCCCACTGAAGGAGACTATGTATGGATGGTGGATCAAACGACAGGACAAGTCGTGAAGAGAAAAGTCGTTTTAGGCGAATTGCTTTCCAATGGAAAAGTAGAAGTGAAAGGCGGATTGCAGGCAGGAGATAAAGTCGCGGTGAGCAAATTACGTTTTCTTTCGGACGGAATGCCTGTAGATATCATTTCTCAGAAAGAAAAAAGGGCGGTTACCGCTCAAAAGTAAGTAGAAGAATATGAAGTTGGTAAAATATTTCTTGCAGAAGAAGTCGGTGACTATTCTGCTGTTGATATTAGTGCTGGGAGGAGGATTGTTTTCTTATGTCAAGATGGGAAAACTGGAAGATGCTCCGTTTACTATTAAGCAAGCATTGGTGATGACTCCATATCCGGGTGCTTCCCCTTCCGAAGTACAATCTCAGGTGACGGATGTATTGGAGGAATCGATACAGTCATTAGGCGAATTATATTATCTGAAAACTGAAAATCGGGCAGGCTTATCCAAGATCACGGTGTATGTAAAGAAAGAAATCCGGGCGGATGAGATGCAGCAGTTGTGGGATAAACTTCGTCGGAAGGTCAATGATGTACAGTCGAAACTTCCTGCAGGAGCCGGTCCTTCAGTGGTGAATGATGATTTCGGTGATGTGCTGGGTGTTTTCTATGGTCTGACGGGTGAAGGATATTCATATCGGGAACTGGAAAATCAGGCGAAGCTTATCAAGAATGTACTGCTCAGGGTGAAGGATGTGGCAAAAGTGGAGATTTATGGTGTACAGTCTCCAACGATTGACGTCATTCTTAATCCTTCCGTTATGGCACGGAGTGGAATCACGACTACGGATATTTCACGTGCCTTCGATGCACAGAACAGGGTAGTGGATGCCGGAGGAATTGATGCCGGCGTAAACAGAATACGGATTGAATCTACCGGTAATTTTTATTCTCTGGATGATATTCGGAATATGACTATCGTATCACGTACAGGAGAGCATTTCCGGCTGGCTGATATTGCAGAGATTGAAGAGAGTTATCAGACGCCTCCAAGTAACAAAATGCGGATTGACGGGAAACCTGCGGTAGGTATTGCTATTTCTACGATACTCACAGGAAATGTTGTCGATATGGCAGAGGCGGTAAAACAGGAGATTGACCATTTTGCAGAGACCATGCCCGAAGGTTTTGAGCTGCAGACGATTTATGATCAGGGTTATGAATCGGCAGTGGGCAATCAGGGATTTATTCTGAACCTGATTATATCTGTTGTAACGGTAGTAGCTATTCTGTTGTTTTTTATAGGATTCAAGAATGGTATTCTGATTGGCAGCGGATTGGTGTTTTCCATCTTTGCGACTTTGATTGTGATGCTTTCACAGGGAATTGCCTTGCAACGTATGTCACTTGCTGCCATTATCATAGCTATGGGAATGTTGGTAGATAATGCCATTGTGGTCTCCGATTCGGCATTGGTCAATATGCAGCGGGGAATGCGGAAACGGGTAGCCATATTGCGGGCTTGTTCTTCAACTTCGTTGCCCTTATTGGCGGCGACAGTCATTGCGATTCTAACTTTTTTACCTATATATTATTCGCCGCATATTACCGGCGAGTTATTGTCATCCTTAGTTGTAGTTATCGGCGTTTCGCTGATGTTCAGTTGGGTCTTTGCGCTGACGCAGACTCCTTTCTTTATTCAGGAGTTTGTCCGTCGGCCAAGACCCAACGAACTTAAGGCGGCTCTTTTTGCAGGCAAGTATTATGATAAATTTCGTTCTGCATTGAGATGGGTGATTCGTCACCGGTATGCAACGATTGGGTGTATGGTCATTATGCTGGTATTGTCGGCATGGAGTTTCAAGTTCATTCCGAAGGTCTTTGTCCCCGCATTGGATAAGCAGTATTTTACATTGGATATGTGGCTGCCCGAAGGGACACGGATTGAAGAAACAGATAAGATGGTGATGGATATGGCAGAGTATATCCGCGGACAGGAAGAAACGGAAATGGTATCTACTTATGTAGGACGGACTCCGCCGCGTTATTACTTGTCAAACGTTTCCTTTGGACCTCAATCCAACTATGCACAAATTTTGGTGAAATGCAAGACTTCGAAACTTTCCCGTCAGCTGCATGCCCGTTTGCAGGACTCTGTTTCGTTGAAGTTTCCCGAACCGTTGATTAAAGTAAATAAATTCGAGCTAAGTCCGTTAACGGAAGCGGTGATCGAGGCTCGTTTCCTCGGACCGGACCCTGCTGTACTTGATTCTTTGGTAGGGCAGGCCATTGAGATTATGCGACAAAATCCTAAAGTTGCGGATGCCCGGAACGAATGGGGGAATATGTCGATGGTTATCCGTCCGGTATATGATCCGGTGAAGGCCGGAGCATTAGGAATTACAAAAGCTTCGATGATGGAATCGGTAAAATCAATTAATGATGGTTTGCCTGTCGGTGTCTATCGGGATAATGAGAAAAAAGTTCCTGTTCTTTTGAAATCGGGTAATGTGGATATAGCGGACACCCATTCTTTGGGAGACTTTTCGATATGGAATGGAGAAAGGTCGGCTCCGCTTTCGCAGGTAACAGAACGGATAGAGACAACCTGGGAGTTTCCCCAGGTGAGAACTTATAACCGTCAGCTGTCAATGGCTGCAATGTGTGGCGTGAAACCGGGGCATACGATGGCGGAAGTACATGGAGAAATCCGGAAAGAAATAGAGAACATCCAGCTTCCTGAAGGATATACTTTCTTTTGGGATGCCCAGTATAAAGATCAGGGTGAGGCGATGCAGGCCATTGCTAAATATTTCCCATTGGCATTCCTTGCATTAGTGGTTATCCTGGTAGGGCTGTTCGGTAATTTCCGTGAACCGATTATTATTCTTTGTGTCTTGCCTTTGTCTTTGATAGGTATTGCGGTGGGGATGCTCTTGACCGGTTTTGACTTCGGTTTCTTTCCGATAGCCGGTTGGCTGGGGTTGCTTGGAATGATAATCAAGAATGTGATTGTACTGATTGATGAAATCAATGTGCAGCATCGTAGTGGAATTGATCTGTATACCTCTATTGTTGAGGCTACGGTTTCCCGAACCCGTCCGGTATTGATGGCGGCAACCACTACCATCTTCGGTATGGTCCCTCTATTGTTTGATGTCGCTTTCGGCGGAATGGCTGCGACTATTATTTTCGGACTGACGTTTGCCACGGGATTGACCTTGTTTGTCACGCCTGCATTATATTCAATGTTTTATAAAGTAAAAGGAAAATAAAGATGAAAATAAGGATATATAGCTTGTTGTTATGTGGTTTTGCTTTAGGGTCTTTGTCTGCTTTAGCCCAGCAAAGTCCTCTTCTTGAAAAGTACCGGACTATGGCATTGGATTACAATCACGACTTGAAAGCGGCTGAGAAGAATATAGCTGCCAGTATGGAAGTGGAAAAATCGGCACGGGCAGATTTGAAACCGAAACTTTCCGGAACAGCTAACTTTCAGTATACGGAGAATCCGTTGGAATTGACTCTGGATGTCCCTTCTTTAGGATTATCAAGAACAGTGGAAGGGAAACAACTGAACTATGGTGGTTCTCTTTCCATTCTGCAACCGGTCTATACAGGCGGACGAGTACTGGAATCCATCCGTATGGCACAACATCAGCAATCATTTGCTGCCAATCAGGCAAAGGCATTGAATGATGCTGTTTGCTATCAAACGGATATTCAATACTGGAGTGCCGTAGCCCGGCAGGAGATTGTGACTGTTGCCGAAGATTTTCGTAACTCAATAGCCGCTTTGGTTAAAACAATTAAAGAAAGGGTAGAGGTGGGGCTGGTTGATCCGCAGGATTTACTGATGGCGGAAGTAAAACTGAACGAAGCGGAGTACCAGTTGCTCCAGGCACAAAGTAATTTTGAAACAGGGCGGATGGCATTGAATTCTATGATTGGTGTCCGGCTGGAACATCATACGGAACTGGATTCACAGATACCGGTGGTGGTTGTCGATGATTCTACATGGTTGTCTACCGGTATGGCACGTCCTGAAATTCAGATGGCTTATGACCGGATTCGTATGGCCGAGAGTACGAAAAAGTTGAATGATTCGCAGTTCAAACCTCAGTTTTATGTGGGAATAGACGGGAGTTACTCTTCTCCCGGATATAATTTCAAGAAAGATCTGGATCCCAATTATGCTGTTTATGCAAAAGTCTCAGTACCTATTTTTGAGTGGGGAAGCGTAAAAGTGAGAAGCGTGCTTCCTCCTTTCGGGTAGGTATGGCAGAGGATAATCTGAATAAAGTGATGGATCAGGTTGAACTGGAAATAGGAGTGGCACGTAAAGCGCTGTCACAAGCAATGGAACGGGTTCGTTTGAGCGAAAATTCACTGGCGAAGGCAGAAGAGAATGAAGCGAAAGCAATAGAACGTTATAATGAAGGAAAAGTGTCAGTGGTGGAAGTGATTGACGCGCAAACCTATCGGCAGACATCGCAGGTGAATTATGTACAAGCCAAAGCTGCGGCACAAGGACACTATTCGGAGTTAATAAAAGCGCTCCACGGATATGATTGTCGATAAAAAGCACTAACTTTGTATGAAAAGAGCCAACTGTATGAATGTAAAGTTGAACACCTTATTGTATATAGCGCTGTTTTCAGGATTGGGTATATTCTCTTTCCTGTTACTGATAAATTATGCAACCTTCTCTGATCGGGTTGCCGATATGCTACATTCAGTCAGTACACTGGGGTTCTTCATACTGGCTTTTAATGTGCTGGGATATACTACCATCAGGCTGAGTTCATGGATTGATAATCAGTATGCGTTGAATTTGCATCGGCGTTGGAAGCTGGTTTCAGTCTATATTATCGTAATGGGGATGTTTCTTTTGCTGAACTACGGTTTAATGGTAACTGCCAAGTTGTTGGCAGGAGCTTCTTATCCGTTTACGTTTCCCAACGGAGGCTGGCGGATTCTTATAACTGTATGGCTGGTAGAGCTCGTCATCCTTGGATTGTTGCTGGCCAATCGTTCCATGCGTAATACGTTAAGATTACAACAGAAAGCGGCTGCCTTGCAAAAAGAGAATAATACGGCACGCTATACAGCTCTACAGAATCAGTTGAATCCTCATTTCTTGTTTAACAGTCTGAATACCTTGATTTCTGAGATTCGCTACAATCCGGCTAATGCGGAATTGTTCACCCAGCATCTTTCGGATGTGTATCGCTATATTCTTCAGTGTCAGAATCAAAGGCTGACAACACTGCGAGAGGAAATGGATTTTCTGAACTCTTATATTTTTCTGCATAGGGTTCGTTTGGGCGATTGCATTCATATTGACAACCGTATTCCGAAGACTTGTATGGAGGCTCAGTTGCCTCCGCTTACTATTCAATTGTTAGCGGAGAATGTAATCAAACATAATGTCATTCATACGGGAAAACCGATGACTATCGAACTTCTTTATATGGAAAAGGAACGGGAACTGATCGTCAGAAACCGGATACAAACTAAAAAAACAGTGGTAACTTCCGGAATGGGACTTAAGAACCTTTCTGCCCGATATATGTTGTTGTGCAACCGTGACATTGTGGTAGAAAATGACCGGAAAGAGTTTACCGTAAAAATACCTTTGCTCTATGAATAAGATAAAAGCAGCCATCATAGAAGATGAAATTCCGGCAGCCCGTCTGCTGAGGGATACGTTATTGTCTCTTCGTCCCGATTGGGAGGTACAGTTATTGCCCGGTAATATTGAAGAGGCAGTAGAGTGGTTCGGGCAGCATCCTCATCCGGATATCCTGTTTCTGGATATTCAGCTAACGGATGGCAATTCTTTTCTTTTTATAGAACAGGCGCATCCGGAGAGTATGATTGTATTTACTACTGCTTATGACGAATATGCTGTGCGTGCTTTCTCAGTGAATAGCATTGACTATCTTTTGAAGCCGATTCATGAAGACCGCCTGATGCAGACCATTCAACGTTTTGAAGGATTGACAAAGAACTACATCCATGATTTCAATCAGGAAAGCCGGATGCTGGAAATATTGCAGCAACTTTCTGCTGCGCAGGAGACCTCTGTCTCTGTGCAGAAAAAGTATCGTACTCGTTTCCTTATTTCTAGTGGCGAGAAACTATTCACCTTACAGGTGAGTGATATCGCTTACTTTTATTCGGAAAATAAGCTCACCTTTGCCGTAACCCATAAGAATCGTGAGTATCTCATTGATCTGGCACTAGACCGATTGAGTGAACAACTCGATCCGGATCACTTTTTCCGGACGAATCGTCAGACATTAGTCTGTATTGATGCCATTCAGCGTATTGAATCCTATTTCTTAGGAAAGGCAATCGTTCATGTACAACCACCTTTCAAAGATAAGATAATGATAAGTAAAGACAAGATGGCTTCATTCAGAATGTGGCTGAATTATTAGCTGTTTTGTTATCTTCCAAAAGGGAATTGATTTCCCCTATAGCAATACAATACGTTTTTGCATGATATCTGTCAGTTGCGCCTTCAACTGACGGGCATTGATAGGTTTCGGCATATACCCGTCAAAACCACTTTCCATCACCCGTTGCTCGTCTGAAGCATATGCAAAAGCCGTAATGGCGATAATCGGTACTTTGGCAGAGTACTTGCGGATTTCTTTGGTTGCTTCATATCCATCCAGGACAGGCATATTGATATCCATTAATATAATTTGTGGATTATGCTCCTTGAACATGTTTACAGCTTCCTGACCATCCCAGGCATGAAGCAGATGATAATCATATTTTAGAATAGATTCGAACAACTTATAATTGCTTTCATTATCTTCAGCAATCAAAATTACCAGCTTATCCTTTTCTATGGCAATAGGTTGTATGTCCTTTGGAAGGCTCTTCTTAACAGTCTCTGCTTGCTTGTAAGGCAAAGTGAACCAGAATGTAGAGCCGTTTCCTTCTTCTGATTCTACCCCGATTTTACCTCCCATGTGTTCGACAAGTGTCTGGCAGATTGAGAGTCCTAAACCCGTACCTTGTGCAAATGAATTTAATTTGACGAAACGTCCAAAAATACTTTTTTGCTTATCTTGAGGAATGCCGCAACCTGTATCAGCCACATAGAAATATAATTCATTGTTCTGACGTTTGTATCCAAATCGGATACTACCTTGAATGGTGAATTTTATGGCATTCGTCACCAGGTTAATAATTAACTGAGATAACCTGTTCTTTTCTATATGTGCGAAACATGGTTCTTCAGGAGCTACGAATTCCAGTTTGACAGCATCCGACTTAAGTTTCAGTTGACACATGTTTTCCAGGTCTTTCATTAAATCATTGATTTCAACATTGGAATAGTGCAGGTCCAATGTTCCTGCTTCTATTTTTGATAAATCAAGGATATCACTGATGAGCTGCAATAATAACGTATTATTGTTTTCAATGATACTGACATATTCTTGTTTTTCCTCTTCTTCTTCGGTGGATGCCAATATACCGGAGAAACCGACGATAGCATTTAGAGGAGTACGAATTTCATGACTCATGTTGGCAAGGAAAGCAGACTTCAGCCGATTGGACTCTTCGGCACGGTTTTTGGCATTAATCAGTTCCATCTCCATTTTTTTTCGTTCAGTGATAACGAGTGAGGAGCCAACAAGAGTCAATGGGTTGCCATTTTCGTCCCGCGTTTCAACGGCTGCTTGGGCTTCCACCCATTCTATCCTATGAAATCCTTTTTGTGTGCTGACTACGCGATATTCTTCTTTTACTTTTTCCGAATGACCGTCTATTAAGTTCTGATAAGCTTGTTCTACCCGTTTCCGGTCTTCCTTAAATATCTTGGAAAAATAGTGATAGTCGGGTACTGCCAGTTGTTCTTCGGCAACGTCTTTTCCTTGTGTGCTAAGTTCTATCGGTTTGTTGATGTCGCATAAAATTGTTTTACTTCGCAAATCCCATTTCCATGGCACGATATTAGCTACGTCAAGTGACATGGCGAGTTTGTTGTTGATAGTGCTTAGCTTTTGTTGTGCCTTATGGAGCTCTGTGCTGTTCAGGCAAAATACATCAATCATATTATTTTGCCGGTTTGCTTTAAGTACTATATCGTAGAAGGTATCTATTTTTTTGAAATAGTAGGGGAATGTTATTACTTTATTTTCTGATAAGGCTATTTGAGTGAAGTGCAGGAAGTCCGGCATTGATTCTGGAAATATTTCACTCGCTTTTTTCCCGACAACTTCTTCTTTGCGGAAAAAGTTTTTCTCAAAATGCGCATTCACATTGCGGTAAATCAGTTCTACGGGAATGCCATTTTTATCAGCAAGCACTTCTTCCTGCATATAGAGAATGGGCATGTTATTAACCAGATTCTTATAATTTGTCATTGCGTCAATTTCTTTTTGCTGTGCTTTTTTGATGCTATTCAGGCTATGGATACGATAAAAGAATACGATTGCCAGTAATATCATAAAAGACAAGGTACCCATAATGAAATATTTGTTCTGTTTCCAGAATCCAAGCGGTTTATTCAGAAAATGTGTGTTTGGAGGACACATGGAAGGAGAGAATCCTTTACGGAGTAATATCGTATAGTTGATAATAGGTGCGCCATCTGATGGCATATAAAAGGGAATTTCTCTAGCCGGCTTTCCTGTAAGTATTTCTGAAATGGTATGAATTAATTGCTGGTTATAGTGTTTTTGGTCATAAGTATAACCACCTATCATGCCACCGTTTTCTTCTGTTATATCAGCCATATTAAGGGTGAAAATTGGAGCTGTAGTTGTTACGATAAGTTTGTGAGCATTGGTAACCAATGAAGTATTACCTGCAAATGTCGTTTTGTAGAACCAGGAAGCAAATAAAATTCCGGTTGTATTCGGATCAACATGATACAATGAATCCAATAATTGGTTCGTTGTCATTTTTTGTGGCGTGATGTACTGGTATTCAATATTAGGATTTATGGTTTTTAACTTTGTCTGTATTTCCTGATTATTGGTCTGATTGACTTCTCGCTCGTCACCGATAAATATGAATTTCTTCATATCAGGGATTATGTGAGAAATCAGTTGGATATTTTCCCGTAAATAAAGGTTTGAATATAAAAGTACCAGATTGTAGGGATCGGCAAGTTGGGAGATCGGAACACGCTCCGCTTGTGTAACTGGTTGTTTGTAGATGTAGGTGTCTTTAGGACCTATAAACTTTTCTTCCGAACAGAGTACAATAGGAATGTCTCCCCAAAGCTCTCTATATTCATCACGTAGTAATAGAGAAGGGTTTCCCAATAATATTAGCAGCCGTGGGCGATGATGCTCGTATTTCTGAGAGATCATATTCTTGAATTCTCCTAAAATCGTATCGTTATCGATCATTAAAGTATTCATATGTTCCGCATATAATGCCAGTTTTGGGTTCTTTTGAACGTACTCCGATACGGTTGAAATCATCCTGTTACTCCAAGGAGAAGATTCTGCATAGGAATTGATGCATAAAATATAGTTTGAAATATCTATGTGGTCTCTTTGTGCTAAAATAGGAGTAATAGATATGAAACATAGAAAAAATGCTAGCACATATTTTTTCATATTCATGAGAGTATGATGTTTGTGTTCGATATATTATTTATTGATTTGATACGGGCAAAAGTACTAAAAACAATCTGAAAAACGATGGCATCCAATTAAAAAATAATAAAGTAGATGTATTGTTCAAGGAATTTCGAATCCGACCTTATGCGGATGTGTAAACCAAAAATATGTAGGTGTACGAAAAAGGATGCACTTGTTTTTATCAATAATTAGCCTATTGTTGTCTGTTTTTATTGATGAATGAAGCTGCAATATTTGCTTGTTAAAAGCAGAATGCGTAAATTGTTGATTATGAATGTTGTATGGGTGACTGTTTTTCCTTTAAAACCAACGGCTCGTTGGTTTTAAAGGAAGGACCCGTTGCACACCGAGGAACGGGCCGTTGGTTTTAAAGGAACGAATGAGTTTATTATTCAATTGTATGAATAATTCTTTTTGTGTGTGGATTTATTCCTTTCTATACTTTCCGGCATTATTTCAATGCTTCTATGACTTTCGGCAACATTGTCCAGATCGTATTCTCATCTTGTGCAGTAAAGAAGTTGCCATCTATCTCAGATTTTTCATCCGTGGCAATTCCGTTTTGAATGGCAGGTTTGGCCAGCGGATGGACAGCGACTTTTTTACCTTTTGTTATACCTGTAAAGTCAAACATCATTGCACCGGCACAGTGTCCGATCATCATCTTTCCTTTTTCTCCGAAAGTCTTGATGACTTCCATCAAGTCCACATTGTATGGCTGGTTTGCATACTGCTGGAATACAGGTACTGCATCTCCACAGGAGAATACAAGTGCATCAAATTCGTCTTCATGCCCTTTTAGATTAGCAATCACATCATCTACTATTAGGACCATTCCTGAATTGGTTTTGATCTCTTTCGTATCCGATACGGCAAATACTTTATAGGAAATGCCATTTTCGAAAAAGGCTTCCAAGTATTGGAATAAACCACAACCATTTACCGGATTCACTGCTAAAACTGCTACTTTCTTTGCCATAATCATAATTATTTAAATGAAACAATAGTTATTTTTAGTAAGTTTATTACTTTTGTGATGCAAATGTATCTACCTTAATTGAAAAATACAAGAACGAACCTCAGAATAAGGTAGTTACATGGAAGTAACTATTGTTGAAACTCAGTATAATACAAAACGTTAAAAAGATGAAAAACTTTCACCCGACAGGGAATTGCCCTGTAAGAGATGTCATAAGCCGCTTGGGAGACAAATGGTCGATGCTGGTACTGATAACTTTGAATGCGAATGGTACGATGCGTTTTAGCGATATTCATAAAACGATAGAGGATATTTCACAGCGGATGCTGACTGTTACTCTTCGTACGCTCGAATCTGACGGTTTGATTGAACGGAAAATATATGCGGAAGTACCTCCCCGTGTAGAGTATTATCTGACAGATACAGGAGGAACTTTGATTCCGCATATTGAAGGATTAGTGGGCTGGGCTTTGGAAAATATGGATACGATTCTGGAGCATAGAAAAAGTAACTGACCGGATTATGAATAAAGTAGTGGATACTGTTCTACAAAGTATTCACTATTTTATTTCATTCCATTTCGGCGGAGTTGTATTTAATAGATTGCGCACGAAGAAGTCGTAGCGTTTATGTTCACCGAAACTTTCTCCCATAGTGTGGTGAGCACCGGGAATAACCACTAACTCAAAATCTTTATTGGCTTTGATCAACGCATTTGCTACCTGCATGGTAGAAGCCGGATCTACGTTATCATCCATTTCACCTACTACCAGCATTAACGGGCGACTGAGTAAGTGAGCATTCTCAACATTCGATCCTTCTTTATATTGTTCACCAACCGGATAACCCAGCCATTGTTCATTCCACCATATCTTATCCATACGATTGTCATGGCAGCCACAGGCAGAATATGCTGCTTTATAAAATTCGGGATGAAACAGTACTGCTGTCATTGATTCCTGTCCACCTGCGGAACAACCATAAATTCCGACACGATCTATGTCCATATAAGGGTACTTTTGGGCAGCGGATTTTATCCAGGCAATATGATCGGGCAATCCGGCATCTTTCAGATTCTTGTAACATACGTTTTCGAAAGTGCGTGAACGGAAAGAAGTTCCCATCCCATCTACCATGACAACAATAAAACCGAGTTCGGCAATACCACTCATAAAGTAGTTATAAGGAATAAAGGTTTTGGGTACGTATTGATTACCCGGTCCTTGATAGATATACTCCAAAACGGGGTATTTTTTGTCAGGATCAAAATTGCTGGGACGAATGATGATTCCCCACATATCCGTTTTTCCGTCACGACCTTTGGCGGTGAATACTTCGGGAGCTTTCCAGCCTTCAGCTTCCAGACGACTGATATCAGCCGTTTCAAGTGGCATGATGACTTTTCCGTTTTTGGCATCCCGGAGTACGGCTACAGGAGCTTTGTCTACCATAGAATATACATCAACTAAATATTGCATATCTTTTGAGAACCATGCATTATGCATTCCTTCTGTCGGAGTGAGACAAGTGAGATTCTTACCGTCGAAGCCGATACGATAATAACGGATCAGGTAGGGATCTTCTTTAGCTTGTACGCCATTTGCCGAGAAATAAATAAGTTGGTTGGTTTCATCTACCCGGAGGATATCACGTACGTACCATTCGCCTTTGGTTATCTGACGAATAGGCTGGGCTGTAGTACGGTCATACATATACAGGTGATTCCAGTTGTCACGTTCACTCATCCATATCATTCGTTTTCCATTTTGTAAATCATGTCGGAAACGACGGGAATAATTAACGTATTTGTCGCTTGTCTCTTCTATTAACGGGCGTACCTTTCCTGTTGCGGCAGAAAATTCCAATACCCGGTAGACCTGATGTCCGCGCTGATTGTATTCGAAAGTGATGGCTTGACTGTCGCTGTTCCATTCGGGGGCCGTAATGTAATATTGTTGAGAGAATAAATCTGTCGATGGAATCACACTGTGTCCTGTTTCCACATCGTATATGCAGGGTATCTTAAACGGAAGTTCATCGCCCGGTTTGGCATACTCTTGTTTGTGGAGTTTGGGTTGAAGCTGATCGCTTGGGGAGGATTCCACATAATATACATAGCGTTTTTCTACCGGACGAATCTTGCAGGAAGCGACTTTTTTGCTGTCGGGAGACCAGCGGATATAGGCTGAGTAATAATTTCCCAAAGTACCGTCCAGACTTAGCTGTTTTTCTTTTCCGGTAGCTGTTTCTTTTACATATATATTATGATTCTTAATGAATGCTGTATATTTCTTGTCAGGAGAGGTGACGGGAGCAGCCGTCTTTTCATCATCTGTTTCCATCCAGTGGCGTTGTTTGCGTGGAGTGGGCAGAGCACCTTCATCTGTCAGCTGATTTTTGTCGATGACATACATCCAGCGATGATTGTTGAAAACGAAATGTAGCGTATCCAGTCCGTTGTTGACAGACAGACGATCCAGATAAAGAGAAGTGGCTTCTATTTTGCGTCCCGATGCCTCACTTAAAGCTGCTGCCACGAGTTTGTGGTCAAACAAGTCTTTTCTGTTTTGAGTGTCGGCATCCACTAATACATAGATACGTCCGTCGGGAGTATTTCGTACATACCAGAAATAATGCGTTTTACCAATCCACTCCGGATTGACATTGGAATAGAATACTTTGTTTGCACTGAATTTTTCTCCTGCTGAGTAAGCACGACGGTAATCTTCTATAGTACCTTGTGCGATGGCTATGTTTGTGCAGAAAAGCATGGCTGCTAATAGTAGGTTTTTCATGGCTCGTTAATTAATTTTTGCCAACAAAGTAAACGATAATAATAAGAGAAAACAAGTGCATTGTATTATTTTTCTATTGATTTGGATGATTGTTTGATTCTTTAGTACACCTTTAAATTGGAGAATGACTACTTCCTTGAAATGGAAGTCAGTGGTGTGGTGCGTGAATAGTATTCGGAAATATTTTGTTGTATTATACGGAAGAAGCTGCTCAGGAGTTTTCGGGAACAGTATATGTTCCCGAAGACGTGGAGAAAATACTTCTCTGATATATGTGATGCAGCAAGCTGCTATCAATTTATCCCTTTACGCCCATAAATTTGAAAGGCAGCGCTGTTTTAAAATTCTTGGCTGTATTTCCATGATACATCTCTCCATTGGCAATAGACAGTTTGAACACCGGAGCTCCTTCCGATAAATCGAAATCTTTCAGATTTACCCAAAAGGTATTCGGAGTCAGACTTGATTCGAAAAAGTATCTCAGGTTCTTGCTCTCCGAAACGGTTCTCCATTGCGTAGTGGAAATCTCGGGACTTTCGGGAGTGGATATCCCGTAAGGAACAGAAGCATTGCGTACAACACTGAATACACTGGCAACAGCTATTCTTTCATCGTCGGTCTCGGGCAATGCGTTGATGTAGAAGCTGGCTCTGGCAAAGCGGTCGGCAGCGCGATTCGTACCGGGCAGAAAGCTCAGTCCTCCTATCGATTTCCAGTATTCGCTCAGTGCCAGTTGCTTGTTGTAAGTAGGAGAGTTGGTCATAACCTTGTATTCCTTACTGTGATATACCGTGAGTTTCCCACCGATATATTCAAAAATGGCACAGTCACCTGTAGCATCCGAAATAGATAAATGTAA
Organism: Bacteroides sp. MSK.20.82; assembly: GCF_019052485.1. Classification (NCBI taxonomy): domain Bacteria; kingdom Pseudomonadati; phylum Bacteroidota; class Bacteroidia; order Bacteroidales; family Bacteroidaceae; genus Bacteroides; species Bacteroides sp. MSK.20.82. The sequence continues at coordinate 61,692 of NZ_JAHQUN010000008.1, forward strand.
AGTAGCCAACCGGGAACCGTCCGGCATCATATCCGAAACGACCTGAAAGGTATCTTCGTCAATGTATGCTACGGCTTCTTCTACGGTGGCAAAATTGTCCAGCATATATTGCACCCAGGCTGTAATGGCAAGTCCCGGTTTATTCTTATCTCTTACGGGGTATTCGGTTTCGGGCAACCAAAGCAGATTGGCGACCAATCCTTTCTCATTCATACCGTCCGTACTGGCGATCTCGAAAGCGGAAGTCACTACGCTACCGTATCTGGAAGTCCATTCCAGCGAGTTCTCTCCGGTTTCTCCGTTCCGTTTCATCCCTCTGGGAAACACCCAAAGGTTGCTGTGCATATCTGTTTTCCAGTCCATAGAACGACCGGTTGCTACCATACCATTGCTTCCTGAATAAACGACTCTCGTACACATAATTTCGATTTTTAGTTATAGGTTTATTATTGGTTATTCATCTGTGAGATGCAACCTGTTCGGAATTCTGTCACAGAACTATCAGTCACGATAGTGAGAAGTTAACAAGAATATGCCCTTAAAGTTCAGCGTTTGTATTGATAGCGCGAGATTGCTGAGCCGGTTTTTCAAGATATACTTTCGGGAAATTGTTTATCAGGTGAATTTTTATACCTTTGCAAGATACTGATGAAAGGTTCAAAGTTTTAAAATATGGAGATAAAAAAAGTAATTTCGGATAAAAAAGAGTTCTTGGAACTGTTGCTTTTGGCTGATGAACAGGAGAGTATGATCGACCGCTATCTGGAACGTGGCGATATGTTTGTCTTGTATGATAACGGATTGAAAGCGTGCTGTGTCGTAACCCGTGAAGGGGAAGGAATTTATGAAATCAAGAACATAGCTACGATCTCTTTTTTCCAGCGGCAGGGATATGGAAAACGCTTGATTCAATTTTTATTTGATCATTATCGGGGGAAATGCTCAGAATTGCTGGTCGGTACAGGCGATGTACCTTCTACGCTTTCTTTCTACGAACATTGTGGCTTCACCATTTCCCATCGGCTAAAGAATTTCTTTACCGACAATTACGACCATCCTATGTACGAAGACGGCAAGCAACTGGTGGATATGGTATATCTGAAAAAGACATTTTAGTATTTGCTTTGTGATGGAGATGGATATAAACCGGTTGGTGAAAGAGTATGGAAGCTATCAAAAGAGATTTAGGTTATCCGATTGTGTGGATGAAATAATAGAACTGTATGTTTATATTATCAATAGAAGAGCCCGTAATATTGATAGTTTCTTCATCTGAAAAGAGAGGTCTATTATTCTTACATTTATTATTTCCGTTGTTAATAAACGCAGTTTCAGTTTCTAATAAACTTTTTGCACGTTTATTAGAAACGGTATTCGAGTTTATTAAAAACTATTTTTTGAGTTTTGGAAGAAAATATAAAATGAATTAAGCGAAAATATAAACAAAATGGGGCAATAATCATCCGACTATTGCCCCATATCATGGTTGCTCTGATATAAAGAGATATCAGTTTATGTGTGTGTTATGTATCTATTTTTTTAATAAAACTCATTCTTTTTTAGTTTTCTTTCCTCAAAGATACAACATTAAAAGCCGTTTGTCAAGTGTTTCATAAGAAAAGCGGGTTATTCACCAAATAGCTCTGATTTTATTTATAAATCATATACGGTTACAGCTATTTCTTTGGTGATAAGCTCTTCTTTTATGATTTGCTCCATAAGTTCCCACTTGCCACCTGCCAGTCCACAGCCAATACGGGGCATATGTACACTTGCCTTGTGGTCAATTGCAAACAGGGCTACCTCCTTCAAACATTGCCGAACAGCGTCATAACGGATGGGAGGGAGTCCTTTACTGTCTTTATAAATGCCATGTTGTCCTATCATATTGGCGACATATAACTCATTTTCAACATTTACAAACTGTACAGCTCCCAAAGTAAATTCTTCCTGTGATTTGTACCACTGGCGATAGGCTTCTTCCGGCATTTTCCATTTTTTAGAAAGTGCCAGTACAAACCCTTTTCCCCATCCTCCGATATCGTTGCAAATATGAGTAATCACTTTGACACCTGAACCAATCGGTGCTGTGGCATCTCCTTTTATATATAGTATTTCCATCGTTTTATCTTTTTAATCAAAGCAAAGATAGAAAAAAACAGAGATATGGTGAATAATAATGGAAAGTTCTTCTTTGAATGAATATAAAAATGATTATAATTAAATCAATAATGAATAAAATTAAATTCTATATTAATATTATTGATGTGATCGTTTGTTTTATTCGAATTTATCTCTACTTTTGCATCATAAATGAAGATGATATGAATGAAGTAAAGAAACGGTTACCATTGCAATGTCCATCCTGTGATGCTCCATTGAAAGTAGGACGGTTGTTTTGTGAAGAATGCAATACGGAAGTTTGTGGCAATTTTGAATTGCCTTTACTGGCGCGCCTGTCGGAGAAAGAGCAGCAATTTGTTCTTGATTTTGTAAAGTCAAGCGGCAGTTTGAAAGATATGGCGAAGAACATAGGAGTCAGCTACCCTACAGTTCGAAATATGTTGGACGATATAATAGATAAACTAACTAAAATGGATATGTGATGAAAAACAAAGTAAAATTAATAGTGAATCCGTTTATTCGGATTGCAGGTGGTCAAGCGTTGATATGGGGCTTTCTGGGCTTAATAGTATCTACCTTATTGTGTTGGATATCGGGTTATCATTATCATGGTTTGCTTCATTTTGGACCGGCCCCCAATCCGGCTTGGTGGTGTTATCTGGCGGAACATCTGATTGTGTGGCTGATTCCTGCACTGCTCTTTTATCTGGGAGGTCTTTTTCTGTCTCATTCCCGCATTCGTGTGATAGATGTACTGGGTACTGTTTTGTTTGCTCAGCTGCCGTTGCTTGGAATGAATCTGATCAGCCTGTTGCCGGCCATGCGGATGATGTCACAAATGAACATGAATATGTCTCCCGAAGAAATGCTGGCACAGCCTTATTTTATCCTGGCAATGATTCTTACACTGTTGGGATTGCCGTTTCTGATACTTACTTTGATTTGGATGTTTAATGCCTTGAAAGTGTCTTGTAACTTGAAACAATGGAAGTTATGGACAGTCGCACTTATAGGAATTATTGGTGGTGACGTCTTGTGCCGGTTCCTGATAGGATGGTTGTATTAACGGCTTAAATATAGTGACACTATCCCGTCACGATAGTGTCACTATGTCTCTGTGATAGTGTCACTATAACGAGCGGATAGTGACACTATTTTCAATCATGGTAATTATTACACCATAATTAATTTTACTCATTGAACCAGTCTATCTTCTTGGAGAAATACATTACCATTGCCAAAATGATAAATAGTCCCAGACTGCCTGCTAATAATGCAAAGGTTTCCAGTTGAATCAAAACGAAGATATAAAGGTAGAGTACACTTAATAGTCCGGACATGATCAATGACGGTTTCTTCTTTTTGGTGATTCCCAACATATATCCGCCAACTAATATAATAGTCAGTGCCGCAGATAACAAATAAGCAGGATTAAAGCCGATATGTTCGGAGAAGGAGAGCAGCAGACTATAGAACAGGCAGAGTGCTAAACCTACCAATAAATACTGTAACGCATGAATACGGGTTTTATTCATGATTTCAGTGAAGAAAATGACACCGAACGTCAGCAGAATAATCAGAATAGCATATTTGGCTGAACGCATGGACTGTTGATACTGCTCTACCGGTATTTTGAAGTTGACGCCGAAACTGGAGTTCTCAATATCCTTGATATTGGTATTGTTGTAATTCACCAGAACCTGCGAATAGTTGCGGTTCAGATTCAGTACCTGCCATTGTGCCGAGAATTCTTTTTCTGTAATCTCGCGGTTGTTGGGCAAGTAGTTTCCTGTAAAACTTGGAGTATTCCAGTTGGCTTTCAAATCAACACGGGTCGTTTTACCCAATGGGATAAAGTTGATGGACTGCGAACCTTTCAGCTTGATTTTAATCTCATAAGGCAGTTTCTTGTTCTTCTTCAGATCGGATAAGTCGGTAATGGCGTGTACTCCCGTAGCGCCTATCCCTCTGTTATCCATTCCCGGTTCAAAGACGTAAACAGAATCTCCCAGCGTGATACTGATCTGCTCGCTGATGCCCCGCATATCCGTCAGGTTCAGGCAGATGGCAGCTCTGTCAAATTGTAGTTGTTCCATATCCACCCTGCTTTTTATCAGCTCTTCGGGACTGAATAAACCTTTCAAAGTCAGTTCCGACTGATACACGTTCACTTCATAAATACTTCTTTTGAGTATTTCGGTTTTCAATTGTCCATTGACCAGAAGTTCGTCCGGAAACAAGAAAAGGTCCTTGATTGATACCTTCTTTTCCCCGTTGTTCTCTGTCGTTACCGGATACTGGATATTCAGATAGGGACCGGTAATGGTTTGGGCAAGGCTCCATTTCTCGCTTACTTCATTAATAGCTTCTTCCTGCGTACGTCCCCGCTCGGAAATAAGATCTTCGATCATGAACATCGGTATCATCAGAAGAATGATTAATCCTCCGATAATGATGACCTTGATTGTTTTAGAGAAGCGGCGGAGGCATCCCAGCGGTTGTTGTTCCTGCACTTGCTCAGTTGATTTTTCATTGAAACCGTCCATAAGATAATAGTGTTTAGTGAATTATTATGTTGACTTTAGAAAATTCTCCAGGGCTTCAATATGAGATTTGAAGGCTTCTCTGCCTTGCTTTGTGGCCCGGAAAACAGTTCGCGGTTTTCGTCCTACAAAGCCTTTGCTGCATTCGATGTAGCCGAGTTCTTCCAGCGCACGGGTGTGGCTGGCCAGATTGCCGTCTGTCAGTGAGAGTTGTTCTTTCAGAAAATTGAAATCAGCTTCCTCATTGACCATCAGAACAGCCATAATTCCTAGCCGGACCTTACTCTCGAATGCCTTATTTATATTTTGAAATGCTTCTATCATTTATGACTGCTTTCTTTCGTAATGTAAATAGAACAGTATTCCATAGAGGATATGAAATCCACCGAAACCTATCGTCCAGAACAGTAAGGCGTGGCCTTCCCAAAAACTATCTATGACTCCCAGACAGATAAAAGCGTATCCCAACCAAGCTATATTGGCATAGGTAAATTTAGAAACATTGACCAAAGTCAGTCCATAGAATAAAAGCATGACCGAGGATAAAATGTCATAATATCCATGCAGCAGCAGAGAAATACATAAAGCACCTCCGGTCAGCATCGGAAGTGAAAAATTCCATAATGCCCGATAGGTCAGCTTGCTGAAAAATTTTTGTCGCAGCTTTTTGGACTTGTTGTAAGACAGTATGCCGGCAGTGACGGCGGCAGCTGCCAATACAAGGATGGCTACCATAATCATCAGCTTCAAGGCTACGATTAATGTTGTGTCCGGGGTAACAAGGCAAGTGGCGATGTATGTACCCGCTAGTGCGTAAACTCCGGCCATAATAGCCGCTAATCCACTGATCGAGATAAACTTGGAGGACTTTTCCATCAACTCTTTTATCTCATTTACTGATTCTAATGCTTTATCTTTATTCATATAAAAAGTACTTTGTGATGCAAAGTAAAATAAAAGATTTCAGATGAACAAAGATTCTGCTCATTTATTTTGAAAATTAGAGATTAGTGTGGGTGAATGGAACAATTTATAGAGTCGTTTTATATGAAATTAGTCAAACATTTGACTAATTCGGTAGAAATACATACCTTTGCGCCCGAAAAAGGTAAAAAGTACTTTTATGATAAGAGAAGGAGCAGAGTTTAGAGAACTCATGCTACAGGTTTTCCGTACCCGCATGGCTTTTCGTAGGTCGATGCAGCGGACACTGAGAAAGAACAACGCAGGTATCACATTCGAAATGCTTCAGGTACTGAGCTGTTTATGGCATGAACAAGGCATTAGCCAGCAAATATTGGCTGAACGTATCGCAAAAGACAAAGCATGTCTGACCAATCTGATGAACAATCTGGAGAAGAAAGGGTATGTCCACCGGAAGGAAGATCCGGCAGACCGCCGCAACAAACAGGTTTATCTGACTCCGGAAGGAGAGGAGTTTAAGGAACAGATTCGTCCCATACTGGATCAGGTTTATGTATACGCAGAACAGGTGATTGGCATAGAAAGCATTGAACTCATGTTATCGGAATTAAAGGGAGTATACGATGTTCTTGAAAACGTATAGGGTATATCTGATGGGGCCGCTCTGCCTGATGTTCGCCGGTCAGCCGGCAAAGGCGCAGACGGATTCTTTATTTCTTTCCGTAGACCAGCTTTTCGAACGGGGGGTGCAGCATAGTTTGCAGCTTCAGGCGGATGCGCTCAAAGAAGCCATGGCGCAAGAACGGACACGGACGGCACGCACATCATCACTGCCCGATCTGCAAGTGGGATTGAAAGGAGGTTTTGTGGGACAGCCGGTCGTTTGGGAACGGGGATTGTCCGGCCCGACATATCCGGATATTCCGGACTGGTCACAGAATTACGCCATCGACTTTTCCCAACCACTGTATCAAGGTGGCAAGATTCGGAGGACTATCCATAAGGCAGAGATGGAAAAACAAGTTGCCGAGTTGCAGACATTAACAGACCAGGCGGAAATCAAACTTGGTTTGCTGAACCAATACATGAATCTGTTCAGCCTTTTCAAGCAGCATGAGATATTGATGCGGAACATTGAGGAATCCGAATTACGCCTGCGGGATATTCGCCGGATGAAAAAGGAGGGGGTGATAACGAATAATGATGTATTGCGCAGCGAGATGCAGTTGACGAACGACCGTTTGTCTTTGCAGGAAACGGAAAATAGCATCGTACTCGTGTCGCAGCAGCTGGATATTTTATTGGGACAGGATGAGAACCTGTTACTGAAACCGGATACGACCCTACTGCATCAGGCAGTTGCTCTGGAAGCGTATGACGACTATATCACCCTTGCTTACACAAATGATCCGGCAATGAAATTGCTCAGAAAACAAACGGAACTTGCCCGGAACGAGATCCGGTTGGCTCAGTCGTTGTCTCTTCCCAGCATATCGCTGTATGCCTCAAATACACTGGCACGCCCTGTTTCGCGTACATTGACGGATATGTACAACAATAACTGGAATGTAGGACTGTCGGTTTCTTATCCTTTATCCTCAATCTACAAAAACAGTCATAAAATAAAGGAAAGCAAACTGATGGTGTCTTTGCGTAAGAATGATGAAGAGCAGAAGATGCAGAGAATCCGTATGGATGTGCGCACTGCTTTTCTGCGGCATCAGGAAGCTTTGCAACGGGTAGAAGCCTTACAGTTGTCTGTCCGGCAGGCGCAGGAGAACTATCGTATTATGCAGAACCGTTATCTGAATCAGTTGGCTATTCTGACTGACTTGCTGGATGCCAACTCTGTCCGTTTGAATGTAGAGTTGCAGCTGGTCACTGCCCGCACTCGTGTGATTTATACTTATTATCAACTTCAGAAGGCTTGTGGTCGTCTATAATATATTAGGGTTATGGCAACATTAAAGGAAAAAAAACGGAAACTTAAAAAAATGAGAGCTCGCAACATCATATTAAATATGGTGTGTGTATGTTTGGCTGTCTCCGGGCTCTGGTGGACTATTACTTATTTTTGGCGTTACATTAACTACGAAGTGACCAATGATGCTTTTGTAGACCAATACGTTGCTCCGTTAAATATACGTGCTTCGGGATATATCAAGGATATCCGTTTCAAGGAACATCAATATGTGCGTCAGGGAGATACCTTGTTAGTGCTCGATAACCGTGAATATCAAATTAAAGTGAAGGAAGCCGAAGCAGCTCTGCTGGATGCGCACGGTTTGCAGGATGTTCTTCACTCAGGTATCGAAACTTCCCATACTAATATAGCCGTGCAGGATGCCAATATAGCCGAAGCGAAGGCGAAGCTCTGGCAATTGGAACAGGACTATCATCGCTTTGAACGTTTGCTGAAAGAAGAATCGGTGCCGGAACAACAGTACGAGCAGACCAAAGCCGCGTATGAAGCAGCTGAGGCACGCTATCAGGCATTAGTCGCACAAAAACAGGCTGCTTTGTCGCAATATGCGGAAACGAGTAAAAAGACAACCGGAGTTCAAGCCGGTATCTTGCGTAAAGAAGCGGATTTGGATTTGGCTAAATTGAACTTGTCTTATACGGTACTCACTGCTCCATACGATGGATATATGGGCAGGCGCACCTTAGAACCCGGACAGTATGTCCAGACGGGGCAAACCATCTCTTATCTGGTACGCAACAAGGATAAATGGATTACTGCTAATTATAAGGAAACACAGATTGCCAATATCTATATTGGTCAGCAGGTACGTGTTAAAGTAGATGCGTTGCCCGGGAAGATTTTTAACGGGGAAGTCACTGCTATCTCGGAGGCAACCGGGTCGAAATATTCTCTGGTTCCCACAGACAATTCCGCGGGAAACTTTGTAAAAGTACAACAGCGTATCCCGGTACGGATAGAACTGGAGAATATCTCTTCAGAAGAAATGGCACAATTAAGAGCGGGTATGATGGTTGAAACAGAAGCTTTGCGCAAATGATAACAATGAAAGAGTTGGGAGTACCCGTTCGTTCCTGGGTGCCCGATTGGTTGGGGTTCTGTTGCATTTTCATTGTTATTCTTCCGGTTACCATGCTGAATGGTTCGTATACCGGAAGCATGCTCGAAGTATCGAATACGCTTGGAACCAATTCGGAAGATATAACGATGGGATATTATGCGGCTTCGGCAGGCATGGCCATTGCTTATCCTATTATTCCTAAAGTGCTGGCAGCCGTTTCGGTCAAGTTTCTCTTGCTGATAGACTTGCTCCTGCAGTTCTTTTTGAGTTGGATTTGCGCCCGTTCGCAGAATGCCGATATTCTGATTGCCTGCAGTTTTGCTATCGGCTTTCTGAAAGGTTTTCTGATGTTATGGTTTATTCGTTATGCACAGAAGATTTTCAGTGCGAAGAATATCCGCAGCGAGTTCTATTCTTATTTTTATCCATTAGTGTACGGGGGCGGACAGGCTTCCATGTTGGTCACTGCGCAATTGGCATATCACTATAACTGGAAGTATATGTATTACTTCATGATGCTTTTGATTCTGGTTTCTGTTCTGTTTGTTATCATCTGTTTCCGGCATAACCGCCCGATTAAATCGGTGCCGTTATCCGATTTGCATATTCGGGAGATGTTTATCATTTCGGTAGGGCTGCTGATGCTGATTTACGTCATCAATTATGGGAAAGTTCTGGATTGGATGGCTTCTGCCAAACTTTGTGCTTATATTGTAATTTCTCCTATACTGATCGCATTATTTATCTGGATTCAGCACCATTCGAAGAATCCCTATGTAAGTCTTGCCCCTCTGTTTCAGCCTAAAGCAATCATCGGATATTTCTATATGATGCTTGTTATGTTTTTCAGTACATCCACCACATTATTGACCAATTACCTGAGCATCATCCTGAAAGTAGACAGCACGCATACCTATTCTCTTTATATCTTTTTGCTCCCGGGGTATGTAATCGGAGCTTTTATCTGTTTCTGGTGGTTTCGTTGGCAGCGTTGGCGTTTCCGGTTTCTGATAGCGGGCGGAATGAGTTGTTTTGTTATTTTCTTTGGTGTTCTTTATTTTGGCATTGCGCCGAACAGTACGTATGAAATGTTATATCTGCCCATCTTTTTTCGCGGATTGGGTATGTTGACTTTGATTATAGCCTTTGCCTTGTTTGCCGTAGAAGATTTGAACCCGAAGTTTTTGTTGTCGAATGCTTTCTTTCTGATAATCTTCCGTTCGGTACTGGCACCTATCATGGCTACTTCTTTTTACAGCAATATGCTGTATCGTCTGCAACAGAAATATATATATTCTTTGTCGGAGACTATCACGACTGCCGACCCGCTGGCTGCGTCCCGTTATACTCAATCTCTGAATAATGCGCTTGCACAAGGACATAGATATGATGAAGCGGTACAGATAGCTACCCATTCTCTTTATGGAACTTTGCAGGAGCAGAGTCTGTTGCTTGCACTGAAAGAAATATTAGGTTATCTGTTGGTGATATCGGTCATAATAGCTGTTATCTCGCGTTTCATTCCGTTTCATAAGACGATTCGTGTTACATTTGCCAAGACGGGAGATGATATGGTATAGCATATAAAAATGAGTAAATCATCCCAATTTTTCAATTCTTTTTCCTATATTTGGCTGGTAATCACTGGAGAACAGATTCTCTCCGGAGTAGGACAGATCTAATCTTAAACACGAATTTGAAATAGATGAATTATGATGAACAGGGCTATCCTCGTCTTACTATTCCTCTTGTCGGCACTGCCATTTTCTTTGCAAGCCCAGATGCCGGACAGTATCGTTCGTAAATTATCGGGCTATATTGAAGCAGTGCAGAATTTTGGAGAAATGCTGCCACAGGAAAAAGTCTATTTACATTTCGACAATACCAGTTATTATCAGGGAGACCCTGTTTGGTTTCAGTGTTATGTTGTGACATCTGAACTGAACCGCCCGTCGGATTTGAGTAAAACCCTTTATGTCGAATTGTTGAATCCGGGTGGGGAAGTCATAGCGAAACGTGTATTGCCTGTTAGGAACGGCCGTTGCCACGGTAGTTTCGAATTAACACAATTACCTTTTTATTCCGGTTTTTATGAGGTTCGTGCTTACACGAAATATATGTTGAACTTTGGAGAGGAGGTTATTTTCTCCCGGGTTCTTCCGGTATTTGATAAGCCACGGGCAGCTGGTGATTTTAAAGAAAAGAACATACAGAGATATGCTGTTTATAAATATCCGCAGGTACGGAAAAAAACGGCTAAGGAGAAAAAAGTCAATCTGAAGTTTTTTCCTGAAGGAGGAAATTTGGTCGAAGGCATTCCTTCCCGCGTTGCTTTTGAGGCAACGGATGCCTATGGAAATCCGATCGCACTGTCCGGAACGGTTATCAACCGGGAAAAGAAAGAAATCGCCTCCTTTGCCACTGTACACGAAGGACGTGGCACCTTTGTGTATACTCCTACGAACGGAGAGAATCATAAGGCTGAGGTGGAGTTGAATGGCAAAAAGTACCGTTTTGATTTGCCGGAAGCCCGGTTGCAGGGATATGTCTTGCAAGTTGATAATCTTTCTTCGGAAGACAGTATAGCAGTCAGTGTACAAAAGAATCCGCATACACCGGAGTCTGTCTTAGGCTTAGCTGTGCTTGGTCATGGGAAACTGCTTAATTATTGTCTGTTGAACATCCGGAAAAATACACCTGTCTCTTTCAAACTTGACAAGACGGAATGGAAGGCAGGGGTGGCACAGATCGTATTGTTTGATACAGCAGGACAGATTATTGCCGACCGCCTTATCTTTATGAGAAAACCGGAGCCATTGACAATCAGTGTCCGGAAAAACAAAGAGGATTATCAGCCGTTTGATCGTGTCTTATTGGACTTTTCAGTACGTGACACGGCGGGTAAGCCTGTGTCCGCTCCGATATCAGTATCTGTGCGTGACGGATGGGAAGAAGTGGAAAGCCGGCATTCTATGTTAGCGGACTTATTGTTAATGTCTGAGATTAAAGGCTACGTTCATCGTCCGCTCTATTATTTCGAAGCGGATGATAAAGAGCACAGAACAGCTTTGGATCACTTGTTGTTGGTGCAGGGATGGCGGCGTTATGCATGGAAATACGAGTCGGGGGTGGAACCGTTTGAATTGAAGTACATGCCCGAACAAGGGATTGAAGTGCATGGACAAGTTGTTTCATTTGTTAGAGGTAAGCCTAAACCAAATATACAAGTCTCTTCTTTTCTGGCGAAGCGGGGAGATGAGGAAACTTCGCCGGGAGCGCTTTCTCTTAACCTGTTTGAAACAGACAGTGTGGGACGTTTTGCTTTTATTACCGATATTATTGGCAAGTGGAATCTGATTCTTTCTGTGATGGAGAAAGGTAAGCGGAAAGACCACCGGATTGTATTAGACAGAGTCTTCAGCCCTCAACCTACACAATATCCGCTGGGAGAAATGCAGATAAGCCTGTCCGGCAGAGATAAACCGGGAGCAGAACAGGAACTACAGACAGATACTGTGATTGGTGATGATATCGATTATAATCGTTTTATGGATGCTTATGAAGATTCTCTGTCAAAACGGGGTATGAGAGAGAAAAATCACCGTTTGGGTGAAGTGGTGGTGAAGGCTAAGAAATGGAGTCGTGAGAAGGATATTTATGAAAATCGTTCGAAGTCGGTTGCTTACTACGATGTACCTTCGGAGATGGATGATATTTTGGATAAGGGAGGTTATATCGGTGAAGATATCCACGAGCTACTTGTCCGTATGAATCCCAATTTCATACGCAGGTATAGTGGTGGTGAGGAATGGTTGCAGTACAAAGGTCGCTCTCCCTTGTATGTGATAAACTATAAACGAACGGAGGCTACTGAAATAGATCAGACCCGATACCGGACACTTCGCCTGGTGGCTATCAAGTCTATTTATATCAACGAGGAGTTATCGGCAAGATGTCGTTATGCTGACATCCGTATGTCTCCGATGGATGTAGATGAAATATATGGTTGTGCTGTTTTTATTGAAACCTATCCGGAAGGAGAGATTCCCGTAAAAGGAGGCAGGGGAGTCAGAAGAACTTGGTTGGATGGCTATAGCGAACCTGTAGAGTTTTATCATCCCGATTATTCTGTTCTTCCCAAAGAAGAGGACTATCGCCGCACATTATACTGGAACCCGGAAGTGATGCCGGATGAAGCAGGGAATGCTCAGGTGAGGTTCTATAACAACAGTCGTTGCCGCAGGTTAAAAATAACGGCTGAAATGATTTCTGCGGATGGGGCTATTGGCATGTTTAACGAGTGATATAAAAAAAGAGGGTGTTTTGATACACCCTCCCCATAACTGTAATATTTCCTTTGATGGTGAAACGCTTATAATGTAACTCCTGTTTTAAAGATGGCAATTTCACGATAACCTTTCTTCTCGTTATTAACGAACTCACCGCTTGCTACTTTAATCACATACTCGATAAAGCGTTCGCAAGTCTTTTCCATCGGTTCGTTCTCAACGATGACTCCGGCATTGAAATCAATCCATCCCGGTTTGTTTTTAGCCAAAGTAGAATTGGTGGAAATCTTCATCGTCGGAACGAAAGTGCCGAAAGGAGTACCACGTCCGGTGGTAAAGAGTACCATATGGCATCCGCTTGCGGCAAGGGTAGTAGCAGCTACTAGGTCATTGCCCGGGGCGGAAAGCAGGTTCAGTCCTTTCTTTTGCAGACGTTCTCCGTAAGGCATCACGCCGGATACATAGCTTTTACCACATTTCTGTGTACATCCCAGTGCTTTTTCTTCCAGAGTGGAGATGCCGCCGGCTTTATTTCCCGGAGATGGATTTTCACCCACAGGCTCGCCATGGGACAGGAAATATTCTTTGAAGTCATTGATCAAGTGTACGGTCTGTTCGAACAGGTCTTTGTTCTCGCAACGGTTCATCAGAATTGTTTCCGCACCAAACATTTCCGGAACTTCAGTCAGCACGCTTGTACCGCCTTGTGCAATCAGGAAGTCTGAGAACATGCCCAGCAACGGATTGGCAGTGATACCTGAGAAACCGTCGGAACCACCACATTTCAGTCCGACACGAAGTTCTGACAAAGGTACTTCCGTACGTTCATCTTTGGATGCTTTGGCATATAAATCGCGCAGAATATCCATTCCTTCTTCGTATTCGTCACCAACTTTCTGGGTTACCATGAATTTCACACGGTCCTGGTCATAGTCTCCTAAGAATTCACGGAATACGTCCGGCTGGTTGTTTTCGCAGCCCAAGCCTACTATCAGTACTGCGCCTGCATTCGGGTGAAGTACCATATCGCGAAGAATCTTTTTCGTGTTTTCGTGATCGTCTCCAAGCTGTGAGCAACCGTAGTTGTGCGGGAAAGCCACGATGGCATCTACCCCTTTTCCTTCCGTTTCACGGCGCAGGCCTTCGGCCAGTTGTCCGATGATACCGTTAACGCAACCTACAGTCGGGATAATCCAGATTTCATTTCTTACGCCGACATCACCATTTTTACGGCGGTAGCCTTTAAAAGTGAGGTTTTTATGAGGGATATCCAGAGTAACCTGAGTCGGATGGTAGGTATACTCCAACAGTCCGGCGAGATTAGTCTTGATATTCGTTTCATTCATCCAGTCTCCCTGTTTTTTTGCCATACGGGCATGACCGATAGGGTAGCCGTACTTGATTACGTTCTCGCCTTCTGCAAAATCTTTTAATGCAAACTTATGTCCAGCAGGAATGTCTTCGTTTAGTGTAATCTCTATTCCATCTACGGATAGATGCTCTCCTGCCGGGAGGTTAACAATGGCAACGGCAACGTTGTCGGCAGGATTAATTCTTAAATACTTTGTTTCCATGTACTTGTTTAGTTGGATTTTGTTGTTATTTGCTATGGTAATAGTCTATTGTTTCTACAGTCAACAAGTCAATCGGCATATAGTTGATGCAAGTCACGTCTTTCTTGAAAATGAGGTGATCGCAGAGCGCCTTGATGCCGTTGAGGCCTTGCAGTTCCGGTTGCTGGGCGATGAGGAAGGAAACGCTTCCTTCTTTCAGGCAAGTGACATTCCGTTCCAGAAGGTCGTAGCCTATCAGATTGAAATTTTTCTTTCCGCGACTTTGCAGGTATTCGCCGATAATGTAGACTTTTGAATTGAAAGTGATTCCATTCTTTACGTTCGGGTGAGAACGGAAGAATTCATCCAGCATTTCGTTATCTTCATCATTGCGTTCGGCATGCAAGTCAAGCTCCAGTATAGTACAAGACGGATGATGTTCCTCCATGTACTGCCTGAATCCGATTTCCCTGTTCTCTTGCTGGTTAGAACCGACAATTCCTTCATGTATCTTACGGAAAATAACGATTTCCTTTTCGTCTCTGGCAAGCAGCATTAGCATACGGGCGGCAAAGTATCCGCTTTGGCGTGAGTTCTGACCGAAGAAGGCGAGGGGAGGTACGTCTTTGATATTTGAGTCTATATATATATAAGGTATATCCAACGTTTGCAACTGATCAGTAAAGCCTTTCGTATATTGCGGAGCCGTAGGGGCCACCATCACTCCGTCCGGTTGCTGAGTCAGGATAGCTTCGCTGGCGTCTACAAACGAATGATAGTCGTATGGATCGTAATAGTTGATCTTTACCGAGGTATTGAAGTCCGAGTAGGTCGCGATAGCTTCGTGGATACCCAGTTCTACTGCTGTCCAGTATTCGCCTTCCAGATGTTGAGGCAGAAGACAGATGAATGTGTACTTCTTGTTGGAAGCCAGGGCACTGGCATACATGTTAGGTTGATAGTCAAGCTGCTTCAGAATTTCTTCCACCCGTTTTTTGCTTGCTTCTGATACTCCGCTGCGTCCGTGAATGACGCGGTCTACTGTTCCTACAGACACGTCTGCTAAACGGGCGATGTCTTTGATTCTGATTCTTTCGGGCAATTTATTCATACGATCACCTTATTTATATAGGTTTATGTGCTCGCACACAATAATAATCTTAATATTTTCGATACAAATATATAACAATTTTTGTAATTACGAAAATTGTTGTATCTTTGTGCCCGCACACGAAAGGTGTGTGGTATAACTCTGTTTATGTATTAATAGTCATGTAATCAGTAGTTTAACTCATAAAATGGGGTAAAAATGATAAATTGAAACTTCATAATATTAATAACTTAGAATTTAAAACATAAGATTATGGGAAAGAAAGTCGTTACATTAGGCGAAATCATGCTTAGATTGTCAACTCCAGGTAATACCCGCTTTGTTCAGTCTGACTCTTTTGATGTAGTATATGGTGGTGGAGAAGCGAACGTTGCAGTAAGCTGTGCCAACTACGGACATGAAGCCTATTTCGTAACCAAATTGCCGAAACATGAAATCGGACAGTCTGCTGTAAACGCATTGCGTAAATATGGTGTAAAGACAGACTTTATTGCTCGTGGTGGCGACCGCGTAGGTATCTACTATCTGGAAACAGGCGCTTCTATGCGTCCCAGCAAGGTTATCTATGACCGTGCTCATTCTGCTATCGCTGAAGCTGATGCTGCCGACTTCGATTTTGATGCTATTATGGAAGGTGCTGACTGGTTCCACTGGTCCGGTATCACTCCGGCTATTTCTGACAAAGCTGCCGAACTGACTCGTCTGGCTTGCGAAGCAGCTAAGCGTCATGGCGTAACTGTATCGGTTGACTTGAATTTCCGTAAGAAACTGTGGACAAAGGAAAAAGCACAGTCTATCATGAAACCGTTGATGAAGTATGTGGATGTATGTATCGGTAACGAAGAGGATGCGGAACTGTGTCTGGGCTTCAAACCGGATGCTGACGTTGAAGCAGGCCACACAGATGCTGAAGGCTATAAAGGTATCTTCCAGCAGATGATGAAAGAATTCGGATTCAAGTATGTGGTTTCTACATTGCGCGAATCTTTCTCTGCTACTCACAATGGTTGGAAAGCTATGATATACAATGGCGAAGAATTCTATACTTCCAAACGTTATGATATCGATCCGATTATCGACCGTGTAGGTGGTGGTGACTCTTTCTCCGGCGGTATTATCCACGGTTTGATGACTAAGCCTAACCAGGGTGCAGCTCTTGAATTCGCTGTTGCTGCATCTGCTTTGAAACACACAATCAATGGTGACTTTAACCTTGTTTCTGTAGAAGAAGTGGAAGCATTGGCTGGTGGTGACGCAAGCGGTCGCGTACAGCGATAGTTGAGAGTTGAGAATGGAGAGTTGAGAGTTTGAAAAATCAATTCATTTAAAATAAGAAATTAAAATGGCAAAATTCGATAAAATAGCCGTATTGAATAAAATCGGCTCTACAGGTATGGTTCCTGTATTCTATCACAAAGATGCGGAAGTGGCAAAGAAAGTAGTAAAGGCTTGTTATGACGGTGGTGTTCGTGCTTTCGAATTCACCAACCGTGGTGACTTTGCACAGGAAGTATTTGCTGAAATCGTGAAATATGCAGCAAAAGAATGTCCTGAAATGGCTATCGGTATCGGTTCAATCGTTGATCCGGCTACTGCTGCTATGTATCTTCAGTTAGGAGCTAACTTTGTGGTAGGTCCGTTATTTAATCCGGAAATCGCTAAGATATGTAACCGTCGTCTGGTAGCTTATACTCCGGGTTGTGGTTCTGTATCTGAAGTAGGTTTTGCGCAGGAAGTAGGTTGTGATCTTTGCAAAGTGTTTCCGGGTGATGTATATGGAACTAACTTTGTGAAAGGTTTGATGGCTCCGATGCCATGGTCTAAGCTGATGGTGACTGGTGGGGTAGAGCCTTCCAAGGAAAACCTGACTGCATGGATTAAAGCAGGTGTATTCTGTGTCGGTATGGGATCAAAACTGTTCCCGAAAGACAAGGTAGCAGCAGAAGACTGGGCTTATGTAACTGCAAAATGCGAAGAAGCTCTTAGCTATATTGCCGAGGCTCGCAAAAAATAAGATTAGAGAGCGAAAGCTATCTATAAATAAAAAAGAGGCTGATGCGTCAGCCTCTTCAAAATATGCCTCAAAGGGTTAGTTAGTTTAGTTAGTAATGAGGCATATTTTCCATTTTGTTTAAAGGTGTTTAAAGGGGATAAGTCATCGGAATGAGTGATCATTTTGGTGACTTGTTTTTTTTGTTGGTCGTAAGCGCTTCTTTTAAGAATGATGTGGCATTCGCATTTTGATAATCCGTCCGATAACGAGCGCTGCAATGTACACCACGGCAAAGCCTACGATTGAAAATACAAACGGTTTCTGTTCATTGAAAGTGCGGCGTGGAGGTACAGCGGTATAAGCCTCGTTGGCTGTAGTCTGATTGTCAGACTTGGTGGCTGCTGTTACTTGCAGTGTTGTTTCTGTTGCTACCATCTGGCAGCTATCTGTAGTTGTGGTTACAGTATCCACTAATATTTCTGTAGACATCTTTCTTACCCTTTTAAGTTATACGTAAATTCCTGTTATGGTTTCAACACAGTACTTATGGTTTAGTTCAAAGGGATTCTTAAAATCGGCGCAAAGGTAACTAAAAAAGTAAACGATGGAGCATGAGAAGCATATTCTTTTCAAATGATTTGATGTAGATCAATTATACAGGCAGACAAGGCACATGCAATCGGGGTTATCGCTGTTGTGCAACGCCATACCAATGATAAAAGTTGTATGTGTGTTGTGCTAAAGAAGAATCTCTTCTTCTGTACATACAAAGAGGAGATTCTTCACGATGTTAATTGTTCGGACGACAAAGATGCCTTAATTAGTTATTCAGGTACATAAATGATTTCACCGTTATCCAGTTCATAGGCAATGCCTACCTTTTTCCCACGTTTACCTTCTTTCTTGTCCTGATCTTCGGACGGGGTATACCGGTTGATTTTATTGCCTTCCTTGGTAATGATTTCCATATTCTCTTTACCCGGATTCTTTACCATCGTATAGTCTTCCTGCGAGAAAACCTCTGTCATGTTATACCGGCTGACAAGTGCTACCATCAATGCAACGGCAAAAACCATCGCAATGTCGAACAGATTGGATACTACGCTGATCGGGTCGGAGTCTTCCTCTTTTCGCAATAGGTTATGTTTCATTTCTCTGAGGTTTTATGGATGGAACGTTTGTCATTGAGCAATTCGGATATGAATTCAAGGTTGGTCATATCCTGCAGGTACCAGCGTTGTTTCACTTGCTGTGTAAGGAAGCCTACGGCACCGGCTACCAGTCCGACTACAGTGGTGGCGAAAGCGATCTGCATATTGTAAGCCATGGAAGCAATATCTCCGCTGGCCAGTCCTGCGAGGGCGGGTCCCATTGGAATTAATGTTCCCATCAGACCTAAGATCGGTCCCAGTTTGGTCAGGGTCTTGGAGATGGCTAAGTCTTTGTCCGCTGCGATTTCAAAATTAGCCAATAAACGTTGTACCTGTGCCGGAGTATCACGGGCGTCCAATACCTGACGCATATAGGTAATGACAAGTGATCTAGAATTTTCCGGAAGTTTGGAACTCAGTTCTTCTACTGTGTCCGGAGTCAGCTTGCTCAGCTCGTTGCGGAGCAGGGTTTCCGTTTTACGAATGGACAGATATTGACCATAGAAACTACCGGCAAGTAAAATCGCGCGGCAAAAGAGGATGATTAATAAAACGATGACAGGAACGAGCAAGCCTGTTGAAATCCAGTATAAAATATCTGATATAAAGTTCATTGTTATTGATAATTTGAAGAGTTATTTATTCTATTATTGTTTCACACTTTTTTCTTTGTTTCTGTTTCGGATGTTCCACCAGAGAAGTCCGAGAATTCCGCCAGCCAGTGCGATGACTATGACGCCTGTCAATGCTTTCCAGTCTATTTCACTGACACCTGCTGCGGAAGTCTTTCCGTTGACTGTGGCAACAATTCCCAAAACGGCTACCAGGGCATTGGTTAGGAAAAATAGTTCGAGGCGCAGTTCTTTTTCCGGCAACAAATAGAGCAGTATAAATCTGCCGCAAGGGATGGCTGCCAGGATAAAGGCTGCATAGCTCCATGCTATCGTTTGAAATGAAGTACCCGGAAAAGCAAAGATGAGATATACCAGCCCGCTGAATAAAACCGGGAAAATCAATAATCCCGGAAACCAGCGGAGAAAACGGTACATGAGTATCATGCGCGGCTTGACCGGATAGTCATTGGCTACGTGGACGGCAAGCATGGCATAAGCCATTTGTATGCAGACTTCCACACTGAGGAGTACGGAAGTATCTAGCATCAAGGGCTGATTGCTTAGCCAATTGGCTATCTGAGTCTTCGATTGCTCGATAGCATACGGCCACATCAATCCGGCGAAGACAGCGCAGATAGCGGTGATAATACCGACCGCTATTAATTTCCAGAACGTTTGCTTCAACAGAAAGTTAAATGCTGTAAGAAGCATAAGTACAAGAACAACTGTATCCATTATATGATTTTACAATTTACAAGTTACGATTGATAATTCACAGGACGTGGGTTACATCTGACTGCTTTTGCGGCGCTTGCGTACAAAGAGTATCAGAGCAAGAATAACGATAATGACAGCGATGCCTACGGCTACATTGCTTAATGTATTTGTCTGATTTTCGGCTGTCTGATTCATCTCTTCTTTTTTCATCACCACTCCCTTGTTGCTGCCGCTTGCTTTTGCTTCACGGATTTTAGAGATATTTTCTTTGTACTGTGTAGCGGTTTGTGCGTCTGCTTTCGATGCAATGAAGTCACGGAGCTTGGCATTGTCACAAACAAATCCGGAACAAGACGGGCGGTAAGTATTGACAATCTCCGTATGAAGTTTGCTAAGTTCCGCTACCTGTTCTTCACTTGCTTGCCACAATCCCTTACGGGCGCTTTCGAGCATGACGGCAGTCATCTCTTCCAAAGCGGCAGGATTCTGTTGTTCGAAATATTGTTTGACTCCCAAGTTCAGTTCATCCTTCACATATACATTATATATATTATCCCAAAGCTCTTTGTCGATTGCAGCCGGTTTCATCACATTCCATCCATAGGTATTGGTGATCACTTCTGCAAATTCACTTGCCGAAGAAGCCCCGCCTTTCATTTTCTCTTTGATGTAAGTTGGGTTCAGGATAGTGGTGCGACTTTCTACGCCGACAGCCTCTTTCAGTTCCTGCATCTTCATATGGTTCCGGTTGCGATAATCACTGAGGTAGGCATCCGGATCTTTGCCGGTCACATTGCGTACGGCGAGATTCATACCTCCCATAAATTCGTATACATGGTCAAGGCTTAAAGCTCCCCAGGTATTACTTTGCCGTGGTTGTACGACAACATCCGTCCGGGTCAGTGCAGCCTCGAAAGCGAACTTTTGGAATACTTCCCAATTCTTTTCGCTGCCGTAATACGCGCCCATATTATTGAGATAAGTATCGGCGATTTCCGATTCATTCTCCCAGCGGTCGCCGGATTCTACCATTTCCTGAATACCGGTTCCATACATACCGTTGGCTCCTCCGAATACCCGGAATGTTGAAATTTCGCGGGCATCTTTCGGGCTTAATCCTTTTTCGGTCAGCACCCGTTCGGCTTCTATTACGCTGGAGGCAACCTGATTTTCATATTTGTCGTCTTTGGCGGCGGCAGCCATTTCTACTGCACGGTTGATGAGGAAGAGACGGGAGGCGGCAAGATCACGAAGTTGTCCGGAAGTCTGGACTACCACGTCGATGCGCGGACGTCCTAATTCGGTTGAAGGAATCAGTTTTAAATCGCTGACACGACCGAAAGCATCACGGACAGGCTCAACACCTAACATATAAAGTACCTGTGCGATGGTTGCCCCTCCGGTTTCAATAAACTCGGATGACCATAGTGTATAACTGACCTTGCGTGGTATGGAGTCGTTGTGACGTTGCTTGTACCTATCAATTGTCTGCTTGGCCAAAGCAATACCTTTTTCCCAGGCAGACTCTGTCGGAGTCGCTTCGGCATTAATGGCATACATATTACGTCCGGTAGGTAGCGTGTTCGGATTAGCGATCGGGTCACCACCGGGTGTGGGAGCTGTGTATCCGCCTTTCAAGGCATTCATCAGACTGCTCAGTTCCTCTTCCGGACTTGTCAGAAGTGCATTTTTATAATTGCCTACATTCTTGATGGTACGTTCTACTTCAGCTACTGCAAGCGCAAATTCCACCTCTTCTTTGCTGTATTCTTTCGGAGCCTTTCCCATAGCTGCCATCATTGCTGACATACCCTGCGGCTTTTCAGTCTTTCCTGCCATTGCCGGTTTGCCCGAAGCGTCTGTGGATGTATCCTTATTAGCCTTCATGCTGGCTTCCATTTTCTTTAAAGCTTCCGGACTGGCACCCATTGATTTGGCCATTTCCATCGCTTTTTCCGGGTCCATGTTAGCACCCATTTTCTTCATGGCTTCTTTCATGCCTGCAGGCATTTTACCATGAGGTCCTTTTTCCATTTTTGCCGAAGCCGGATGACCATTGCCCGACGGCTCATTATCAGCCTGATCCTTTTTGGCTGCGGCAGCCATCATCATTGCCATCATGCCTTTGGGGGCATTGCGCTCGGCTTCTATCTGTCTCGCTTTTGCCAACTCTTGCGGAGTGATTCCGGCTGTGTGGCAAATCAGTTCGTCGGTTGCCAGTGAAGGGTTAGCCATCAGTCTCTCTACGAGAAGGCGGGCAGGCATGAGATATTGCTGGGTAAAGACACTTCGGTGTTTTTCGGCAGATTCTGTAGCTTTGCCGCGTTGCTTGTCAAGAGCAAAAAGACTATAGGCAATCGGTTCTGTTGCCATCGCGTAGACAGAAGAAGTTATTCTTTCCGGTTCGTAAGGAACTCCCATTGTGTAAAGCTGCCCCGTGATTTTCTCTGTAGCCAGTTCTTCGGCAAAGTTTTCTACACGGGCGATTTCATCTTCCGTATACGGTTTATTAGCCATACTGTCCAGTCCTAAATCACGATGGATTCCCATCTTCACAGTCAAGGTTTTCACAGCCAGCGACTCCTGATCTTTGTTTGCCTTCTGGGAGTTATTATAGATTTTGATCTTTTCCATTAATTCCCGGTAAATGCCGCGTACGCTGCTTTCAAGGAAAGGAGGAGTGAGATATGATTGCAAGGTAGCATAAGAACGGCGTTTGGCCATCATACCTTCTCCGACGTTTCCGATAGAGTAGAGGTAGTAGTGGGGAACGGCTCCTACCAAACGGTCCGGCCAGTCATTGCTGCATAATGCGACTTGTTTTCTCGGAGTGAATTCGAGACTGCCGTGTGTACCGAAGTGAATCAGTGCATCGGCTTTGAAGCCATGTTGCATCCACAGGTATGAGGCAATGTAGGTGTGTGGCGGAGCCATGTCGGTGCCGTGCACCACCTGGAAGGAGTTGTCACCGCTTCCGGCAGCGTTTTGTGGCAATAGCACAACGTTACCGAACTGTAAACGGGCAATACCTAATTTGCCGTCAGGAGTCACCATATAGTTGCCGGGAAATTCTCCGAAAGCATCTACCACCTCCTGATACTTTTCGGGACGAAGCGATTCTTTCACCCAGCTTTCATACTGTTCTTTGGTGATCAGTTCGGGATGTCCGTTTTGCATGAAGTCGTTGAAAGCTCCTTCTGCATAAGCGTTGAATACCGCCCCCTGGGCTTGTATCATTTTTCCCAGTTCCTGAGCGTTGGCAGGCAGACCGGATATATTATATCCCTCTTGTTTCATACGAAGCAGAAGATTGTAAAGGGAAGGTACTACTTCCATGCCGGCAGCGGTCAATGCGTTCTGACCGGGACCTTTGTAATAATAGATAGCTACTTTCTTCTCAAAATTAGGTTTTGTTTTCAGATTCAGGTAGTTGTCTATTGTAGATACAAAAGTCTTCAGACGTTCGGGGACGGCATACGAATGGCGCAATCCTTCTTTATCTTCATATTGTGCGAAAAGGGCGAAAGGGCGGATAGCTCCGTCTATTTCCGGTGTTACGATGCTCTGTGACATAAAGCCTCCCGACATACCCATCGGATCGTTTTCCCATTCATCCACAAGACTGTTGATTGTGAGCGGAGCGAACAAAAGGATATTTCTGGCTTTCAGATAATCAACCATTTTATCTCCCATACGTCCGTGTGCCATATTGATGACGGCATCGGGCTGCACTTCCTCAATGAATGACATGAATCTTGTCATGGATTGAACGGGATAAACATTATATCCCGCATTCTCCAGCGCTTTTATCAGATCGGTGGCATCTGCCATTTGTCCGGTAATCATGATTTTTCGTGCCCCTTCTTTATAAAGGTTATTCTCTTGCATGAATTTCTCATAATCGGCAACGGTAAGAAATTCCTGTTCATCATCCGGATTACTGATTCCGGCATGATAAAGCATATCGCTCGGTCTTTCTATCGGATCTTCCACTTCGGGTACAGCAGAAGCCTTTCCGTCAATGGCTTTACGGATATAGTTCAGCATATTGCGGTAGTTGGTCTTTCCGCCGTTGCTCAGATAGCCGCGTATGAGATTCTGCTGTATACTGTCGAGGTTGCAGATGTTATTGGCAGGGTTGGTAGCCATAGAGGTGTATACGGGGATACCCTTATCTGCTGCCTGCTGTATTTGCTGACGTTGTTCTTCGACAATGCGCAGTCCCATGCCATTGATGAATACCATGTCATAACTGGTCAGACGATCGAGGTTGTCAAGAGACACTTCGCTGAGTTTGATGAATGAATTGTCGTTGGCTTTCGAGATGCTTCCCTGCTGTATGGTCTGGAAGTTGACGAAAGCTATTTTGGTAGCGCTGAACCAGGTATTCCATACGGATAGACCTATCAGGGCTGCTACAACGATGCATCCACCTAAAATGATTTTACTTTTCTTTTTCATTTCTCTTATTTTTAGCTTTGTATGTAGTTCTATTGTTGCCGTTTATTTTTTGAAGAGCCTGTCTATATCCAGTGATAGTCCTAATGTCAGGTTGGTTCCCGTCGTGGTAGGAGAGTTGAAATAATAATAATCCGGCACATAGTCGAACAGGTTGTTTACAGCCAGATTCATATTGATCCCTTTTATAATTCCCAACGAGAAAGTAAGATCCCATATCATATATCCCGGGTATTCGACTGCCTGGCTTCCGGCAGACGGGTTGTTGAAACTATCGTTGTAGATGTTTGTTTTAACTTTTGACAGCAAACGTCCGTTGAGTGAGTAGTTGAAATCTATTTTGTTCAGAGTCTTGCCCCAGTCGATTCTTACAGTTGCCGTATGGGGACGTGTATCCGTGAATTTCTTTTGACCGTCGCGCATGAACTCATGAATATATGTGTATGACAGACGATAGCCGAGTCCGCAAGGATACTTGGCGGAAACGTTGGCGTCAATTCCTGCAATATCCATTTTGTCGGTATTGGTATAGATTTGTCCTTTGGGGTCTTCGCTGTAAACGGTATTGATACGATTGTGTACCAGGTTATAATATCCTGTAATAGAGAAGTTATAACGACTCTTGGTATATTCGGCAGATACAGAGAAATTATGGCTTGTTTCCGACTTAAGGTCCGGATTACCATAAATCATCATCATATTTGCCATATTGAACACCATATACATCTCCTTCAGGGTAGGAGAGCGGAATCCTTGCGAATACGATCCTCTTAATGAACAATTGCCTATCTTATACATCATTCCCAAATGTGGAGACAGATGGCGTACATTGGAGTCGGAGAAGTAGTCGAACCGTAATCCGGCTATCACATTCAGTCTTTCTGTGGGGTTCCAGTCGAACTGACCGAACGCATCTGCCGTATGCATGGTGTGGTCTGCGTTATCAGTGAATTGGTAAGACATCAGATAATCGCGCAGGTAGTCGGCGCCGACAGTCAGCGTATGCTTTCCGTTGAAGGTATAATTATAGAGTGCATGCACATTGTGCTGTACATTACTGTAATCACGCACGTCATTTTTATAAAGAGACTGATAATCACTCTTATCATACTGGTCGAAAGTATAACCGACTTCAAGGTTACTCATTATATTGAAGGTGTAGTTAGCTTTCATTCCACCGCTGAATCCACGGTATCTGTCCTGGGTATCCCCCGGTTTATTGCGTTCACGGAAATAATAGCCGACTCTTCCCGTCAGTTTGAGCGTTTCCAGCGGACGGTATATTAAACGTTCTTTGAAGTTCCACACCCGGCTTCCGAACACTGTAGAGAAATCTCCCGGATTGTCTACGGCATAAGTGTCTACATTATTATACTGCACGTTGGTCAGGCTGTTGAATTTACCTGCATTAAATCCTGCAGTGCCACCACACCGCTGGTCGTTGTGTTCGGAGAAACGTGAATTAAGATTTAAGTTCCATGGATCGTCCGATTCGCGGGTGATGATGTTAATTACTCCTCCGATAGCACTGGAACCGTAAAGGGTAGATGCAGCACCTTTCACTATCTCTATGCGTTCTACATTGTCGAGATTCAGACGTTCGTAGTCTACATTATTCAGTGTTTCCCCTGCCAGCCGTTCGCCATCTACCAGAAACAGTACGGAATTACCGCCGAAGCCTTGCATATTAATAGCGGTTTGCTGATCCATAGAGAAGGAAAATTCGATACCGGGCAACTCTGTTTTCAGCAGGTCGGCAACGTTGTTGGCATTAACTTTCTTAATATCGTCTGAGGTGATAACCCGGGTGATGATGGGAGCGTCCTTCAGCAATTTGGGAGTACGGGTACCGGTTACAACGACTGTTCCGAGGTCGAACTGATCTTCGGATAAGCTGAAGTTAACTTTCTTTCCTTTCTCGGTGGTTATTCTTTTTTGTTCGGTTTGATAACCTATGTAAGATGCAGTAATGATATATGAACCGATTCCCGGCAGTTGTAATGTATAGGTTCCGTCAACACTGGTGACGGCTCCTGTTTCTTCTCCTTTTATGGAAATGGTCGCACCTGGTAGGGGTTCACCATTGGTATCAGTAACACGTCCGCTGATGTGCTCGGTTGATTGTTGTGCGAATGTGGAACAGGTTACTATAAAGGAGAATATCAAGATTGATGCTATAAATGTAGGTTTCATTCTTTGTAATTGGTTTCTTAGTTGTTTTCTTCGAAATCAAGTGGATATAGGAAATCGAAGTCGATATAGCCTTTTATGCCTCTGGCATTGGTATAGTTGGTAAAACGAATGGCCGCATAGGTATTATCCTTCAACTGTATCAGATAGACTTGATTGGACATGGTGTAAATAGGAGGCATACTTGAAGTGTCTACGTTTAACCAGCCGGATAAAATATCATTACGATAGTCTTCTGTATATTTAATGTTTCCTTCCATCATACCGGACATATCGATTGCTATTTTATCTGTCGTCCATTCGTCTTTTACAAAATTTTCTTCGGCGGGAAGTTTTCCACTGGCCTTCAGGTCATCAATACTTGTATAAGTTGTCTGAAAGGCTGCACCTTCATTGGTTTTGATGTCGTAGCGGTGGATGGCAAGGTCCCATTTTGCTGGTATCTCGCTCTTATGTTCCTCTCCGATTTCAACAGTCGTTGCTTTACGTTCGGATAGGTCGATATAGACCCAGTTAGTGTACTCGGTAGCATTGATTTGTGAAAAGCTACTTTCTTTAATCTCCATTTCCGCTTCAATGGGATCGTCATAAATCCCTTCAAACATTCCATTACAAGCTGAGAGCGACATAGCCGCTCCCAGTATCATTATATTTTTGAAAATAGCGTTACTGCTTCTTCTCATTTTTTCTATTAGTTATTTATTGTGCACTAGTTTTTTTGACGTTTCCGGTGAATACTGCGGTGATTGCCATAGGCATGGCTCCTGGTTTGAAGGCTACCGTAATATTAGCTTTACCATTTGCTGTAACTGTACCTTCCAGACTTTCACCTGTAATTGGAGTAGTACCGCTTGCGGATTCGGCTGCAGATTCAAATGCGCCTAAACTGAGTGTGTAGCCGTCATCTGCTTTTTTAACGTTTACTCCGCTAATCGTGAAGTCTCCCAAATTCATATTACCGCCTCCGGTCAAATTGCCAAAACCGTTTAGGGTGATATCTACTGTCGTTTCGGATGCACGTTTAATGACTGCTTTACAATCTTCGGTAGAACCATATGAACTTCCCATAACGCTGATAGCAAGATTAGTATTATACTTATAAGTAGCGGCTACGTAATAAGCAATCGGAGTTTCTGCCTGAATGAAATTGATATCGATGCCACCCATTGGCACAGGAACATTGGCTTTCAGGGTTAGTACTTTAGCATCGCTGACACTACCTTCCAGTGTATATTCGTAGTTGGCAGGTTCACTTCCTTCCATAGCTAGGGCAACTTCACCTTCGCCTTTAAATGATTTGGAAGAAACTGTCAGGTTATTCAGGATAAAATCTCCGGATCCTGATTTATAAACCAGATTGACGGTACCATCTGTATTGGCGGTAATTGTTGCGCTGGCATCGTCGCCCATCAGATAATCAGAGAACATTCTGCTTTCGCCAATAGAATAACCTTTGTAAGTGCCGGCAATGGCTTTTGCTTGCTCTGTATTGTCGGTATCGTCGTTATCGTCACTGCAAGATACAAAAGTGAATGAGAATGATAGTGCCATTAGAGCAACCATCCATAAGTTTAATATTTTCATACTTAATTTTGATAGATAATGATTAATTTATTTTTCGTTTGCAAAGTTAGGGGGATATATAAGCAGGGACAATACCTAAAAGAAATGAAAAAAAATGGGCGTTTAATCATATATAGGTATTGAATAGGGAAGGATAAGTCCTTATTTTTGCAGTCATTTACTAATTAAATATTAAAAATACGAAATTGAGAAGAGAATGAAAGGTGGCTACAATAGAAAAGTGTATTGACAGGGATTACTTATTTCCTGATTGTATTGTTTACTATGTCTTTAGAGCATGCATTGATGATTTTTATGGAGCACGTGCCTCTATCGTAACTTTCATGGAACTGAATCTCATCATGTGGACCAGCTATTTGGTTTTATTGTTTTGTTATGATGAAAACTTTATTGGTGAGCACAGCCCTGTCACCGCTCTTGTTGCATTCTTGATGTTTGAGAAAAGAGTGAACTAATTTCTTAGATAACTGTTTCCTAAATATATGATATAAACCTATTTAGAATATGGAACCTCATCATCACGAACATAATCATCGGGTAACGTCTCTTAATAAAGCCTTTATAATAGGTATCGTTCTGAATATCTCTTTCGTTATAGTCGAGTTCGGAGTTGGTTTTTATTACGATTCTCTGGGATTGCTCTCTGATGCCGGACATAATTTGGGAGATGTGGCAAGCCTGATTCTTGCTATGTTGGCTTTCCGGTTGGAGAAAGTACACCCGAATAGTCGTTATACCTACGGATATAAGAAAAGTACCATCCTCGTTTCTTTACTAAATGCAGTCATATTATTGGTTGCTGTCGGGATAATTATCGCTGAAAGCATAGACAAGCTGTTTCATCCGGTATCAGTTGACGGTTCCGCCATTGCCTGGACTGCCGGAGTGGGAGTGGTGGTCAACGCACTTACTGCCTGGCTTTTTATGAAGGATAAGGATAAAGACCTGAATGTAAAAGGAGCCTACCTGCATATGGCAGCTGACGCACTGGTCTCTGTCGGAGTAGTTGCTTCCGGTATTATTATCATGTATACGGGATGGAGCATCATCGATCCGATTATCGGACTGGGCATCGCTGTGATTATTATTGTTTCTACCTGGGGATTACTTCATGACAGTCTTCGATTATCGCTGGATGGTGTTCCGGTGGGAATCGATACTCAGCAGATTCAGCAACTGATAGTGGAACAGCCGGGGGTAGAAAGCTGTCATCATCTGCATATTTGGGCCATCAGTACTACGGAAACGGCTTTGACTGCACACGTTGTAGTGGATGATATAGCAAAAATGGAGGAAATAAAACATCGTATAAAGGAGGCGCTTGAAGCAGCAGGTATCCATCATGCTACATTAGAGATAGAGGGCGAGGAAGTGACTTGTAGCACAGAATGTTGTGAGGATTGAAATAAATCCGTACCTTTGCGCCCTTAAACTAACTAACCTTTAAAAAACATGTTTACTGACTTATTGCATTCCTCTTATTTCTCGCTCTTTCTGATAGTAGCGTTGGGATTTATGTTAGGAAGAATTAAGATTAAGGGGCTATCGCTTGATGTGTCAGCGGTGATCTTTATTGCTCTTCTTTTTGGACACTTTGGTGTTATTATTCCTAAAGAATTAGGAAACTTCGGTTTGGTACTTTTTATTTTTACCATCGGTATTCAGGCCGGTCCCGGATTCTTCGACTCTTTTCGTAGTAAAGGAAAGACGCTGATTCTCATTACTATGCTTATTATCTGTTCTGCCTGCCTCACGGCAGTAGGTTTGAAGTATGCGTTCGATATTGATACGCCGAGTGTAGTCGGATTGATTGCAGGAGCTTTGACCAGTACTCCGGGATTGGCGGTAGCAATTGATAGTACCCACTCTCCGTTAGCATCCATTGCTTACGGTATCGCTTATCCGTTTGGTGTAATCGGAGTGATTTTGTTTGTGAAGCTGCTTCCCAAAATCATGCGTGTAAATTTGGATCAGGAAGCCCGTCGCCTTGAAATAGAGCGCCGCGGACAATTTCCGGAGTTGGGCACTTGTATCTACCGTGTCACTAATGCAAGCGTATTCAACCGTAGCTTGATGCAGATCAATGCACGGGCAATGACAGGTGCTGTTATTTCCCGTCTGAAACATAAAGATGAAATATCCATCCCCACCGCGCATACAGTATTGCACGAAGGAGACTATATTCAGGCAGTAGGCAGTGAGGAATCACTGAATCAGCTGTCTGTATTAATTGGCGAACGTGAAGAAGGTGAACTTCCTTTGGATAAAACACAGGAAATCGAGTCCTTACTATTGACCAAGAAAGATATGATCAATAAGCAACTGGGTGATCTGAATTTACAGAAAAACTTCGGTTGTACGGTGACCCGTGTTCGTCGAAGCGGTATTGACTTATCTCCGTCACCGGATTTGGCTTTGAAGTTTGGTGATAAACTGATGGTGGTAGGAGAGAAGGAAGGCATCAAAGGAGTAGCCCGCCTACTGGGAAACAATGCGAAGAAACTTTCCGATACTGATTTCTTCCCCATCGCGATGGGTATTGTGCTGGGGGTCTTATTTGGTAAGTTGAATATTTCTTTCTCCGATACACTGTCGTTTTCACCTGGATTGACCGGAGGAGTATTGATGGTGGCGTTGGTTTTGAGTGCCGTTGGTAAGACAGGGCCTATCATTTGGTCTATGTCCGGCCCCGCCAATCAACTGTTGCGGCAGTTAGGTCTGTTGCTTTTCCTTGCTGAAGTCGGAACCTCTGCCGGAAAGAACCTTGTGGCTACTTTTCAGGAAAGCGGATTACTGATGTTCGGAGTGGGTGCAGCTATCACAGTAGTACCGATGCTGGTTGCGGTAATTGTAGGACGCTTGGTATTCAAGATCAACATACTTGATCTACTGGGAACCATTACGGGAGGTATGACCAGTACTCCGGGACTGGCTGCTGCCGATTCGATGGTAGACAGTAATATTCCAAGCGTGGCATACGCGACCGTTTATCCGATTGCTATGGTATTCCTTATTTTATTTATACAGGTGATATCTTCAGCTGTGTATTAATGAAAATCAGTATATATAGGTATTGATTGTTAAAATAATAGTTTGTATCTTTGCCGCCTCAAAATTTAAGATGAGGTGAAACGATT
The DNA here is from genome assembly GCF_019052485.1 of Bacteroides sp. MSK.20.82. Classification (NCBI taxonomy): domain Bacteria; kingdom Pseudomonadati; phylum Bacteroidota; class Bacteroidia; order Bacteroidales; family Bacteroidaceae; genus Bacteroides; species Bacteroides sp. MSK.20.82. Next base: position 93,124 of record NZ_JAHQUN010000008.1, read on the forward strand.
GTCATTGAATATCATGCGCTGTTTCTTGCCGGTACTGTTTGTATCGTATTTGGTAAGTATCACATTCTTTGCTCACATACACGTGGTCAATGGCGTGACAATCGTCCATTCGCATCCTTTCAAGAAAGGGGCGGCACATAAGCACTCAACAGTCGAACTGTTATTAGTTCATTTCCTGTCACATCTGACAACGGACGGTGCGGCTGTTGTGTTTGCTCTCTCTCTTTTTATTCCATTCCTCTTGTGGCGGTTGCATGGTATTACGCAGCATACGCACTACTATTCTCCCTATCATGGGGTGGTGGCACTCAGAGCCCCTCCTGCTATTCGTTTTTCCGTCATTTGAACCGATGGTATCCTGCTTTATGGTAAAGCGGGAAGTCCTCATCTGTTTGTTCACATCATCACTTAACGAAAACGAATAACAAACGAAAAATGAAGAAATACATCTTTTCGCTTGTCTGCTTGTGCTGTGCATTGTTGCCTGCCCTCGAAGGACAAGCTGCTCTCCATGAGCATCCCGAATATCCGGATTTACGTAAATCGGATGCAAACATCGTAGGTCATATCCTTGATAAAAACACCAAAGAACACCTGCCTTATATTACTGTGGCATTGAAAGGTACAACGATCGGTACTGTGACCGATGCTACCGGACACTACTTTTTGAAGAACCTCCCCGAAGGTAACTTCGTGCTTGAAGTCAGCTCAGTAGGTTATAAAACCGTAAGACGCAATGTAACACTGAAGAAAGGCCGTACGCTGGAAGAAGATTTTGAAATAGAAGAAGATGCGGTTGCCTTGGACGGCGTAGTTGTTTCCGCCAATCGTAACGAGACCACCCGTCGTTTAGCGCCTACTTTGGTGAATGTAGTCGATATGAAAATGTTTGAAACGACCAACTCCACTACTCTGGCACAGGGATTGAGCTTTCAGCCGGGAGTACGCGTAGAATCCAACTGTCAGAATTGTGGTTTCCAGCAAGTACGTATTAACGGTTTGGATGGTCCTTATACACAAATCTTGCTTGATTCCCGTCCGATTTTCAGTGCACTTTCGGGTGTATATGGCATTGAGCAGATTCCTGCCAGCATGATAGAGCGTGTGGAAGTAATGCGTGGAGGCGGTTCAGCTTTGTTCGGGTCGTCTGCCATTGCCGGTACAATCAATATTATTACTAAAGAGCCGATTCGCAATTCAGGAATGTTGTCTCATACCATTACCGGTATTGGAGATGGAGACGCTTTCGATAATAATACTGCTTTGAATGCCTCTCTTGTAACGGACGATCAGCGTGCCGGTTTATATATCTTTGGTCAGAACCGCCACCGTTCGGCATACGACCATGATGGAGACGGATATTCTGAAATACCGAAAATACATGGCCAGACAATCGGTTTCCGTTCCTTCCTGAAAACGACTACTTATTCAAAACTGACTTTCGAATATCATCATATGGAAGAATTCCGCAGGGGAGGAGACTTACTGAACCGTCCGCCTCATGAAGCGAATGTGGCCGAACAGACAGAACATTCCATCAATGGCGGTGGATTGAAATATGACTATTTCTCACCAAACGAGAAGCACCGTTTTAATGTGTTTGCATCCGCACAACACATCAATCGTGACAGCTATTATGGTGGCGGGCAGGATCTGAATGCTTACGGAAACACTACCGACCTGAACTGGATGGCAGGATCACAATATGTCTACAGCTTCGGAAAATGTATTTTTATGCCTTCGGACCTGACTGCCGGAATCGAATTCAACCAGGATAAGCTGGAAGACAATATGTGGGGATATCACCGCACGGTAGATCAAAAAGTAAATATCGGTAGCGCTTTCCTGCAAAATGAATGGAAGAACGATCATTGGGGATTCTTGCTTGGCGGTCGTCTGGATAAGCATAACCTGATTGATCATATTATATTCAGCCCGCGTGCTAACCTGCGTTTCAATCCTACCCAAAATATTAACCTGCGTTTGAGCTATTCTTCCGGTTTCCGTGCACCGCAGGCTTTTGATGAAGATTTGCATGTGGAGAACGTAGGTGGAAATGTGGCAATGGTTGAGCTTGCAAAGGATCTGAAAGAGGAAAGATCACAGAGCTTAAGTGCTTCAGCAGATATTTACCACCGTTTCGGTGCATTCCAGATTAACTTTTTGGTGGAAGGGTTCTATACTAAATTGTCGGATGTCTTTGCATTGACTGATGGCGAAGTAAAAGACGGAATTCTGACACGTACACGCTATAATGCTCCCGGAGCACGTGTGATGGGACTGACACTGGAAGGAAAGATGGCTTATCTGAATAAATTCCAGATCCAGGCTGGGGCTACTTTGCAGCAGAGCCATTACAGCGAACCGCACGTGTGGAACAAAGAAGCTCCGGCAGTAAAGAAGATGATGCGTACCCCGAATACTTACGGCTATTTTACAGCTACTTATACTCCGGTCAAACCGTTGTCTATCGCCCTTTCCGGTACCTATACGGGTTCGATGCTGATACCTCACGAACCTGTTCCCGGATTCCTCGACAAACCGATTACGGTCAATACGGAAGACTTCTTCGATATCGCTCTGAAGGCGGCATACGACTTCAAACTCTATAAGTCGATGAACTTGCAGGTGAATGCCGGAATACAGAATATCTTCAATGCTTATCAGAATGACTTTGATAAGGGAGCCGACCGTGATTCGGGCTATATTTATGGCCCTTCACTGCCGAGAAGTTTCTTTGCTGGAGTGAAAATTAGCTATTAATAATGGTTTAATAATCTTTTTAGCTTATAAATCCTTATAAATGGGGATTGTTTCGGAACCGGACAATCCCTATCTTTGCCGCAGAAGATAAACCTTATCTTCGCTGCACAAAAACTGACGAATGAAACAAATATACCTGAATATAATGAAGTGGTTTTTGCCTGTACTGTTTATTTCGTACATGGCAGGGATTACTTTGTTTACTCACTCCCATGTGGTAAACGGGGTTACGATTGTTCATTCACATCCCTTTAAGAAAGGTGGCGAACATAGCCATACGACAGTAGAGTTTCAGCTGATTCACATATTGGACCATACATTGGTGACAGATAATGGTTTGACACCTTTGTTTGTGACTTCTGTCCTGTCTCTTTTATGTATTTTTCTCGCCTCTCCGCAGCGTATGCGGTATTGTCGTCCCTGTCCGGGCGCCATTTCTCTCAGAGCGCCTCCTGTCGTTTAGTCTGCATCACGTATAAGCAGGCAGGTCTTCTTTGGAAACTGCTGTTGCTTCCCATCCTTATTATTTTTGATTTAAAACATTAAAAGACTAACGACAATGAAAAAATATCTTTTAGTCCTGGTCAGCCTATGTTGTGCCTTGTTGCCTGCATTGGCTGAACATCCGGAGTATCCGGAATTGAAAAAATCTGATGCGAATATAATTGGTCATGTATTGGATAAAAAGACAAGTGAGCATCTGCCTTATATTACCATAGCATTAAAGGGAACCACTATAGGAACCGTCACCGACGCTACCGGACACTACTTCCTGAAGAATCTGCCGGAAGGAAACTTTATGATGGAAGTCAGCTCGGTAGGGTATAAGACGGTTACCCGTAGTGTGACCTTGAAAAAAGGTAAAACGCTGGAAGAGAACTTTGAACTGGAAGAAGATGCGATTGCTCTGGACGGAGTAGTCGTCTCTGCCAACCGTAGTGAAACGACCCGACGTCTGGCACCGACTCTGGTCAATGTAGTAGATTTGAAACTGTTTGAAACCACTAATTCTTCTACATTATCACAGGGCTTGAATTTTCAGCCTGGTGTCCGTGTAGAGACTAACTGTCAGAATTGTGGGTTTCAGCAAGTCCGGATCAATGGGCTGGACGGCCCCTATACACAGATACTCATCGACTCCCGTCCCGTGTTCAGTGCCCTTTCCGGGGTATACGGGCTGGAGCAGATTCCTGCCAGCATGATCGAACGTGTAGAAGTCATGCGCGGGGGTGGATCGGCATTGTTCGGCTCTTCGGCCATTGCGGGAACGATCAATATCATTACGAAGGAGCCTCTGCGAAATTCCGGTCAGTTATCGCATACGATCACTTCCATTGGTGGCAGTTCCGCATTCGATAACAACACCTCGCTGAATGCTTCCCTTGTAACGGACGATCATCGTGCCGGATTGTATATCTTCGGGCAGAACCGTCATCGGTCGGGATATGATTATGACGGAGACGGATTTACGGAACTTCCGAAACTGAAGAATCAGACGGTCGGTTTCCGTTCTTATCTGAAAACGAGTACTTACTCCAAACTAACGTTTGAATACCATCATATGCAGGAATTCCGCCGTGGTGGAGATATGCTGGATCGTCCTCCTCACGAAGCCCATATTGCCGAGCAGTTACAACACTCCATAGATGGCGGAAGTCTGAAATACGATTATTTCTCACCGAATGAAAAGAATCGTTTAAGTGTTTTTGCCTCGGCAGCCAATACGGATCGTGACAGTTATTATGGTCCCGGCAACGATCCTCTGAAAGCATACGGAAAGACGACCGACCTCACCGCTATGGGCGGTGTGCAATATGTGCACACATTCGACAAATGTCTTTTCATGCCTTCCGACCTGACAGCGGGACTCGAATATAACCGTGACCGGCTGAAAGATAATATGTGGGGATACGACCGCCATACGGACCAGACGGTCAAGGTTTACAGTGCTTTTCTACAGAACGAATGGAAAAACAAACATTGGGGAATTTTGATTGGCGGGCGTCTGGATAAGCACAATATGGTGGATGATGTTATTTTCAGCCCGCGTGCCAACCTGCGTTTCAATCCTACGGATAATATCAATCTGCGTTTGAGCTATTCTTCCGGCTTCCGCGCCCCACAGGCATTTGACGAAGATATGCATATCGAAAATGTAGGTGGAACAGTGGCGATGATCGAGCGTGCAAAGGACTTGAAAGAGGAAAAATCGCAGAGCTTCAGTGCATCCGCAGATATGTATCACCGCTTTGGTGCTTTTCAGACTAATCTGTTAGTAGAAGGATTTTATACGAGGCTGACTGATGTGTTCGTGTTAGGAGGGCCTTTTGACCGTGGTGACGGTGTGCTGGTGAAAATACGCAGCAATGGTCCGGGAGCCAAAGTAATGGGATTGACTCTGGAAGGAAAGATTGCTTATCTTTCTTTGCTTCAAATACAGGCAGGACTGACATTGCAGCGCAGCCGATACGATGAACCGCATAAATGGCACGATGATGCGCCGGCAGAAAGAAAAATCTTCCGTACTCCCGATATCTACGGTTATTTTACGGCTACTTATACTCCCGTCAAACCGTTGTCCATTGCTCTCTCGGGTACATATACCGGCAGTATGCTTGTGCAGCGTATGGACATCAGCGCAGAAAACGTAGCAATGGGCGATATGCCCGAGCGAAAGGCGGAAGCCATCCGTACACCCCGGTTCTTCGATATGGGAGTGAAGATAGCGTATGACTTCAAACTCTATAAAACGGTAGACTTACAACTTAGCGGAGGTGTTCAGAATATCTTTGAAGCATATCAGAAAGACTTCGACAGAGGAGCTAACCGGGATTCCAACTATATCTACGGTCCTTCGCTTCCGAGAAGTTTCTTTGCCGGAGTGAAGATTAGTTATTGATACGATACCGGTCTGTTATTTTCAGAACATTTTATGCATCCGGGAATGTGATAAAACGATTGCTTCCCGGATGTTTTATAAATAAGCGACAGATTTGGCATTGATGATTTCAACGATAATCATGTCTGCCTGACCGATTTTTAGTATTTTTGGCGATTGTAAGTAAGCGATTCAAAGTCTTATCAGATTGTATTACGGATTATGATAAAAAGAAGATGGACGAAATGCTTCATTATTACGAATGTAAAGGCAGTAAAATAATTAGTTTGAATGACCTATTATGGCAACAGAAAATAAAATAAAGTATTTTGAAAATCGGGAAGACTGGAGAAAGTGGCTGATGGACAACTTTGAAACCGAAGACGAAATTTGGTTTGTATTTCCTCTTAAATCGTCAGGTGAAAAAAGTATTGCATACAACGATGCTGTTGAAGAAGCCCTTTGTTTCGAATGGATTGACAGTACGATAAAACCGCTTGATAAAGAACATAGAATTCAGCGTTTCACGCCTAGAAAACCTAAAAGTACATACTCGCAAGCCAACAAAGAAAGACTTAAATGGTTATTGGCAAATAAAATGATACACCCTGAATTTGAAGATAAAATACGCACAGTTTTATCTGACCCTTTTATTTTTCCCAATGACATAATGGACAGATTGAAAGAAGATGAAATAGCATGGAGAAACTACCGGCATTTTTCCGACGCATATAAGCGTATCCGAATTGCATACATTGAAGCAGCAAGGAAGCGACCGGAAGAATTTGAAAAGCGATTAAACAACTTTATCTGTAAAGTGAAAGAGAATAAGATGATAACCGGATTTGGCGGAATAGAGAAATATTATTGAGATTGTCCGAATCTTTATGGAAGAATATCCTTATAGTCTGATGGAAGCGATGGAGCATCATTAGTAGTAAATCACTAAAAACTTTTCTTTCCCTTTTAGTAGTTTGCCTGTTTGAGTTGTATTATATATAGATAGTCAATAAAAGTCAAAGTAATCAACTTATTAAACAGTTAACCTTATGTTCAAACAACTAAGTACTTCTCTACTGATTGCATCAGCATGTATTTTGTCCTCTTGCACGCCTACGGTGAAGCAGGAGATTGCAATTTTACCTACCCCCGTTAGTCTGACGGAACAGTCGGGTGCTTTCGTCTTAAAGGATGGAATGAAAATCGGCGTTTCCGATCAGTCCTTATTTCCGGCTGCCGGATATTTGCAGGATATTCTTCGGAATGTGGTGTCTACTTCTGTAGAGGTGACCGAAGCCGATAAGGCGGATATCTATCTCCAGCTAGGGCAGGATAATGGAAAGCCCGGCTCTTACAAACTTCAGGCTACCCCCAAGTCTGTTCAGGTTGAAGCCGGAGATTATTCGGGTATCGTTTCCGCCATTGCCAGCCTCCACCAACTGCTGCCTGCCGGAATAGAAGTGCAGGGAACGAAACAGACTTTCTCCATTCCTGCCGTGCAAATAGAGGACTCGCCGCGCTTTGAATGGCGTGGTTTTATGCTGGATGCTTCCCGTCACTTCTGGAATAAAGATGAAGTGAAACATGTGCTGGATCTGATGTCCTTATATAAACTGAATAAGTTCCACTGGCATCTGACGGATGATCAGGGATGGCGGATCGAAATTGAGAAATATCCGTTGCTGACGGAAAAAGGAGCGTGGCGGAAATTTAACAAGCACGACCGTGGTTGTATGGAGCGTGCGGTAGAAGAGGACAATACCGACTTCCTGATTCCGGAAAACAAAATACGGATTGTAGAAGGAGATACTCTGTATGGTGGTTACTATACGCACGAAGATATAAAAGAAATTGTAGATTATGCTGCACAGAGAGGTATTGATGTGATTCCGGAAATAGATATGCCGGGACATTTCCTGGCTGCTATTACCCAATACCCGGATCTCGCTTGTGACGGACTGATCGGCTGGGGAGAAACATTCTCTTCTCCTATTTGTCCGGGAAAGGATACGACGCTGGAATTCTGTCAGGATGTCTTTAAAGAGATTTTCGATCTCTTTCCTTATGAATATGTACACATGGGGGGTGACGAAGTCGAGAAAAATAACTGGAAAAAGTGCCCCCGTTGCCAGAAGCGAATCCGCACGGAAGGACTGAAATCGGTAGAAGATTTGCAGGCATGGTTTGTGCGTGATATGGAGAAATTCTTCCTTGCCAATGGAAAGAAGTTGATAGGCTGGGATGAAGTTGTTGCCGACGGACTGACTTCGGATGCTGCCATTACCTGGTGGAGAAGTTGGTCGAAAGAGGCGGTGCCTATGGCCACTTCGCAAGGACAAAGAGTGATTGCCTGCCCGAATGAATATTTCTATTTTGATTATGCGCAGGATAAAAACTCCGTGAAGAAGATATTGGCATACGATCCGTATGCAGACGACCGCTTGTCACCCGAACAGAAAGAATGTTTCTGGGGCGTGCAGGCTAATCTCTGGGCAGAATGGATTCCGTCTATGAAACGTATCGAATATCTGATACTTCCCCGTATGGTGGCGTTGAGTGAAATAGCCTGGGTGCAGCCGGAGGCGAAACCGGATCTGAAAGAGTTCTATCGTCAGCTTGTTCCGCATTTCAAGCGGATGGATATCCTTGGATTGAACTACCGGGTACCCGATCTGGAAGGATTCTACAAAGTGAATGCTTTCCTTGATGAGGCTTCGGTTGATCTGACTTGTCCGTTGCCGGGCATTGAAGTCCGTTATACTACTGACGGAAGTATGCCGACTAAGCAATCCACTCTTTATGAAGGAAATCTGAAAGTGACGGAAACGACAGATTTTACTTTCCGCACTTTCCGTCCCGACGGTACTCCATCGGATGTAGCACGTACCCGATACGTCAAAGCTCCTTATGCGGAGGCAACTGCTGCTCCGGCTTCTTTGAATTCTGGACTAAAAGCCGTATGGCATAAATTCCGTGGTAATCTTTGTGCGGATATCGATGCGGCTCCCGTGAATGGTGAGTATGTCGTAGAATCCGTTTCTATCCCCGAAGAGGTGAAAGGAGATATCGGTCTGATACTCACGGGCTACCTGGAAGTACCTGCTGATGGCATCTATACATTTGCCCTTCTTTCGGACGACGGCAGTACGCTGAAACTGGACGGAGAACTACTGGGAGATAATGACGGAGCACATTCACCGGTAGAGATTATAGTACAGAAGGCCTTGAAAGCCGGACTGCACCCGATAGAAGTACGCTACTTCGATTGCAATGGCGGAGTTTTGCAGATGGAATTAGTCAATGAAAAGGGTGAGAAAGAAGTGCTTCCGAAAGAATGGCTGAAACATGAATAAACAGATCCCCTGAAGATTTTTTATTAGGTATTAATATAGATAAGGTTTGATAGAAGGCGGGTAGAAGTAGGGATACTTTTATCCGCTGTTTTTATTCTGTAGGTAATTCTTGTTGAAATATCCCTATAAATGGGTATTTCCCAAATCAAAAGTTCTTCTCAACTTTGCAGAGTGAATAAAACGCCACTATGCAATATCTGAAAGAAGACATACAGGAAAAAATCCTCCACATAGCCGAAGAAGTATTCTCTGAAAAAGGATATAAGGATGCTTCCATGCGCGAAATTGCTTCCCGAACAGGGATTACAGTCAGCAACATCTATCATTATTTCACCAATAAGGATGAGATATTCCGCACGATTCTGAAACCTGTGCTGAATGATTTGTATGTCAAGATATACCGACATGATGCCAATCAGATGTCCATAGAGGTTTTTACGAATTCGGACTATCAGCAGGAATCCGTGCAGGAATATATCGATTTGGTTTCCGAACACCGTGCCCGGTTGCGTATGTTACTTTTCCAGGCATAGGGATCATCCCTGGAAAACTTCCGTTCGGAGTATACCGATAAATGAAAAGGTATGTTTACCGCTTGCGGTTGCTGTCCTGTTGCTTAGCAATATCGCCCAGCGTAAGCTGAGTGTGCGGCAGATTGAAGCTAAGATTAATGCCGGAAACCGCTTGGAAGAATATCTGCAAGGCATACGGGTGATGAAAGCATATAATTTGTTGGGAGGCAAGTTCGAACGCCTGAAAATGGCTTATAGTGATCTCCGTCGTGCCTGTATCCGGCAGGAGGCGCTTCTCGGCCCATTTATCTTATTCTCGGTTACATTGATTCGTGCCGGATTGACATTCATGATACTTTGCGGTACGTACCTGTTGATAGGAGGCGAACTTTCACTGCTCACGTTTGTCATGTTTCTGGTAGTCGGTTCCCGTGTTTTCGATCCGTTGACATCTGCCTTGACTAACTTTGCCGAGTTTCGCTACTTCTCCATCGCAGGAGGACGTATCCTTACGTTGATGAACGAATCGGAAATGAAGGGAAATCGTGATGTGCCCGAAAGCGGAGATATTACTTTTGATCATGTATCTTTCGGCTATCAGGAAAAGGAAATACTGCATGATATTTCCGTGACTCTTAGAAAAGGGACGCTCACTGCTTTGGTCGGTCCTTCCGGAAGCGGAAAGAGTACGATGCTGAAACTTTGCGCACGCTTCTATGATCCGCATAAAGGCTCGGTTCGTTTTAACGGAATGGATATGAAAGAACTGGAGCTGGAGTCATTAATGAAACATTGTTCCATGGTTTTTCAGGATGTCTATCTGTTTTAGGATACGCTGAAGAATAATATCCGTTTCGGCAGGACAGATGCTACGGATGAAGAAAATGAAGTGGAAGTGCAGCAAGCTATCAATACCTTGATTGCGGGGCGGACGGTAATCGTTATCGCTCACCGCCTCAAAACGATCCGAAATGCCGACCGGATTATTGTGCTGGAAGAAGGACGAATTGCGGAACAAGGCACTCATGATGAACTTTTGAGCCGGCCGGGGCTGTACGCCAAACTTTGGAATATACAGGAACAGACATCGGGATGGAAACTATAAAAACGGCTCATCAGAGATAAAACGAAAAGGTCCGGCTTTCACAAGCCGGGCCTTTTGTTTACTAGAATTTATGCTATTTACACTTATTCTGTAATATTGAATACATTATATGTTTTTTTTAACTAACAACCAAATGTGAGAATGCGGGAGAATCACTTCGGCCGATTCCAATGTTTTCAATGTGGCTACGTAATTTTTTAATTATGACTAATTAATTCAATTCTGATATTGCAAAGATAGGGGCTTTGACGATTTCCTGCAATCACCTGAAATGGGTATTCTTGGGCGGGTTACTAGCAATATATAGTGGGGCTGAATCTTTTATTCCGGAACATTTGCAGAGTTTCCTGTCAACCTGTTCAGATGACATACCAGTAGTTTTCCTTCATTATCTCTCAAATGCATACCATTGCCTTGACAATAACGGAAGTATTTGCATCGGGCGCACTCGTCTTTTTTCATCCATGAACGGTCGCGATAAGGCTGGAATTTCGTTTGCCATATTTCCCAAAAATCATCCTGATAGATATTTCCTTGATGGTAGTTGGAGCGGATGCTGCTACAGGCACTGATAGAACCGTCAATTAAAACGGAGCCGACTGATATTCCGGCGCTACAGAAGAAAGGAGTATTCCGTACTTCACCTTCATAGTTACCCAGGAAACCTTCGCAGCCGTAACTCGCACGGATAATTCCTTCCTTTCGGGTGTCACGGATGAAGTCGAGTACTTGTTTCAGTTCTTCTCCGTTCATACGGAATTCCGGTTCTTCGGCGGCTCGTCCTACCGGAAAGATGGTAGATACCCTCCATCGTTTGACTCCGAGACTGATAAGTAACTCTTTCATAGCCGGCAACTGTGGCAGGCTACGGCGGGTGACACAGGTAATGACGTCGAATGTCAGTTCGGGGATAGCTGTGATTTCCCGTATGGCATTTACGGCACAATCGAAACTTTCGGGATGTCGTCGCATCCAGTTGTGTACATCCTTCAGTCCGTCCAGGCTGATGGATATACTACGCATACCGCTACGGATCAGGTTGTGAAGCCGTTCGCGCGTGAGACACAGGCCGTTGCATACCATGCCCCACGGGTATCCCCGTCGGGATATTTCTTTGCCGCAAGTTTCTAAATCTTCACGTACGGTTGGCTCTCCACCGGAGATAATGACGAATACATCGTGCGGATTGGTATGTGTTGCTATGCTGTCCAGTACTTTTAGAAAATCCTGTAGAGGCATATCCGGAGTAGCGGGAGAGGACTTGCAGTCACTGCCACAATGGCGGCAACGTACATTACATCGTAAGGTGCATTCCCAAAAAAGCTGCCTGAGCGGATGTTCTTCCACTCTTTCGTGTTTCATCCGGCGAAATATTTCTAAAGCCAGCCATCGGCGGGGAGTAAGGGGGATGATACGTTTCATTCTTAGTCTTCTTTTTCTTCTTCTTTTTTCTCCTCTTTAAGTAAAGTGACTTTTCCCTCTTTTCCAAGGTCTTGTATTCTAATCTTTTTTGTTTGGTATGCACCATTCTTTTCGCCGTCTACATCTGTATACTCAAGGTACATTTCTGTATCTTTGGGAGGATACTCTTTGAATTTAAATGTATTGATTGCTATACCGCTTACCGTATAATGCTCTATTTCACGTGACTCGGTATAGGCAGTATCTGTAATTAATGAATCTTCTTGATTCATATAACTGGATACTACGCGAATGCCATTAATAGTTTCTTTTTCTTCATTTTGTACTTGACTGCTTATTATAATGTCAGGAGTCCAGACGGGACCGGGACCATAATAACAAGGTTCGTCCCAGATCTCGTTATTATTGCCACATCCGGAAAAGCCTAAAGCGGCGAGCAGACTTAGTAGATATTTGTTTTTCATGTTGTTAATGTGTTTAGTTCTTGTTGGGACAAAGATAATTAATCTTTGAATTGGTTGTTCTCCATTGTTCGTTTTATTTTTTTTAGATGCTTTTCCAATGCAATATACACTTCTTTCCGATAACTGACAAAAATAGTTTTATCTGTTTGGAAGGAATCTTTCTTTTTACCGTCATAGTGCGGAATATTGGATAAAAACAGGCTATACGAGAAAATCATGTTCTCCTCTATTTGGCGGGAAGGCTTGAATGACTTGGCAGGTATGTAAGAATAAATACCCTCTTTACAACGGTAGGGTTTATACATTTGCACAACTCCCCACGAATTAATCTCATCCACCCGGATGCTTCTTTTCCCGAACAGGCTTCGTTCTTCTATTCTATCCTCACAAAGTAAAATCTTACTGGGTAATGCCCAATAGATTAACAGGATAGACAAAGATATGGGCAACAAGAAAATAAAAAGGACTTTATTCTCACTTAAATTGGATACACATAAAAAGTAGATCATAAATGCACTGAATATACTGCATATTGCAACTCCTGCCCAAACAAACTTATTTGTAGAATAAATCCAGAATGTGTTTTTTTCCAAACTTTTATCTTTCATATTTAATTCAATTCTTTTACAGAATCCGGATTGCCATGTTTCGTTTAAATCAAGCTATCTTTCATCATTATTCGTAGTTGTTTTTGTGTAGGTAATGTTTTCCATCCTTTATCTGGCGCTTTTAGAGTAAACCAGGATGGTACGGTGTCTAATATTCGATGTCGGTTGGGGGCTTTGGCTAAGAATGTTACAAAATAACGGGTTCCGATTGGAGTGTTTTTACTCTCGTTAAATGATATAAAAAAACTTCCTTTATATAAAGTCTTATTATATATAAATTCATATTTTGCGCTTTGTCCTCTATAAGCAGAACCGTATTTAATAAGAGTTACTATAGAATATATGCCATCCTTTCTTACATTGTTGTTTCTAATTGTTGAGACAGCATACAATAGAATGAATACTATAATGGGAACTATAAATTTAAAAATCTTGGTTTGATTAATCAGCTTCATTGCTATTCTATATCCTTTCATTTTTCTTCATTTTTTATTGCAACTAATGTCCGGTGGCTAACCGACCGTTAAGACAACTCATTTGCTCGTTAGTGGTAGTTGTTCATTACTCCATTCGGTCAATATTACATTAAAATCAGCCAACATTAAATCAAAGTCATACTTAACCTTCTTATTTAGTTTGTTTGTTATATGACTTAATGCTGATAGGATATATTCGCTTAATCTTTTTTTTTGTTCAGAATGATTCAGTTCACTAAATTCTTTTTCAAGGGTTATCACTGCTTTTACTTTTCCAGTATCTGTTCTGAATGGTCCAAACTCAAAGCGATTTCGAAGATAATATCCATTCTTTTCAATCTCTTGTTTGGTAAACATTGTTAGTAATTTGGGGTATAATTCTTTTTGTCTCAATTTCAGTTTTTCATCAGCGATAACGTAATTGCATTTACAGCAAACATGGTCGTAATAACTAAATGAACACTTTAGAATAATTTTATTGACAGCCTGACCATACAATTCAGGTCGCATTTGTTTGTTTAATTTTGATTGTAAATCATTCTCAATACTTTCAATAACAACCTTAGAGTTCTCATAACAGTTACCAATTGTACGTTCAATCCAAATGGGATTTTTAGGAATCCAATTTCGTTGACTTCTAAGTTCTATACCTTGTACATCTTCTTTCGTTTTATATTCCCATGCTATGGATTGCCTCTGAAAGGGATCATCCGGGCTGAAATGATAACTTGTCCTTCCTGCTTCCATGGTAAATCCGTTTATTCTTCTTGACCAAATGGCTTCGACGAAACGAGGCTCTCTGTGTTTATTGACAAAGCAAGTCATCGGGTTTCCATTAAAGAAAGAGCCTCTTAATGCCTCAAGGGCCTCATTAGATCCCCAACCTATGATTGCCAAACTCTCGCAAACCCGAACTGCATTATTCCACTCTTCTACATTTTTGTAATCCGCATATTTAAGAAATTCAGCGAATAAACTATCTCGCAATTTGTCAATATCATTTTGAGATTTCAAAAAAACTTCAAGTTCGTTTAATTCTTCTATTTCAAATATTCTGTTCATTTGTTTTTTATTTTAACCGCTAATGTCCGGCAGATAATTGACTATTAAGGTGCTTTATCAGTTTGTTAGCAATCTAATTCATTTCTATTTAATAATTCATCAATATTATGCCTCTAAAAATACAGTTTTGTCTGATCACCCACAAAGGAATTTGTTAGTTTTTTCCTCTATCCTATGAAAAAGCATCCCTTGACAGTCAACAATGATCTGTTGCATGATATGTTTGATCAGGAAAAGGTAAAGAGCGGGCTCGTTTTTATCTTTACCATGCTAGGCTGGTATTTATCCACAGGATGTGCGAATTGATATTCTCCCCCTTTTGCATATATTGGAAAGGATATGTGTAATAGCAAAAAGTGTGATACTTTCTGTGATATCCTTTCTTTTTGATTTGATTTAAAGTAATTCCCTATCGTTGTATATTGTAGAATTGCCTCAAATAGCGGTTTCTCGCTCTCTGAAAGTAGTTCTTCTACTCCCGGACCGGCTCTCAGAGTGCTTCAGCACGGGGCTTAGTAGCGTGAAGAGTAAGGTTAGATAAGGTATATTGTGCGTATAGTGTAACTACAGCCTGCAAATAGCGTAACTATATCCTGTAAATAGCGTCAGTATCTACTCCCCATAAATAGCAAAAACAGTTTGTACGATATATATTTCTTTCCACAAAGTCCGTCTTTTGTTATTAGATTTTTCTGACTTGATTTAATTGACGGTAATTTTCTCTTTCCAGGTTATACCACTTATATCTGTCAGAATTAGTTCGTAGTCACTTTTGGGCAAGTCCATAAAAACATCACTTCTGATTGTAAGAGTTGCTTTACTTCCTAAAGGAATGATGAGGCTGTGTTTTCCCGGAGCTACTTTGGCTACATAGTCATTTTTTATTCGGGTAAGTGGGAAGCGGGCTAGCTCTTCTCCATTCTTTTGAAGTATTGTTTTTCCATTCTCGTCTTTTAGTGTTATGCCGATCAGGAAGGAACCGTACACGTCGGCTCCTTCTATCCGGTATACTTTGAACGTGAGGATATCCTCTTGAATCTTTGCATTGGATATTTTCAGTTCCGGTTTGACCGATTTGTTGTGCAAAGGTCCCCAAATACCGTTATGGAAGACTTGGTTAGTATATAAGGTCAGTATGAAAAGCAGTACTGCACCGCTTATTGCGACTTTACTGAATTGCTTGATAGATAGTGGAAGTTCACCGGAAGTAAGCCATACAAGCCATTTGTTCTTGGAAAGTTTTGGTAATAACAGATAATCCAAAGAATATTTTCCACCACCGGACAGGAAAATAGTGAATCCGGCTGACACTCCCAAGATGCCGATTTGCCATTCGTCGAGGCAGGTAGTGCCCAGCCAGCCGGAGCCTAAAAGAATGCCGAATGCCAGACTGAATACGCCGATACTCATTAATCGTGTGAAGAAACCGAGCATATAGAGTAACCCGACGATGCCTTCTACTAATGTGAAAATTACCATTGCCCACCAAAGTAAATCCGGTGTGCTGACCAAGTATTCAATAATCGGTTTGATACCAATGGAATTGGGAAGGAAATGATTGAACTTTTCTCCAATGTATCCGGTGGCATCCGGAATGAGTTTGTTTTCGAGAACGAGTCTGCGCCAAAAAGCTGAAAAATAAGTCCAGCCTACGATCAGTCGTAAGGAGAGAGTGAAAATGCCCGCAAGTACGTAGGCTTTGGATGGTTCTTGTTGTTGTGTCAGCATACTGTTTGTTGTTAGTTTGTTATTGAGAGAATCGTTTCTTATTAGAACAAGTTTCCAGTGGAAAATGTTTTTATGAAAACCTGTTTTTTTTGAAACGATTCTACTCAAGATAAACTACATACAAAACAAAGCTAACAATGCAAAAGTTATTCTTTAAACGGCTATCTTTATACCTTCTTTTTTATTACAATACCGTTTGCATTGTTGGCAAAGGTCGTATCCCAGCATGGCTCCCAAGATGAAGTCCTCTTCGGCAGACAGTTGATTCAAGGGGCGAATGATGATATGCCGCATGGCTTCCATACATTCGGGTTTGCCGAAAAACAGATTAATCTTGTTAGTACCTACTTCTTGTATCATATAACTGATCTTCTGATTCTTCAGCCGGCGGATGGCAAACTCTTCGTGCTCTCTGCTCATCGTATAGAGTACCATGTTGCGTACGCCTTTCTTGAACTCATAAATGTGGTTGAGGAAAATCCGGATTTCTCCGGGAATGATTCTTTCGGTAGCCATGATGTAAACTGTTATTTTATATGGAGATAAAGATTAGCTGATTTCTTGTTTTACTTGTTCAACCCATGCGCTGATACGTTCATCTGTCTGACCGTCTTCATTGACTTCGTCGAGTGGAAGACCTACGAACTTGCCATTAACGACAGCGATAGAAGAATCGAATGTATAACCGGCTGTGTCCACCGCTCCACAGAATTTGCAGCGGGTATCTTTCAGTTCTTCATAAAGAATACCGATAGCATCACAGAACGTATCGCTGTAAGAATCGGAATCACCACAACCGAACAAGGCTACATATTTGTGAGACAGATCGCATTTCTTTAAAACTTTAATACCGTCGTACCAGTCATCCTGCAATTCACCGGCTCCCCATGTGGAACTGCCCAGTACCAGTACATCATATTCACCGACCAAAGCTTCAGTGAGTTTGGATACATCATAAATATGTGCGGAAGGAACATCTAGTTTCTCTGCAATCCGACGGGCAAGGTCTTCTGTTGTTCCGGTAGTGGAACCATAAAATACTCCAATTTTATTCATCTTTGATTCTATTTTAATGTGATGGTGCAAAGATAGAGGGTCTCGGAGAAATAGGAAATCCCCATTTATAGTGGAATAATTGCTTTATTCTCATTATAAATGGGGATAGCATAACGTTTCGGATCTATAAATAGGTTAAAGCCAACAAACCTGATATAAATCTTAAAATATAGCAGAAAACGATTAATGATGGAACAAGCGAATGCCTGTGAATGCCATTGCCATATTGTACTTGTCGCATGTACCGATAACATGATCATCTCGTACAGAACCTCCCGGTTGTGCGATATAGCTTACACCGCTTTTGTGTGCACGTTCGATATTGTCTCCGAAGGGGAAGAATGCGTCAGAGCCCAAAGCTACGCCAGTCATTGTATCCAGCCATGCACGTTTCTCTTCGCGGGTCAGTACTTCCGGCTTTTCTGTAAAAAACTGTTGCCAAACGCCGTCTGCCAATACGTCATCATGATCTTCTGAAATATAAACGTCGATAGTATTATCACGATCTGCACGGCGGATTTTTTCAATCCAGGGCAGATTCATTACTTTCGGATGTTGGCGGAGATACCAGATATCTGCTTTATTTCCTGCAAGGCGCGTGCAGTGAATACGTGACTGCTGTCCTGCACCGATACCAATCGCCTGTCCGTCCTTTGCATAACATACGGAATTGGATTGTGTATATTTTAAGGTGATTAAAGAAATGATTAGGTCACGTTTGGCTTCAGCCGGAATTTCCTTGTTTTGTGTAGGTAACTCTTTCAAAAGACTTTCGTCTATTTTCAGTTCGTTTCTGCCTTGCTCAAAAGTCACTCCGAAAACATCTTTGTGTTCGATAGGAGCCGGGCGGTAAGCCGGATCTATCTTGATCACATTGTAAGTTCCTTTTCTTTTATTTTTCAGGATTTCCAAAGCTTCGGGAGTGTAATCCGGTGCAATCACACCATCGGATACTTCACGGTTGATAATGCGTGCAGTCTCTTCATCACAAGTATCGGACAATGCGATGAAGTCTCCGTAAGAAGACATACGGTCGGCACCGCGTGCGCGTGCATAGGCTGTTGCCAGTGGAGACAGTTTTACATCATCCACAAAATAGATTTTCTTCAGTGTGTCACTCATTTCTACAGCAACAGCAGCACCTGCCGGGCTGACGTGTTTGAATGATGCGGCAGCCGGAAGTCCGGTAGCTTCTTTCAGTTCTTTTACTAACTGCCAACTGTTGAATGCATCCAGCAGATTGATGTAACCGGGATGTCCGTTCAATACCTCAATGGGTAGTTCGCCTTCTTTCATGAAGATACGGGCAGGCTTTTGATTTGGGTTGCAGCCGTATTTCAGTTCGAGTTCGTTTGCCATATTATTTAATTATGAATTACTGATTACAAATTGATAGCGACAAAATTACTAAAAAAAGAATAGCCAGCCTAGCCTCCTGTTATAAATTAGTAACAAGTAATTAGTATTGGGGAAACTGTGGGTAGCGAAAATACCTATTTGTGGTGATTGCATATCCTCGAAATATTCCGTTTCTTTGCAGTCTCTAATATAAATAGGTGTAAATGGATAATTTGCAAAAATACAAACCAACTGATAAGATGATTGATCTCATCAGTGATAACTATTCCTTGTTGCAAGTGATGAGCCGTTTCGGCCTTTCGTTGGGATTTGGTGACAAAACAGTGAAAGAAGTTTGCGAGCTTAATGGAGTAGATTGCAGGACTTTTCTGATTGTAGTCAACTTTATGTCTGAAGGCTTTTCGCGGATGGATGGAAGCAGTGAGGATATTTCTATACCTGCACTAATCGATTATCTGCGGCAAGCCCATATTTACTTTCTGGACTTTTCTCTTCCTGCCATTCGCCGTAAACTGATTGAAGCGATTGACTGTTCGCAGGATGATGTAGCTTTTCTGATTCTTAAGTTCTTTGATGAATATACACGAGAGGTACGTAAACACATGGATTATGAGGAGAAAACGGTATTCAAATATGTGGATGCGCTGATAAATGGCAATGCTCCCCGGAATTATCAGATTAGCACATTCTCCAAGCATCATGACCAGGTGGGAGAGAAGCTGACAGAACTGAAAAATATCATCATTAAATATTGTCCTGCCAAAGCCAATGAGAATCTGTTGAATGCGGCTCTTTTCGATATATACGCCTGTGAGGCCGGTTTGGAATCTCACTGCAAGGTTGAAGACTATATTTTTGTTCCTGCCATTCTGAAGTTGGAAAGGAGGATTAGGGAAAATGAAAAATAACGAAGCCATTCGAATTGCGATCGCCGAAACCTCAGTGATTATCCGGGGTGGGCTGACCGCTGCATTGAAGCGTCTTCCTAATGTGAAGGTGCAACCTATAGAATTACTTTCAGTAGAGGCTCTGAGTGATTGCCTGCGTACGCAATATCCGGAAATGCTGATTGTAAATCCTACTTTTGGTGACTACTTTGATGTAAATAAGTTCCGGGAAGAAACTGCCGGTAAGAAAATACGTTTGATTGCTTTGGTTAGCTCTTTTGTAGATGCCTCTTTGCTGACTAAATATGATGAGTCGATTTCTATCTTTGATGATCTGGATATTCTTTCTAAAAAGATTCATGGTCTGCTAAATCTGGCTTCGGAAGAGGAGGAGCTTGACAATCAGGAAACGCTTAGCCAACGGGAGAAAGAGATAGTGATCTGTGTGGTGAAAGGTATGACGAATAAAGAGATTGCAGAGAATCTTTTCTTGTCTATTCACACTGTCATTACTCACCGGAGAAATATCAGCAAAAAGCTACAGATACACAGTGCGGCTGGCCTGACTATTTATGCTATTGTAAATAAGCTTGTTACGCTAAATGATGTGAAAGATTTATAACCTTAAAAGAATGTTATAAAATCTGAAGCCGTTTGCGAACACGGAATCTTTTCGTACCTTTGCAGTGCAATTGGGAAATTGCTATTAGTTTAAAAGGTAAAAGAAAAGATTATTAAGGTATTAGATTTAAATAATTAAGGTATTAAATTTTTTAGTGTTCAATAGGACATTTTTTGGTAAAAGGTAAAAAGGATAACAATAGGTAAGAAGTTTAAAAGGTAAAAAGAAGATTAGTTTTCAGGAATTGAGGTAATAAAAGAAAAGCCTTTTTGGCTTTTCTGATGCTGTGGCGAGTGGTTCCCTTCTAGGAATTGACTCGTTTTTTGTTTATAGACGCAGGGGAGCCGAAAGGTATATAAATACCGGGATTGCTAATGCCAGGAGTGTATAAAATAAAATCCCGACGAAATCGCTTCGGCGGGACCCTATTTCATTTTTACTTAAATGTGGCTACGTAATAAAATTATGACTAATTAATTCAATTCTGATACTGCAAAGATAGTGCGTTTCTGTATCTGTCACAATCCCCTTTATAAGGTATATTGCGTAGTTGCTCTCACTATTAATAATTAGTGGTGGATATCATTTTACTTTTTTCCACTCTTTCGTTGCGAAATCATATGATTTGATCACTTTGGCAGGGCAACCGGCACAAATAGAGTATGCTGGGATGGAACGGCTGACAACGCTTCCGGCAGCCACTACACAATGTTTCCCTAAAGTAACTCCTGGCAGTATGACTGAGTTTGCACCTACCCATACATCATCCTCAATAGTGACAGGCTGTGTACTTACTCCCTGTTCGTCGATTGATTTCTCCGCATCTTGATAATTATGATTAAGTCCTGTGACTGTTACATGCTGTGCAAGATTCACATGATTTCCTATAAGAACCGGACCGATAATGGTATTTCCTAATCCGATGCGGGTATAATCTCCAATGATTAAATCTCCTACCGCATTATTAAGGCAGGAAAAGTCTTCTACTACCGAATAGCGCCCTAGCGAGAACTGATTAAAAGGAGGAAGGTCTTTGCGGACACTGCGATAAATCACGGAACCTTTTCCACGTTTCAGATATACAAAATAGAAAAGGCGTATCCACCAGTTGGGGCGTGTCTTTACAGGATGCATAATAAAACGATGTACGACTTGTTTCAAAGCCGGATTTTGTTTGATTCGCAGTTTCAGTGTCCTTTTTTCCATATTGAATGTTTTTGTTTCTTTTTATCTTCTACTAAATAATCCGGTATTGCCAGACTGTATGTGATTGCCAATCCTAAAAGCAATATCCACCACTTGAGTGACGAGGTCCAGTGGTATCCTGTTATCAATAAAGTCCAAATACTGATGAAGGTGCATAATTTCATCGGAGAAGGTATCAGCTGCTGGGCTATACGGTTGCAGAAATTCCAGTTGCCTTCTAATAAAGACGGCAATAGATAAGAGAGGGTCTTCCGTATGCGCCTGCGATAGGGATAAACAGGGGCGGAGTCACAGTGTACAATCACATCCGGCAGATATTCAATATATATATTCTGTTTGAATAACTTTCGTTCGAGATTTGTTTTGGCAGTTCTTTGATTCTTCTGTAGCCATTCTAAGTCGAAAGCCATATTGGTTCCGAAAAGACTTGAAGAAAAGCCGATCTGAGTATTCCCCGATCTGAAAAGACTGTTATTGATTTCTTCGGATAGAGCATGGAAATGTTTCCGTACTCCCTTATGATTATTAATGATCGTGTGTAACTGCATTGCCTGTATTCCGGCATCGTAGGCATTATAAATCTTTTCCAGAAAATGGGGTGATAAAGCACTGGCTTTATCAGAAAGAAGGATGACTAATTCGTATCGTTCTTTATCTAATGAATTAATTGCTTCCAGCAAATCTTTATATGTGATGAATTCATATGCTTCCTGTTGATACATGAAAGGAAGGAGGCTTCCGTCCTGAACTAATATGGCACACTGATATTGTTTTCTGGCTTTGGGATAATTGGAATGTTTGAAATGTGAGGCAACAGCCAATATGAAAAGGTATAGGAGCAAAAGCCCTATACACAAAAAGAAGAAATCGTCTGCTATGTAGATAAAGTAGTCCATCCTGTAGTGAAGGAGTTATACGTTCTCTTTTTGAACGAATGCAGTAACTGTTTTCAGAATGATTTTTATGTCCAGTCCGAAAGAGAAGTTTTTTGCATATTGGATATCCAGTTGCTTGCGTTCTTCTGCGGAGAGTTTACCCGCTTCACCTCTTTTTTCAACCTGCCACAGCCCGGTAAGACCGGCTGGTCCCATAAAACGATCAATGTGTTCATCACTAGTCAGTAACTCTGCCTCATAGAGTGGGAGGGGACGATTGCCCACTATAGACATATCTCCTTTGAGGATATTGATAAGCTGTGGTAATTCATCAATGCTGTATTTACGGATAAAACGTCCTATCTTTGTGATTCTGGGGTCATTTTCCAGTTTTACGAAAGCATTACTTTTCTCTTTTGATTTCTTGTGGATATAGTCTTCTTCAGAAATTACAAAATCGTCGGATATCAGGAGAATTTCTTCTTCGTCTGCTTCTTCAGAGACACAGGATTCTTCTCCCCATATATCTTCTTCCTCTTCTTCTTCCTGTTGGTATTGGTTGAGAGCATTGAAATCCTTCAGATGTTTATCAGCGTCGGTATACATCGAACGGAATTTGAGAAAATCAAATATCTGATAATTGCTTCCTACACGTTTGGATTTATAGATAATCGGTCCTTTGCTCTCCAAGCGAATGGCTATAGCAGTAGCTATTAAAAGAGGAGAAAGGAAAAGTAGTGCTATTCCGGAAAAGAATATATCGAAGATTCTTTTCCATGAAGGCAGGCGAAAGGCTTTTAAATTCTGTGTTTGGAGTTGCAGTGCTGCTATTTTTTGTTCTTTTCTACGTGTGAGAAAAGTTGACAGATCTTTCAGTACTTCACTGTTGGTTTCGTACTTAATCGTGTTATTAACTCCTGCCTTCAAGTATTCTGTAGCTTCTTCCTTAGTAATGGAATCTATAACCAGTACCATATAAAGCCCTGGATACATTTTTCGTATAGAGCGAATATCAGCGATATCTTTTGATAATTCTACCTGCTCAATAAATAAAGCTGCGTCGTATTTTTCTCGTATCTTGTCTAGCACTTTAGTTGCCTTATAGCAGTTTGGTGCTGCATAGAATACTCCGGTACTTAATTTCGAAAACAGTTCTATTGTTTTGTTGTGTCTGCCTATGTAAACAAAATATTGCATTTAAAGGCTGTATTAGTCGATAATCTTTTTGATTCGGATTTTTAGTTCCAAAGGATTGAATGGCTTCAGAATATAGTCTTCTGCCCCTTCTTCCAGTAATTTGATTCTTTCCGTAGTACTTTCTTCGCTGGACAGCATAACGATAGGAATTGACTTGAATAACTCATTGGCTTTCATATATCTGAGGAATTCATCTCCTCTCATTAACGGCATACGAATATCGGAAATAATGAGATCGGGTACATTACCTTCATTAAGCCAATCTATTGCTTTAATAGGATTCTCCAAATACATAACGTCGTAATCCTTGCCTAAATATATACTTGCAACTTTTCCAATAGTCGCTTTATCGTCAACTAATAGTATCTTTTTTTTCATACAAATAGAACCTTTCTATCGCTTGCTTTGCTACTTGATTTATATAGATTAAATTGAATCTCTTGCCTTTGTTTCACTTCGTGCAAATATATATATAATTTTAGAATAAACTTCCAATTAGCAGAAGTAAAATTCATGAAGATTATTATTTTTATTTATTAATAGAATATATCTGATACGTTTAGTGAGGAAAAAAAACACGGATTTCATTTTTTTTATGAAATCCGTGTTGATAAGGGAGATTAGTTTTTATTTGTTTGGAATACCTTGTTTACATCAAAATCATTCCACCATTTTTCATTTTCTGTACCACCGCTCGTTACCCAGTCGCTGAATTGTGAATAAGCAGTTTTGATATTTACATACTCTAAAGGCCATTTGAAATTGGAAGGAACCATGATACCCCATGCCAGATTCTCTTTACTGATATAATATTTTTTGCTGCCATGATGACTGTTATCGTTGTTTCCGCCAAACAGATCGGTGTTTGCGAGTTTGGTTGGTTGATAGCCTGCAACATGTATTTCCTTACGTGGGTTTCTGTTGCCGTCTACGATGATAAAGACATTCAAATTGTTGACATTAAAAGCATCTGCTGATATTGTCGGATTATTGAAGGTAATGGAGAAACTGATATTCTTAGGTTTGGTATTGCCTGCATAGTCTGAGACAGTATTAATCTGCTCATACCGATCTCTTCCCAATACTTTATGAGCATCATCAAACAGAGGAATCACAGCATAATCCTGACCACTTTCGATATTGTTATTATTTAGATTGAAATTCTTGGCAAGAGTATTGTCACTGAATTCAACTGACTGTGTAATGGCATTGGCGGGTACATTGTCCAGCATAATAGCTGCTCCGATGCTTTTGGTTGCTCCGGCTGCGGATAAGTCAATACTTAACTCGAATTTTGTTACTTTATTCTCTTTATTAGTATATATTTTCCTTTTCTGAATGGTCAGAACGATATCATTCATATCATAATCTCCATATAGTGGCCATTGGTCTTCGAAGAGGTAAGTATAATCTTTGTTGTCTTCCACTTCAATAGGGAATTCAGGATCTTCCGGGTCAGGGGTAGGGTCAGGTATTTCTGAAAGTTCACCACATGAAGTAATGATTGTTTTGGAACCATTCGGGATATATAATTCTACTGAATTTTCCATAATGTAATTAGGGTTATTGGCAGGTACCCCTTTGGCGAATTCCCCTTCCGGGCATTCAATATCCAAATTACCATTGAACTTAGTTGTCCAACCAGTAGATATGCTTTTTGTGGATTTTATTAATGAACGAGTTCCGGCAGCTTTAAAAGTGACATTAGGAATATCCATTATCTCTGCTTTTATCATAGAACCATTATTCAGTTCAAAAGTGCTTCCGCTATTACCGCATTTAAAAGATGGAATAGCTATAAAAGTACCATTTTCTACGCCACCAGCCAATATACCTTTATTCATTATGATAGTTCCGCTTGTTCCTCCGAATTCGAAAGAATTTTGGGCATAAAGACTGCAATTATTAGTAAAAGTAGGGTTACCGCCATTATCATTACTTATTTTTTGAGCATTAACAGTTCCATCATTTACACCAATCCCACCTATAATGAAAGTTGGAGTATTAATTGTTGCTTCAGTTCCATTATAAAAATAGCATGTTGCATCTTGAGAATTAAACTTTAATGCACCTTCTTGAATAGTCAATTCTCCAAAGTTATAAATAGCTCCTTTGGTAAATACGGACTGTTCCCAAGAAGCAACAGATTTTCCTGTAACATTAATTGTGGCTTTAGGAGCATTGTATAAAATAGACGTCGTATTCAAGTCCTTCATACTATTGACACTAATTGTTCCAAAATTTTTCAGTAATACTCCTATGGCAGCAAGATTGATGTTATTGCCAATAAGACTTCCGCCTGATTGAATCGTTAATATTGAGTTGTCAGCAATAAGAAAACTCGTGAATGAATCGGTGTTGATTTTTCCACCCTTCAAAATAATAATATCTGCACTTTGTATTTGGTTTTGCGAGGGTGTCCATTCACCTTCTACAAATATGGTAAATCTTCCGCCATTCAAATATCCACTGGTATGGTTGATTTCACCATTAAATTTGTTTTTTATGATATAGCTTTTGCCTGCTTCCAAATGATGATTTGATTGATTCCAATTAGTATTACCTGTAAGTTCAATAGCTCCTGTGGTATCATAAGTTTCTTCGGGATATTTTTCTGGAATATTATAGCTTCCGATGGTCGCTTTTGCAACTCTTGTAGTCCTTGAACCTACAAATTCTTTATTTTTAGATACATCCCATGTACTAATAGACACTCTGCTTCTAGAGTCTGTCTTACGAATATATAGGTAATTAGTTCCTTCTGTATAATTTATTTCTTGTGAAAAAGCTTGACCTTTCTTGGCAACTCCTTTGGCAAGTATATGGTAATCAGACGTTGAAAATGGATTTGCGTCCAATATTTCTATTTGGTTGTAAAGTTCATCATCAATTTCTATGTTTAGAATACTAGTTGTAGTCATATTCCAGTCAAATCCATCCGGTGCAGCAAAACCGTCTCCCATTGGATTGGCTGTCTGATAAGACGGATCATATAGATCCTTCTCGGAATCTACGCAACTGGATAACATGCTTACTATTGCTATCGCAATAATAGATGTAAGCAGAATTGTTTTTTTCATCATAATGTCTATTGTTTGATTGTTTTTTTGTTTGCTGCAAAGATAGTTGTATATTTTGGATTAAAGATGTATTTATTGATATTTCTTGTGTAAAAAGCAACGATAATTCCGTTTTGGTTCGCTTTATATGAAAAACGAAAGAAAAACCTCCTGATTTTTTCTTTTGCAGAAATATTATAGAATGAAAATCAGGAGATTACTATAGAGATTTTTTTTTAGGGTTTGGTAATTTCCCCTATTAAACAAGAGTTCATTTTGTATCGGATGTCTTTATTAGATAGTCCGTGTCCCAGCAAAAACATCAGTTTAGTTACAGCACATTCGGGAGTACTGTCATATCCACTGATAACACC
Organism: Bacteroides sp. MSK.20.82; assembly: GCF_019052485.1. Lineage (NCBI taxonomy): Bacteria > Pseudomonadati > Bacteroidota > Bacteroidia > Bacteroidales > Bacteroidaceae > Bacteroides > Bacteroides sp. MSK.20.82. Next base: position 120,130 of record NZ_JAHQUN010000008.1, read on the forward strand.
TGCTTCGAGTAGATGCATTCCGGTCTCGTAACGTCCCATTTCTACTGCTCCGGAAGCACATTGTGTGATGTTAACAATGATAATTCCACGATCAGTAGCCTCTTTTAATTCCCGGATGAACCATTCTTTTTGCGGTGCATTTCCTGATCCGAATGTTTTCATGACGACCGCTTTCAATCCGGGGACATGGAGTAGTGAATGAATGATCTCCTCCTGGATGCCGGGGAAAAGAGTTAATATTACCACATTCGTATCAAACAGATAGTGTGGCTTTAGTGGTTTGTCCGGGTCCGGTTTGCGAATAAGGTTGGGCTCGTATTTAATATGGATGCCTACGCGTGCCAATGGCGGGTAATTGAAAGACCGGAAGGCATTAAAGTTCTCAGCATTGATTTTTGTGGTACGATTACCCCGCATCAAGTGATTTTCAAAGAAAATACATACTTCGGGGACAATAGCTGTACCGTCCGGATTCTTGGCAGCAGCAATCTCGATTGCAGTGATCAGATTTTCTTTTCCGTCCGTACGCAGCGTTCCGATTGGCAATTGAGAACCGGTCAGAATAACAGGCTTACTCAGATTTTCGAGCATAAAACTTAGGGCAGAAGCCGTATAGGCCATTGTATCCGTTCCATGCAAAATTACAAAGCCATCGAAATAGTCGTAATTATAGTTGATGATCTTTACAAGTTTTGCCCAGTAAGCTGGTTCCATATCCGAGGAGTCGAGAGGAGGATCGAATTGATAGGAGGAAATGCGATAGTTGAATCTTTTCAGCTCAGGAACGTGCTTGAGCAAATGGTCGAAATTAAAGTTTTCTAAGGCACCTGTCTCCGGATTTTCTATCATTCCGATAGTTCCACCCGTGTAAATTAACAAAACGGAAGGGGTCTCTACTCTCATAATTGATGAATTTCTGTTAAAACGCTGACAAAGATATAGATTAATTGCGAATTATGAATAGTAAATGATGAATTTGTTCGTAGTTTGCAGTGAAATGTTATAAATCTGAATATTTATGCGTAATTATACGATGGATTAAAAGAAAAAATCAAGTGAGTTGTAAAAATAGTCAAGTAGCTAAAATTGTTTGGAAAGAATGGTTATGCAAAGCAAAACGATACTGCCCGGCTATTTTAGCTACCATTTGTCTGACTATTTCTTATGTCTATTTAAGCGCATCTTTCAGTTTTAGAATGGCTTTTTCCGGATCTTTTTCTTCTTCAAGCAGAGTGACAAAGCGGCTACCGATGATAGCTCCGGAAGCATGTTCGCAAGCTGCTTGAAAAGTAGCTTTGTTGGAGATACCGAAACCAACCATTAGCGGGTTGCGCAGATTCATATCTTCGATCTTTTTGAAATAGGCACGTTTCTGTTCATTAAAGTCTTGTTGTGCGCCTGTAGTTGCTGCGGATGAAACCATATAGATGAATCCGTCTGTATGTGCATCGATCTCACGTACCCGCTCTTCGCTGGTCTCCGGGGTGATGAGCATGATTACTTTGATTCCATAACGTTCGGCAATGATACGGTAGTGATCCTGATAATCTCTGAAAGGCAAGTCGGGGATGATAACGCCGTCTATTCCGCATTCCACGCATTTGCGGCAGAAGTTTTCAAATCCGAACTGCATAATAGGGTTTAAGTATCCCATAAATACCAATGGAATACTTACTTCCTGGCGAATGTTTCGTAATTGTTCGAAAAGGATTTTCAATGACATTCCGTTGCGTAATGCCTGAGTGGCGGCATTCTGGATAACGATGCCGTCTGCCATAGGGTCACTGAATGGAATACCGACTTCAATCATGCTGACGCCATGTTTTTCGAGAGTACGGATGACATTGACTGTTCCATCAAGGGTAGGATTACCTGCACAAAAATAAATAGAAAGGATGTCTTTCTTGTTGCTATTAAAGAGTTGATTAATTCTGTTCATGATTTTGAGAATTTAATTTTATGACTTTAGTTCATTTAGAAATATCCGGATTCGTTCCGGATCTTTTTCCCCGGGCTTCAGTTCGAAACGACTGTTCAGGTCGTAGCCTGCCAGACGGGGATGGTCGAATGCTTTCAATGCATTGGCACTGTGTGAGTTGATGCCGCCACTCAATAAGAATGGAACTTGTCCGTTGTAGGTATGCAGAATGTTCCAGTCGAATTGGTTTCCTGAGCCACCATACTGCTCACATTTCGTATCAAACAGGAAAAGATTGCAAGTTTTTTCATACTCGCTTACGTGATTCAAATCTTTCGGACGAGCTACAGAAAAAGCTTTGATGATTTTCAGGCCGGAGGTGCGCAATGACTGACAGTATTCCGGTGATTCTTTGCCGTGGAGCTGGATATATTCCAGTCCAAAACGGTCGGCGTACATCGTGATTACATCTTTGTCTTCATTTACAAAAACTCCGACACGGCGGGCATGAACAGGTAGGTAAGCGGGAAGTTCGTAGATATAACGGGGAGATTTGGGATAGAAGATAAATCCCATCATATCCACTCTTTGTAGTGACTCCACATCCCGTATATTTTGGGCTTCACGCATACCGCATACTTTGATGATTTTTCCGTTGATCATAGGGCTGTCCGTTTTTGGAAGTTCATATATTTATTGGATGGCTTTCAGAAAGTTCTGCAGAGTTTCTCCCGGTTGCGGAGTTTTCATAAATGTCTCTCCGATGAGGAATCCCCGGAATCCGGCGGTCCGAAGACGTTTTACCACTTCCGGATCGGAAATGCCACTCTCTGATACTAATACCGCATCTTGTGGAAGTTGTCCTGCCAGTCGGAAAGAGTTTTCTACATCTGTGAAGAAAGTACCCAGATTGCGATTATTAATCCCAATCATATCAATTTTGCTATTAATATAAGGTAACTCTTCCGCACTATGGATTTCAAGTAATACTTCCAGTCCCAGTTCATGCGCCTGCTCTGCCAGTTCCTGACATTTTTCCTGTTTCAGTGCGGCGGCGATAAGAAGTACGGCATCCGCACCGACAATTTTTGCCTGATATAACTGATACTCATCAATGATAAAGTCTTTTCTTATAATGGGCACATCGACCAAAGGACGTGCTGTACGAATATCTTTCAGACTTCCTCCAAAAAACTTCTCATCAGTGAGAATAGAGAGGGCGGAAGCACCTGCCGCAAGGTATGACGGAACAATTTCTTCGGGACGTGCCTCCTGTTTGATCCACCCTTTGGATGGCGAGCGACGCTTAAATTCGGCTATAATACCGGAATCGGAAGAAGCCAATGCCCGTTTCATAGAACGGGAAGCCGGAACTTCATTGATACCTTCCTGCAACTGTTCGATGGAAATAGCCTGCTTTTGCAAATCGACTTCAAACCGTTTGTTAGCTATAATTTCGGATAATATATCTTTCATTAATCTTAAATTTAGAATCAAGGCAAAGGATATCGCATATTCATCCTTTACCACTTATCATTTATAACTTATTACCTATTACTTATTATTCAATTCAATGAATTTCTTCAGTGTAGCCAATGCCCGGCCACTTTCTAGTGATTCTTTAGCGAGGGCGATGCACTCTTCAATCGTTTTTTCCGGACGAACTACTTGAATAGCGAAAGCTGCATTGATAACAACCACGTTTTTCTGTGCTTCCGTAGCTGTATTGTTCATGATGTTATCAAAGATTTTAGCAGCATCTTCCGGTGTCTGTCCACCATCCAGATCAGTATCCTGATAACGTGCAAATCCGAGACCTTCCGGAGTATAAATCTTCTCATTGCCACAGGTAGCTACCTTAAACTCGTTCGTCAGAGAAATCTCATCATATCCGTCCAGGCTATGTACAACGGCAAATTTAGTCTTACTCTCCTGATAAGTATAGGTATAAAGGCGCAAAAGTGGAAGATTATACACGCCTAAAAGCTGATAAGTCGGCAACACCGGATTGACCAACGGACCGAGCATATTAAAGAATGTACGTACCGCCAATCCTTTACGGATCGGGGCAACTGCCTTCAGTGCCGGATTGAACAAAGGAGCGTGCAGATAAGCAATATTACATTGTTCCATGCTGCGCCGCATCTGATCAACATCACTTGTGAATTTAACCCCATGTTGCTCCATCACATTGCTGGCACCGCTGACTGAAGTAGCTCCATAATTGCCATGTTTTACTACCGGAATACCTGCTCCGGCTACTGTAAAGCAGGCCGCCGTAGAAATGTTGAACGTATTTTTTCCATCTCCTCCCGTACCGACAATATCGATCGGAGCAAACTCGCTCAAATCAACCGGAACCCGCATTTCCAATAATGCATCACGGAATCCGCATAATTCTTCGACAGAAATATTACGCATCAGAAAGACAGTAATCAGTGATGCTACCTGTACGTCATTATATTTCCCTTGTGCGATGTTTTGCAGGATAGTACGTGCTTCATCGCGTCCCAAATATTGGTGTTCGAAAAGTTTATATAGAATCTGTTTCATAAGTTTATTCGTTTAAGAAGTTTTTGATGATTTCTTTTCCTTGCGGAGTCAGTACGGATTCGGGATGGAACTGGATGCCATGTACATCATAGGTTTTGTGACGTAATGCCATGATTTGTCCTTCCTGACTTTCAGCAGTTATCTCCAGGCACTCGGGAAAACCTTCCCGGCTGACTACCCAGGAATGATAACGTCCGACAGGTATCTCTTTGCCCAGCCCTTCAAAAAGTACGTCTTTCTGCAGGATGCTGATCGGTGTCTGTACACCGTGATATACTTCTTTCAGGTTTTCCAGTCGTGCACCAAAAGCCTCGCCGATGGCCTGATGTCCCAGACAAACGCCTAAAATACTCTTTGTCGGTGCATATCGTTTGATAATGGGCAATAGCAAGCCTGCTTCTTCGGGTATTCCCGGCCCCGGTGAAAGTATGATCTTATCAAATCGTTCCACTTCATCAAGGTTTATCTGGTCGTTGCGGACTACTTCGACGTCTGTAGCTCCCAGTTCTTTCACTGCATGCAGCAAATTGTAGGTGAAAGAATCATAGTTATCTAAAAGTAATATTTTCATTTTATTGTTATTGTAAAATTGTTGTTCAAATACTGTTTCTGACTTATCAGGCAGATCGCTCTGAACAGTTAGTTTTTTAAATTAACAGCTAAATCGATAGCCTTTTTAAGAGCTCCTAATTTATTGTTTACCTCTTGCAACTCGTATTCATCCTGACTGCGTGCAACGATACCGCCTCCGGCCTGGAACCATAACTCGTTATTACGGCTGACAAAAGTACGGATGGTGATTGCCTGGTTCAGTTCTCCGTTAAGTCCGATAAAGCCGATACAGCCGCCATAAGCACCGCGGTTATGAGGTTCGATTTCACTGATCAGCTGCATGGCGCGTACTTTCGGTGCTCCGCTCAACGTTCCCGCAGGGAAAGTATCGATGAAAGTTTTAATCTTATCCGCCCCTTCATTCAGCTGACCGCTCACGCGGCTGACCAGATGAATCACATGACTGTAATACTGTGGTTCCTTATAAAACAATACCCGTACATCATGGCAATTACGTGAAAGATCATTTCTTGCCAGATCAACCAGCATCACATGCTCCGCGTTCTCTTTCGGATCGGCAAGCAGTGCTTCCGCCAATTCGCGGTCTTTTACCGTATCTCCGGTACGGCGGGTTGTTCCGGCAATCGGGTCGATGTAGGCACGTCCGTCTTCAATTTTACAGTGAGTCTCCGGAGAAGAACCGAAAATGCGGTATCCTCCGAAATCGAAATAGAAAAGATAAGGAGAAGGGTTGATGCTGCGAAGAGCACGATAGACTTTGAAATCATCTCCGGCATAAGGCTGGATGAATCTTCTGGAAAGGACAATCTGAAAAACATCACCACGCATACAATGGGCAATACCCTTGCGAACGTTCGCTTTATGCTCCTCATCGGAGATCGGGCTGCTGACAGGACCTGTCACCGAGAAATTATAAGAAGCATAATTTCTGTTTTCGATAGCGGCCTCCAGTTCCGGCAAACCGCTTTCTTCACCTTCGCCCAGCATTTCTACCAATGTCAATTCATTCTTGAAATGATTGAAAACGATGATATACTTATATAATATGTATAGCAAGTCCGGAGCATCATTCTGCTCATCATGACTTTCTTTCACCGGGATATGTTCGAAGTATTTCACTGCGTTGAATGTGGTGTATCCGTAAAGTCCGCACACATTCTTGTTTTCTCCGGTCACTTGAAACTGACTGATGAATTGATTCATCGCTTTTTCTACCGTGAATGATTGGGTGAGCGGCTCTTCCTTCCGACTGTTGTCAGGATAACTAGCAGTGACTATTCCGCTATTGACACCGATACTTGCCAGCGGACAAAGAGCGATGAACGAGAGGGAATTTTCTCCTGCATGATAATCGGAACTCTCCATCAATGCAGATTGTGGGTACATATCACGTACTTTCAGATAGATACTGACAGGAGTGTGCATATCTCCGAGTACCTGTTTGCTATGGGCTGTATAACTGAATGTTTTCATTTTTATAATTTCTAAATTCAAACTACAAAACTAGATGTTGATAATCACTTTTCATTGAAAGACAAATAAGTTTCAATGTCTTTGTCGCCACGTCCCGATACGGTCAGTACAACCACATCTTCCGGTTTGAACTTCAATTTTTTCAGCGCACCCAGTGCGTGGGCAGATTCCAGTGCGGGAATGATTCCTTCAAGTTTGGTCAGTTCATAAGCGGCTTCTATTGCTTCGTCATCATTGACAGCCAATACGGTAGCCCGTCTTTGAGCGGCAAGATTGGCGTGTATCGGTCCGATTCCCGGATAGTCCAGTCCGGCGGAGATAGAGTAGGGTTCTTCAATCTGTCCGTCTTCGTTCTGGATAACGTAAGTACGGGCTCCATGGATAATGCCCATTTTCCCAAGCTGTATAGTGGCGGCGGTCATTCCGGTTTCTATTCCTTTTCCTCCTGCTTCTGCCAGAATGATGCCTACCCGTCCGTCATTGATATAATGATAAATCGTTCCGGCGGCATTGCTTCCTCCACCTACACAGGCTATCAGATAATCAGGGTGATCACGTCCTTCTTTCTCCATAAGTTGTTTTTTGATTTCTTCGCTGATTACGGATTGCAGGCGTGCCACCATGTCGGGATAAGGATGGGGACCTACTGTTGAGCCGATGATATAATAAGTGTCGGCAGGATGACAGCACCAGTCGCGGATTGCTTCGTTGGTCGCATCTTTCAGTGTCATGTTGCCGGAAGTGACCGGGATTACGGTAGCTCCCAGCATCTTCATTTTTTCGACATTGATGTGCTGGCGCTCAACGTCCGTTTTACCCATATAGACGATACATTCCATATCCATCAAAGCACATACGGTAGCTGTTGCAACGCCGTGTTGTCCGGCTCCTGTTTCGGCGATGATACGTTTCTTGCCCATGCGGCGTGCCAGCAGAATCTGTCCGATAGTATTATTGATTTTGTGGGCACCTGTATGGTTCAGGTCTTCCCGTTTCAGATACATTTTGCAACCATACTTTTCTGAAAGTCTGCGGGCGAGATAGAGTGGGGAAGGGCGGCCTACGTAGTCACGCAGCAACTGGTCAAATTCCTTTTTGAAATCTTCGCTTTCGAGCACTTCGAGGTACGTATTCTTCAGTTCCTCTACACATTTGTGGAGAATTTCCGGAACATAAGCGCCGCCGAACTCTCCGTAATAACCATCCTGATCAACTAAAAAACTTTTCATAATCCTATTTTTATTTATTATTATTTATTCGATTTTCAAAAACGGGCAAATAAAAAGAGCCCTGTCGCAGGTTGCGACAGGGCTCTTTCAAATTTGTTATATCTTTAATGAGGTATATACATACGAGCACTGCTCCCTTACGACTGTCGGAGTTGTAACGGGCGCCACCACCAATATGTATTTACTAACATTGTTCTCATTGTCTTTTGTTATTTATCGGGGGCAAATATAGACACTTTGTTTGAAACAACAAACAAAATCTTACTTTTTTTCTTTTTCCCCTTCATTTTTCTGATATAGAACAATTTTCTGCCTGATCTGTTCTTATAAATATTGAATATTTAAACGAAAAACAATTATGAAACAGAGAAAAGTCTTAGTAGGTATCGCTATTACCATTTTTATTATATTATTGCTTTATTGGTTATTGGTAGCTGAAGATATGAAACCTTGGCTGTCCGCTATGGTTCCTTCGGCCTTGCAACAATTCATTGCCTGATTCCGACAGGTTTCAGATAATTGGCGTATATTTGCAAGGTTAGTCACTAATAACCAAAATAACAACAATAGACAGATATGGAAAATTTTATCTTTCAGAATCCCGTAAAGCTGATTATGGGGCATGGAATGATTGCCCGGCTGAGCAAAGAAATACCATCCGACAAACGTATTATGATAACTTTTGGCGGAGGCAGCGTGAAAAAGAATGGCGTGTATGATCAGGTAAAAGAAGCGCTTAAAGACCATTTTACGATAGAGTTTTGGGGCATTGAGCCTAATCCGGCCATTGAAACGCTTCGCAAGGCGATTGCTTTGGGCAAGGAACAGAAAGTCGATTATCTATTGGCTGTAGGCGGTGGTTCTGTGATTGATGGTACGAAATTGATTTCTGCGGGTTTGTTATATGACGGTGATGCATGGGATTTGGTACTTGCCGGACGTCCGGTTACCAAGACTGTTCCGCTTTCTACCGTATTGACGCTTCCTGCCACTGGGTCGGAAATGAATAACGGAGCTGTCATCTCCCGTCACGAAACCAAGGAAAAATATCCTTTTTATTCCAATTTCCCATTGTTCTCTATTCTCGATCCGGAAGTAACCTTTACTCTACCTCCTCATCAGGTGGCGTGCGGATTGGCGGATACATTCGTTCATGTGATGGAGCAATACATGACAGTTGCCGGACAAAGCCGTGTGATGGACCGTTGGGCGGAAGGTATCTTGCAAACTCTGGTAGAAATAGCTCCAAAGATTCGTGAGAACCAGCATGATTATCAGCTTATGGCAGATTTCATGCTTTCTGCAACAATGGCGTTGAATGGCTTTATTGCAATGGGAGTGTCTCAGGACTGGGCAACTCACATGATCGGTCATGAAATCACTGCATTGCATGGACTGACACATGGGCATACGCTGGTGATTATTCTCCCGGCAACTTTACGTGTCCTTCGGGAAGCGAAAGGAGACAAGTTGGTGCAATACGGTGAAAGAGTATGGGGAATTACTTCCGGAACGAAAGAAGAACGCATTGATGAAGCAATTGATCGTACTGAAGAGTTTTTCCGTTCATTAGGCTTGACTACCCGTCTGCATGAAGAAAATATCGGTGAAGAAACCGTTTTGGAAATTGAACGCCGGTTTAATGAACGTGGTGCCAAGTATGGAGAAAATGAGAATGTGACAGGAGCCGTTGCCCGTAAAATATTGGAGGCTGCCCTCTGATCGCTTCTTTTGACACTGTTTTGAACTAAATAATAGTCGGTTCTATCTTCAATTCTCCTCCTTCGGGAAGGAGGAGTACCCGTAGGGGGAGGTGGTAGGTGAATACATAATCCTGTCATTTACAAAGAAATAGGTATAAACATTGTTTTTCCTACCACCTCGGTCTTCGACCACTCCTCCTTCCCGAAGCTACCCTTTATACACAAGTCTTAGCTGATTAACTCATACAGTTCAAACTGTGTATAAAATCTATCCAGTCCATTCTTAAAGGTAATATATCCTGGAATGGACTGGCTCTTGTATGCACTCCATGCTCCTAACCTTGCAATAATCCATGCTGCCCATGCCATTGATTCTTTTTTATATGGATTTTGCTGTATTTTTGTATTTCCCTCACTCTTTTTTCCTACTATATGTAATAATGCTATTTCTTTGCTTGTAAAGTAGATTTCTGAAGAGAGTTTTTCATCTTCTTTATCAAAAGAAAGTTTGAGTACCATCACCTGCAGGGCTGCCTGCAAGGAAATTAAGATTAGTTTTTGTAATGCCGAAACAGTTTCCAACTGTGCGTCCTCAATCATGAATCCCTTTCTTTTGAGCACTCTGAACAACTCTTCAATCAGCCATCTACAACGATACCAACCGATACATTCAATTGCTTGTTCTACAGTCTCCACCACATGTGTAGTTAGCAGTCTCCATTCAATAGGGCTCTCATTTACCGGTGTACTGGAAGATTTTTCTTTAACATGTATGCAATAAAGACTAACAGGGGGACTGCCCTTTGCCGGACCGTTAACAGGAGCGCACAAGGTGACTCTTTCAAAGCGAAGTTCCATGCACGCTACCCGTTTCTTACGTCCGCTTCCCGGGAGCACTTCAAAGCTATACTCTGCCCGTAGAACAGCCTGCTCCATTAATGTATTCAGATGGACAGAACAGTCTGGATCATCCAACCGGCAATTCCTTTCATGAACAGAACGTATCAGCAAGTGAACATTATCAAGGGATACGGCTGAAAAGCTCGAAAATGTCCGCTTCACGGTCACCGATGATCGTTTTAACTGCATCCCGGGGCATTTGCTCACTGGCAGCCATTCCACTTTCTATCCAACGATATGACTCTTTTTCTTCTATAGGCTGATATCTGTAATTACGTTCTTCACGACTTAAAGCAGCCGGTGAGCGATTCCACTGCTTAACCGAAGAAAAGCCTATAGGAATATGACTGGAGGCATCCACTACCAAGACAGGATGCAAAAAAGTACCACATTGCTTTTGACCGACAATGCCGGGACTGGCTGTTTTTTTCTTCATTCGCTCAACATGAGCCTCATAGTTTATCTCCGAGGTATCTTGAATACACAGTAAATGCTGACGACCGGAAGCATTCTTACAGCAAGTGTGTATCAGACCTGATAAGATAGCATCAGAGCTGACTGAGGAATTGTTCAAAAATCTATAAGCACCCATCTTTTCTTTATGTTCCTTACTAAATTGATTCACTATAGCACTTTGATGGACAACCATCTGAGAGCAAATTAAGTTTAAACGCCGCAAAAGCCGAGGATCACGAATTTGATCTGTCTCTAATAACATCAAGCAAAGATAAAAAAAATAATATATACTTGTGTATAAAGGGTAGCTTCCCGAAGGAGGAGAATGGAGTTACTATTGTGTACTACTGTTTAGTTCATTCCTAAACAGAAAGGAGTAAAACTGTACAAGTATGAATTAGTGTGTACAGCCATTTACAGTTAATTATTTGATTTTTGGGTTATCGGAAGTCTGAACCAAAAGCACGAACCTTCTCCTTCTTTAGAATCTGCTCCGATAGTGCCGCCTAAGCGCTCTACGATCACCCGGCAGATAGCCAGACCAAGTCCCGTACCTTTTGCGAATGTATTTAACTTGACGAAACGTTCGAATACCTCGTTTATTTTATCCGCCGGAATCCCGATTCCCGTGTCTTTTACATAGAAGTAGATTTCATCTTTTGCTTCGTCAATCCGGTATCCCATTTGAATGGAACCTTTCGGAGTGAACTTCATCGCATTGTTTGTGAAGTTGATGATTACTTGCGAAAGACGTACGCGGTCTGTGTTGAGAATACATTCTTCCGCTTTCTCCGTGAAGGTGATTGCCACGTCGGGGGAAGTGTTTTTCTCCTGCATTTGCCTGCAAATGCCCTCCATCAGATCATTGATATCGGTAGGGGCAAGGGTAAATTCCATCGTACCGGCTTCGATTTTGGAAAGATCGAGAATATCATCTATCAATTGCAGTAATAATTCATTGTTACTGGACACTATCTTCATGTATTCCTGTTTCTCTTCCTCTTCACCTGTTTGGCAAATCATGTCAGAGAATCCAATAATCGCATTCAATGGAGTACGTATCTCATGACTCATGTTGGCAAGAAAAGCTGATTTCAGACGGTTTGATTCTTCTGCTTTTTCTTTTGCTTCCTGTAGCATCTTGTCCATTTTTACCTTTTCGGTGATGTCTTCGAAGCGCAACAGACCACCGATGATTTCTGTTCCTTCATTATCATAAACCGGAGTAGCTGTCACCTCAAAGTCTACCTGATCTATCCGGATGGTATGGCGTATGATTTTTCCTTGTTCAATCGCTTTCTGAAAGGCGCATTGTCCGCATGGAGTATCCCGGAGTGCACTTGTTTTGTAACAGATTTGTCCCGGTGTATAATGCCTTCCTTTCACGAGGCTGGCAATTTGCGTTGTTTCTTCCCATTGTACCAGATAATTTTTATCGATATAGATGAGCCCGAAGTTGACGCTCTTCAAGGCTAACTTTTGTTTGTTCAGCGCTTTTTCCAGTTCTTCTTTAGCGGCGATCAGTTCCCGTTCGTAAGTTTTTAGCCGGGTGATGTCCCATCGGGTCACTAACAGCCATTTTTTCTTTTCCTTCCATTTGATAATCGATTTTACGGCAATCGTATCATGTACTATTCCGTCTACTGTGCTGTAGCTTTCTTCTGCACGGTATACCTTGCCTGCCTGTACAAGTGATTCATCTACATCCCGGTATCTTCTGCCCCGTTCTTCTCCATAGATTTCATAATCTGTGCATCCTACTGCTTCTTCCCGCTTAATGCCGGATTGCAGTTCGGATCCTTTGTTCCAGTAATAGTATCGGAAACTATCCTGGATATCTTTTACCATAATAGGGAAAGGGAGGTTATCGAGTATATCGAATAAAGAATGATAGTAATCCTGTTCTTTTCCTATATTCTTTTTAAGTTGTCGTAGTCTGTATAATAAAAAGCAGATGATCAGGAGTAAAAAGCCTATTAGTAAATAATAATAACTCCAATGCTGGTCTGTAATCCATATAACGGATAGTATATTGTTTGCCATAATTTATGTTTGTACTAAATCTGTGGTAAATATATGCATTTTTTGTAATTCACAAAGGGAATTTCTGAAATATATTGTATGTCAGCCTTATGAAACCTTTCTAAAAGGAATACCTTGTCTGATTAGTAGAACTTTGGTGCCTTCTATTTCCGGTTTGGTTTTAAAATGTTTTTAATGGAACGCATTTTCGTAAAGAGTAAGAATGTATTAAAATATTAAATGATGTCCCGTGAACCAAAAACAATTCTAATTTGTTTTTATAACGGCAAAGTATTTTTTAATTTTGCTCTTCCAAAATAAATCTTTGATACATTCAGGATAAAACAATCATTTTATTTTTTGCTTATGTTGATAACCATTATCATTCTCGTTCTTTCGGCTATCTTTTTTGTAAACGGTAAGATACGCTCGGATCTTGTGGCACTATGTGCATTGGTAGCTTTGCTTATCTTTCAGATATTAACACCCGACGAAGCCCTTTCCGGTTTCTCCAATTCGGTAGTCATTATGATGATCGGACTGTTTGTCGTGGGCGGAGCTATTTTTCAGACAGGACTGGCAAAAATGATTAGTTCGCGTATTCTTAAACTTGCTGGAAACAGTGAAATTCGCCTGTTCTTGCTTGTTATGCTGGTAACTTCCGCTATCGGTGCGTTTGTCAGTAATACCGGGACGGTGGCATTGATGCTTCCCATTGTGGTCAGTCTGGCGATGAGCGCCAAAATGAATCCGAGCCGGTTGCTGATGCCGTTGGCCTTTGCCAGTAGTATGGGAGGCATGATGACGCTGATCGGTACACCGCCCAACCTTGTTATACAAAATACATTGACTTCCGCAGGCTTCGAACCGCTTTCTTTCTTTACTTTCCTGCCCGTAGGTCTGGTAAGTGTGGCTGTCGGTACGTTGGTTCTGATGCCGCTTAGTAAATGGTTTCTTTCTAAAAAAGGACAGAAAGATGATAACAGCCGTTCGGGTAAGTCACTGAAACAGTTGGTGAATGAATATGGTCTTTCCAGTAATCTGTTCCGTATGCAGGTGATCAAAGACTCCCGCCTTTTGGGAAAGACCATCCTCGATCTGGATATTCGTCGTAAATATGGACTTAATATTATGGAAGTCCGTCGTGGAGACGCTTCGCAGCACCGTTTTCTGAAGACTATTACTCAGAAACTTGCCGAACCGGATACTATGCTGGAAGCGGAAGATATTCTGTATGTGACGGGAGAATTTGATAAAGTGCAGCAGTTTGCCGAAGATTATCTGCTGGATATCCTTGATGATCATGCTACGGAAGAGACAAGAAGCACTACTAATTCGCTTGATTTTTATGATATCGGTATTGCCGAAATTGTATTGATGCCTGCTTCCAATCTGGTCAATCAGACTATTAAAGAGTCCGGATTCCGTGATAAGTTTAATGTGAATGTATTAGGTATCCGTCGTAAAAAGGAATATCTGTTGCAGGATTTGGGTAATGAGCGGATTCATAGTGGTGATGTGCTTTTAGTGCAGGGGACGTGGAGTAATATTGCCCGGCTTAGTAAGGAAGATTCGGATTGGGTGGTGTTGGGACAGCCTTTGGCAGAAGCGGCTAAAGTAACGTTGGACTATAAAGCACCCGTTGCTGCTGCTATCATGGTATTGATGGTGGCAATGATGGTATTCGATTTTATTCCGGTTGCGCCGGTTACGGCAGTTATGATAGCTGGTATCCTGATGGTTCTGACGGGATGTTTCCGTAATGTGGAAGCAGCTTACAAAACAATCAACTGGGAAAGTATTGTATTGATTGCAGCTATGCTTCCTATGTCTTTGGCATTAGAGAAAACAGGCGCTTCGGAGTACATCTCCAATACTTTGGTAAGTGGGCTTGGATCTTACGGACCGGTAGCATTGATGGCTGGTATTTATTTTACAACGTCATTAATGACTATGTTTATCAGTAATACCGCTACTGCTGTCTTGCTTGCCCCGATTGCTTTGCAAAGTGCTATGCAGATCGGAGTTAGTCCGGTTCCTTTCCTGTTTGCCGTGACGGTGGGTGCAAGTATGTGTTTCGCTTCTCCGTTCTCTACACCGCCTAATGCGCTGGTGATGCCTGCCGGACAATATACTTTTATGGATTATATAAAAGTGGGATTACCGTTGCAGATTATCATGGGAATTGTGATGATATTGGTGCTGCCTCTGATTTTCCCATTCTGACAGATAGAAGGGAATTAGCATAACGTTATAGCAACTGCCCTGTAGTCTGATATCAGATTACAGGGCAGTTGCTATATCAATATAGGAAGGTTATTGTTATGCAGCAGATTTTCATTGACAAACAAACACCTGTTTTTCCGAGTTATCATTAAATGCTTCTTCTCCAAATCCTCCATACTTATGGATAATATTAAAACCATTCCATTTCAAGTATGAATCCAGTTCTTGAGGGAAAAACATTCTCATATCCAAATTTTGGATAGAATTGAATTTACCATTGATATAATAATGCCATTCAATGCGATTAATCTGAGTTTTATTTTCATATCGCATCTTTTGTTTTATCAATACTTCTCTTCCGTCGTCAGTGGTATATGCAGCAATTTCCTTCTGTTCTTTTTCGCCTTCAACGATATATTGAATATTCGGATTGAAGCAATCTAATAAGAATAAACCTCCGTCTTTGAGGTGGTTTTTAACGACATTAAATACTTTAAATAAGTCCTCATTCTTATATAAATGATGGATTGAATTAAATGGAATAAAAATAAGGTCGTATTTTTCTTGTAGATTTAAAGTCCTGATATCTGCTTCAATGAAGTTGATTTCTAATCCTGCTTCGGAAGCTTTGAGTCTTGCTTGGGCAAGCATTGAGGGAGTGTAATCAACACCACTAATATCATATCCATCCCTTGCAATTGGAAGAGTAAGCCTGCCTGTTCCACAACAAAGTTCGAGTATTCGGGCACCTTTACTTTGGGGTAGCCACCGCTTATAAAATTGCAAATCAGATAGGTCGGTATTCATCCCGTCATAAATATTTGCATCATAAATTAAATCACCAACTTTATAATCTGTATTCATTTATATCCTCCAATATCTATTGTTTATTAATAAAAATCGCAATAGAGTTTCCAGTCTCCTGTTTGGCTGTTTTTAGCGAAATACATATTTCCACTATCCACAATTTCCAGATTTGCTTTTTCATCTGACGCTATTTGAATCAGAAATTCATATCCTTCACCAAAGTCTATTCCCGATTGAATAAAGTTAGGATAACCACCTATTTTATGTCCTTCGTTTATTTCCACATAATCGAAATAATCGGTTATTTCTCCCGATTCTTCCATTTCAAGAAGTTCACTTTCTATTTCAGCGGGTATGCCTCCTCCATCCCATACGGGATAATCTTCTTCAATCAATTGGCTTTTCAATGGAAATGGCTTTACGAATGATGCTTTATTTACTAAATCTTTTACGACTAATACATCATTCATTTTATATTCCCGAATAAGCCAGTTATTCCCATTTGTTACTAAATCCATAGGTATATCAGCAGACGCAAAAATAGTCAGCACTTTAGTGTCATGCAGGCTTGCCGGAACATAGGGCAGACTTTCAAGACAAACCTGAAATAATGGGATCATTAATTTACCATTGTTATCGGTTGGAATTTCTTCATCTTCTTTATAAAGATAAACTCGTCCAATCCAACTTTCTGTGTTAGAGTTTGTTGGTCTGAATCCACCTGTGGTGAAGTTTGTTGCTTTCTTTACAAGCTGTTTTTTTATTGCTGTAATTTTATCCATTCTATGATTCTTTAGTTTACAGGTAATGGTTGGTGAATAGCCGACTATTAGGGTCGCTTATTCGCTTGTTGTTAACTTTTTTATTTCATTTCCTCTCACATCAATATAAAGTAAGTCATCATGGTCTGTTATACTATATAGCTCCATCAAATCAACTGTTACTAAATAATATTTATCAAGTCCTTCACAGTCACCTAATAAATGTATGTATATCAGACATTCTTGCTTTATAAACTATAATTATTGTCTCTAAAAATACGGTTTTGTTTAATTCCCTACAAAAGAAACAGGCAGTTTTTTCTTCCATCTAATAGAAAAGTGAAAAAAGTAATATATTGCATATTATATTTTAGAGACTATTTGAGTGCAGGTATTGATGATTGCCTTTATCATAATGTTCAGTGATAAGTCTTTATTCTGTCATTTGTTTGTAGAAAGACTCGATTTGCTTTCCTGCCTGTTTTTTAATAATCTTCTGTTAGTTTGGAAAGATGGTTGAATTACCGCAAATATACGGTTGATTTGCATAAAATGACCGTATGGTTTGATGAAAAACACCGTATTGTTTGTGAAAAAGATGCGGATGAAGTAACCAAGAGATGCGGATGGTGTTACTAAAAGGTAGGTATGAAGTAAGTAAACCATTGCTATAGTGTCATCATACCGATAAAACTGTCTTTATTTAATACTTTTAGTCTTCTCTGTTTTCTATTTCGCTCTTTGGAAAGTTTAAGTGCTTAATGTTGAAAATAAACAGAATCAATGAAAATGTAATCATATAGATATGTAAGTAGACTATTATTTGTTAATAAGCACAGGGTTGGATGCAAATGCTGAATTTCTGATATATGCTAATTTCCCTACAATCGCGAAAAAATATCAATAGTAGTATGACCGGCTAAAGAAGCTCTTCTTGATACATTACGAATTACAAACTGTCAAAAACAGACTTATCTTACAAACTGTCATTTTATACATGAAGAAAGATGGAAATTATAGAAAAAGGCTCCTGATGCAAATAAGTTGTCATTCGGATATCAGGAGCCTTTTATCTATTTATTGAATCTGTGGTGTGACAGGTGTATTCATCTTCTGAGTGTACAGGCTGTCGATAATCCCGTCGGACAGTCCGATGGTAGGTACAATGATTCCGGTAGCTTTCACATTCGTAGCTACTTCCAGAAATATCTCCGCAGCCGGAACGATGACATCCGCCCGATCAGGTTTTAGCTTATACTGTTTGATACGTTGCTCGGCAGGAAGAGCTTGCAATGCTTCGTAAATTTCACGTAGTGATTCGACGGGTAGGAGGGAAGCCTTTTTGTCTTTCTTGTCTGCCAGACGAAAAAGTTTATTGATGTTTCCTCCCGAACCGATGATGCTGATAGGCGCGTATTCCGCAGCAAGCCCTATGAGGTCGGTGCGTAAAGCCTCTTTTTCTTCTTCTTTCACCATGCCGCTGAGCATACGAACCGTTCCGATATTGTATGAACGGGAATTTTTCAGTTCACCGTTACTGATCAGATTAATCTCGGTGCTGCCACCGCCGACATCTACATACAGGTAGTTTTGTCCGGAAGCAAAAAGTTGCTCGATATGGTTGTCATATACAATGTGTGCTTCTTCTTGTCCGTCGATGATATCTACGCGGATACCAGTTTTCCTGGCTATTTGTCGGGCGATGTCCTTTCCGTTGCGTGCGTCACGCATGGCGGACGTAGCACAGGCACGGTAATCTACTACGTCATATATCTTCATCAACTGTTTGTAGGCTTTCATCAGCCGGATCAGTTTCTTTTCTTTTTCAGCAGAAATAACTCCCATGGTAAAAGCATCTTCTCCCAGTCGTAAGGGAATGCGGATGAGTTGTACCTTGCTCATTAATTCGGGAGCGTTTTCTTCGTTTACGCATTTTATCAATAGCCGCACGGCATTCGAACCTATGTCGATAGCTGCATAATTAACTTTCTTCATACTTATCATAATGTATTCTTGTATTTTCTATATAATTCTTCTTGCGAACGGAAAACGACAGTGGCTGTCTCTGCTTCGGCAAGGGCAGGAGTGAAGTCTTTGCAGAGTGTGGAAGGTCGGTTTTCCCAAGGTCGGTTTTCTCCGGTCCCGTCTACGATACGTCCTTTGGCCGTATCCCGATATCCGTAGCAGACAATTCGTTTTAAGTCTGCCTGTATTTCTTTGTCGTACACCGGAGCCAGTACTTCGATCCGGTTATCAAGATTGCGGGGCATCCAGTCGGCAGAACCGATATAATATTTTTCTTCTCCGCCATTGGCAAAGATAAAGATACGGGAGTGTTCAAGATATCGGTCGATAATACCGTTGATATGGATATTTTCACTGATACCTGCGATGCCTGTCACCAGCGAACAGTTGCCGCGTACTACCAGTTCCACCTGAACTCCGGCTGTCGAGGCTTCGTAGAGTTTTTCTATAAGCGCACGGTCGGTAATATGGTTTACTTTTGCCAGAATATAGGCTTCTTTCCCTTGTTCCTTGTTCTTTATTTCCTTGCTGATGAGAGCAATCAGACGTTTGCGCATATCGTTGGGTGAAACCAGTAATTCTTTGAAATTGACGGGAGTGTATGGTTTCTCAATAAAGTCGAAAACGGCATTCACTTCTCGTACCAGCGGACGATGGGCGGTCATGATGGTATAATCGGTATACATACGTGCGTTTCCTTCATGAAAGTTTCCTGTGCTGATGCAGGCAATGTCTCCGTGACGGGTACCGATATGTACCAGTTTGGAATGAATCTTCAGTCCCTCCACTCCGAAGATAACGTGGATGCCTGCGTCCTGCATTCTTTTGCTCCAGTTGATGTTGGATGCTTCGTCGAAACGTGCCAGTAGTTCGATGACCACCGTTACTTTCTTCCCGTTTTTGGCTGCGCAGATCAGTGCTTTGATCACTTTTGATTCTTTAGCGAGCCGGTAAAGTGTCATCTTGATACTTTTTACTTCTTTGCTGATGGCTGCTTCACGAAGTACGCGGATGAAAGTATCGAAGCTATGGAATGGATAATGCAGGGAGCGGTCCTTCTGACGAATCAATGTGAGCAGGCTTTCTTTGCCGTTTAGTTCGGGCTTGAAAACCGGTTCCCAGACGGGATACTTTAAGTCGTAGCGACCGCACACCGGAAATTTCATCAAGTCTTTGAAGTTATGATAGCGTCCTCCTGCCACACGGGTGTCGTTTTTATCCACATTCAGCCGGTCAACTAATCTTTTCAGTAAATCTTTGGGAATCTGTTCGTCATAAACGAATCGAATCGGTTCTCCTCTCTTCCGGCTTTTCACTCCTTTTGAAATCTTCTGAAGTACGCCTGTCCGCAGGTCGCTGTCTATCTCCATTTCCGCGTCTTTGGTGAATTTAAAGGTATATGCCTCGTAATCCGTATATTTCATGCCGACAAAAATCAACGGCAGACAATAGCGGATCACATCATCGAGAAACATCAGATATGTTTTCCCCTCCGAGTCCGGCAATTGGATAAAACGACCGTATTCTTCGGTGGGCAATTCGATCACTGCATAATCTTTCTCTTTTATTTTTCCTGTTTCGTCTTTACGAAGCAGGCGGATGGCGAGATAAATATCTTCGTCAGTCTGGTCGTCCAGCGGTCGGGCTCCGTTGAGGAAAAGAGGGGTGGTGGAGCCATTCAGTTTATTGCGATAGAAGGAGGTGATAAATGTCTTTTGGTCATCCGTCATTTCGGTGTCTTTGATGACGCAGATGTTTTCCTTCTTCAGTTCTTCCATGATGGAAGCGAAAGTTTCTTCAAATTGTTCGTAGAAGCGGTTGTGTAGTTTGCTTATCTGCTTCAGTGTGCGTGTAGCCGTTTCTTGTTCTTTCTGTATGTTTTTATCTGCATATTCGATGATCCGGTTCAGCGTAGCTACGCGGACGCGGAAAAACTCATCCAGATTATTGGAATAGATGCCAAGAAAAGTCAGGCGTTCCAGAAGAGGTACTTCCGGACGGGCAGCTTCGAGCAGGATACGCTGATTGAAGTACATCCAGCTGATGTCACGTTCTACATAAGGGCACTTCTTTTTTGTTTCGCTTGATTTCATGATGAAAAACCTGTTTATTAATTTTCTGCAAAATTATCTAAGTGAGGTGTAATGGCTATAACGATTTTGTTACGAACTTATTACAATCTACGTTTGTTATTTTTATATGTGAATAGAAACACTTATATTCGCAAAAGTATTGAAATGGACTTCGTTAAAAAATATAGAATATATGAAAACAATGAATTACTCTCTGATTCGCATTTTGTTTGCGCTTGTCATAGGTCTGGTGTTGGTACTTTGGCCGAATACAGCAGCTAGTTATATTGTCATTACGATAGGAGTGGCTTTTTTGATTCCCGGTGTCATCAGTCTTTTTAGCTTTTTCGGACGGAAAAGATCGGAACATGAACCGGCTCCCCGTTTTCCTATTGAGGGAATCGGCAGTTTGTTATTCGGACTTTGGCTGATTGTGATGCCTGAGTTTTTTGCAGACGTCCTGATGTTCCTTTTGGGCTTTATCCTGATCATGGGAGGTGTGCAGCAGATTGCCTCTTTGTCGATGGCCCGTCGTTGGACACCTGTTCCGGGGATTTTCTATCTGGTGCCTTCATTGATTCTTATCGCAGGTGTTATTGCGCTGTTCAATCCGACGGGAGTACGTAATACTGCTTTCATTATTATCGGTATCAGTAGCTTGGTTTATTCTCTGTCCGAACTGATCAACTGGTTTAAGTTTGCGCGCCGTCGTCCTAAGACTCCGGTTACGCCTCACGATGAGGATATTGAGGATGCTAAGATTATAGAATAAAAAAAGAAGAGGACTACCGTCACGGTACCCCTCCCCTGCAAACTTAAAACAACCAACAAAAGAAATAGATAATTTCTATCTTAATGCTGAATGAAGATATTCTCCATTCAGCATTTCTTTTTTATCTTACAAACAACAGTTCTCTGTATTTCGGCAGTGTCCACATCTGGTTGTCTACGATCAGTTCCAGCTTGTCAATGTGGTAACGAATCTCTTCCAGTGCCGGAACGATTGTATCGTGGTAAGCGATCGCTTTTTCGCGTTCGCTTTCGATCTTGTTCGCCACTTTTCGTGCTTCAATCATTGCATCTACGTGTTCTTTGATGAAGGCGGTGCGGTCGGCGATTTCTTCGATCAGTTCCAGATTCTTGGCAGATAGTCTGGCTGCTTTATCTGCCGGAAATAAGGACTGCATTTTATAGACATTATTAATCAGATCCGTCTGATATTGAGTAGCGACCGGAATAATGTGGTTCATTGCCAGGTCGCCTAATACGCGGGCTTCAATCTGAATCTTTTTCGTGTAAGTTTCCCATTTTACTTCGTTGCGGGCTTCCAGTTCCTTTTTCGTCATCACACCGATTGCTTCGAACATAGCAATTGTCTCCGGTTTCAGATAGTTGTCGAAGATAACGGGAACACTTGTTTCACAGTCCAGACCTCGACGGGCGGCTTCTACTTTCCATTCGTCGCTGTAACCGTTGCCATCGAAGTGGATAGCCTTACATTCTTTGATATATCCGCGAATTACTTCAAGAATAGCGGAAACTTTCGGTTCTCCCTTTTCGATCAGAGCGTCTACATCCTTTTTGAATTTCATCAGCTGTTCTGCTACGGCAGCGTTTAATGCAATCATGGCACTTGCACAGTTGGCCTCAGAGCCTACGGCACGGAACTCAAACCGGTTTCCGGTGAAAGCGAAAGGAGAGGTGCGGTTGCGGTCTGTATTATCAATCAGCAATTCGGGGATTTGGGGAATATCCAGCTTCATTCCCTGTTTTCCGCTAAGGTTGATCAGATCGTCTTTGGTACTGTTCTCAATATGATCCAATACCTGTGACAACTGTTTGCCGAGGAAAGAAGAAATGATAGCGGGAGGTGCTTCATTGGCTCCCAGGCGATGAGCGTTGGTAGCGCTGGAAATAGAAGCTTTCAGTAATCCGTTGTGACGGTAAACTGCCATCAGCGTATTCACTACAAATGTGACAAAGCGCAGGTTATCTTCCGGCGTCTTGCCCGGTCCCATCAACAGGATACCTGTATCCGTTCCCAGTGACCAGTTATTGTGCTTGCCGGAACCGTTGACACCCTTGAACGGCTTTTCATGAAGCAATACACGGAAACCGTGACGGCGGCTGACTTTACGCATCAACGACATGATCAGTAGGTTATGGTCATTTGCCAGGTTACATTCTTCGAAGATAGGAGCTAATTCGAATTGATTCGGAGCTACCTCGTTATGACGGGTCTTTACAGGAATACCCAGTTTCAACGCTTCAATTTCAAGGTCTTTCATAAATGCGGCCACACGGGTAGGGATGGCACCGAAATAGTGGTCTTCCAACTGCTGGTTCTTGGCACTGTCATGTCCCATCAATGTGCGTCCTGTCATAAGTAAGTCCGGACGTGCGGCATACAAACCTTCATCTACCAGAAAGTATTCCTGTTCCCATCCCAGATAGGCAACGACCTTCTTTACCTCAGGATTGAAATAGTGGCAGACGGCGGTTGCGGCTTTATCTACGGCACGCAGAGCTTTCAGTAACGGTGCTTTATAATCAAGGGCTTCACCTGTATATGCGATAAATACAGTCGGGATGCAAAGCGTATCATCTACGATAAATGCGGGTGATGATGGGTCCCATGCGCTATATCCGCGTGCTTCGAAAGTATTACGGATACCGCCGTTCGGGAAAGAAGAAGCATCCGGCTCCTGCTGTACCAGCAGTTTGCCTGTGAACTCTTCCATCATGCCTCCCTTGCCGTCATGTTCGACGAAAGCGTCATGCTTTTCTGCCGTACCTTCGGTGAGCGGTGCAAACCAGTGAGTATAATGAGTGACACCCATTTCGACAGCCCATTTTTTCATTCCGGCAGCTACTTCATCAGCGATGCTGCGGTCTAGCGGGGCACCATTGTCAATAGCGTCAATCAGTGCGTTGTATACCTTGCTTGGAAGGTACTTGAACATTTTTTCCTTGTTGAACACATACTTACCGAAGTATTCCGAAGGGCGTTCGGCAGGTGTTGCTACTTCAACCGCTTTCTTCTTGAAAGCTGTCTCTACGACTCTGAATCTTAGTTTTGACATAATACCTAATTTGATTTGTTGTTAAATATGTTAGAGTAAAAATTCCTTTTTTAGCTTAGTTATAAGCAGATTCTCCGTGTTCGTAGATGTCGAGACCTTCTTCTTCGACACGTGCCGGAACGCGAAGTCCGTGAATCTTGTCGAGTACTTTGAAGATAATGAATCCCATACCTGCCGCCCAGACTCCGACAACAACCGCACCGAAAAGCTGGGCACCCAAAAAGCCGGCTCCATGTCCGTAGAACAACCCTTCACTGGTAGAAAACAATCCTGTGAGCACTGTTCCCAAGAAACCACAAACCCCGTGTACGGAAGAAGCACCGACAGGATCGTCAATCTTCAATACCTTGTCAATAAAGTCGACTGCAAATATCATGACTACACCACAAATGGCACCGATTAATACCGCTCCTGAGGGAGCTACAGCGTCACATCCGGCTGTGATACCTACCAAACCTGCCAAAACACCATTCAGTGTCAGTGATAAAGACGGTTTGCCATATTTCATCCAGCTCATCGCCAGTGCAAAGAAGCCACCGGCACAAGCCGCCAGATTTGTTGTCAGAAATACATGTGAGATGGCCATTGCATCCGCTTCGGTACTTGCTGCCAACTGTGATCCGGGGTTGAATCCGAACCATCCGAACCAAAGGATAAATACACCCAGTGCGGCAACTGTCAGGTTGTGTCCCGGAATAGCTCTTGACTTACCGTCTTTGCCATATTTACCGATACGGGGACCAAGAATAGCAGCGCCTACCAAAGCAATCCAACCACCAACGGAGTGGACAATCGTTGAACCTGCAAAGTCATGGAATGTCGTTCCGAAAAGATTCATCATGAACGAACCTTCTTCTCCGTTCATCAGCCAGCCGCCACCCCATGTCCAGTGACCGGAAATTGGGTAAATTAGTACACTGATAAAGATAGTATAGACCAGATACATGGAGAACTTGGTGCGTTCCGCCATCGCTCCCGATACAATCGTGGCTGCCGTTGCGCAGAATACTGTCTGAAAAACCAGAAATCCTTCTCTGGGTAAATCACTGTCGAGGAATGACAGATCAAAGAAGTGTGGCATTCCGATGAGACCTCCCGCACCAAACATCAGACCGAAACCGATGAACCAGTAGAGCAAGGAACCAAACATGAAATCCACAAAGTTCTTCATCAAAATGTTGGCGGTATTCTTGACTCTGGTAAAACCCGCCTCAACCAATGCAAACCCCGGCTGCATAAAAAATACGAGCATTGCCGCAAGCAGCATCCAGACTGTATTCAATCCTAATGCCAGTTCCCCGATTGTATCGGGAGTTGTTTCGGCAGAAGCAGTGGCGGTTTCAGCAATTTCAGGTGTAGTTTTGACTTCAGTAATTGTCTCCGTAGTTGTCATAAAAGTATCTGCATCAACTGCTTCCTGTGCAAAAGCACTGGTTGCGAAACAGCAGAAAATGAACATAGCAGTGGCTATCCACAGCTTTGTGAAGCTGTGTCTCTTATATGTTTTATCCATAATGATTATCTTATTTAATACCTGTTTTTATAATATTATCATCCGAAAGGAAATCTGGCCCCGGCACCTTGCCGGTTGCCGGTTATCGTTCCTGTTCGGCGTTATAGAGAGCGATGTCGCCACGTTCGGCGGTGCGGATGCGGATGGCGTCCTCGATAGGAATGACGAAAATGCGTCCGTCACCGATCTCTCCGGTTTGTGCGGCTTTGATGATAGCCTGTACGGTCTTTTCTGCATTTTTGTCGCGTACTACAATAGAAACCAGAATACGTTCGATGGTGCTGGTATCATATACCACTCCACGATAGATACGTCCTTGCCGTGCTTTACCGATCCCTCTTACATCGTAGTAAGAGAACCATTCAATGTCCGCTTCGAGCAGAGCGTCTTTCACGTCCTCGAATTTGGTTTTACGGATGATAGCTTCAATCTTTTTCATATACCTTAAATATTAGTGTTGACCTGTAAAAAGAAGAGGTATAGGGAGGTGGCAGCCATCGCAGGTTACCATACAACAAACCGATAAAATCTAAACTCTAACTACCTTCCTGTTCCCTATACGCTCTTTGACTATATAAACTCTCTCTCTCTTAAAAACTTAATCCGAATGTGAAGTAAGCGCCTTCCGTACGTGGATTTACTGATACTTTGGCAAATGCCGGAACCGAGAATGAATCAGTAACCCTGATCTCCTTGACAGCTCCGAGACTGATGTCGGAAACGCAGAACCCACTTGTGTATCCATTATAAAAAGTCGTCTCCCAAGGTACCATTCCTACATCTACTGTCCAGTCAAGTCCTCCAAGGCTGAACGGTGCACTAAGTGCGAGGTAGGAAGAATAAGCCCTTTTCCCGTTTTCTTTAACTCCGTCGGCACCTGCAAAGTTCGTGTACCAGTTGATTGCCAGCGGACCAAAATCATATCCTACCTGTGCCTCAAATACATGAGCGGTTGAATGAGCGCCATATTTGAAATACTTGTTGGTAGGTACCTGAGTGTTGAACCAGTAATCCGTTACCGAGATGCTGAAACCACCGGTTGAATAACCGAGAGTCAAATCGAACTCTTTAGTATCCGATGACTCAAACCCTACCGATCCCCATGCTCCGAGTGAAAGTCCTTTGTAAGAGATTCCTAATGAAGGCTGAATGCTGACTCCGCCTAAATCCTGACCACGCCAGATATAACCACTTACCAAGTCTGCTCCTACGGAGGCTTCTACTTTATCCTGCGCCATCATATTGGATGGCACAAGGCCGATCAGTAATAACGCTGCTGCTATGCCCCTCAATTTTTTGTTAATCGTCGTTTTCATCGTCTTTTTACCTTTAATAGTTAGAAAAATGTGGATGTACGGTCCAGTGTTATATAGTAGCGCGCAAAATACTATCAAAGCCAGTTCTTTATTCTTCTCATTGCTTCCATACAATCATTGTGATCGCCGAATGCTGTCAGTCGGATATATCCCTCACCGCTGGGGCCGAAACCTACACCGGGGGTTCCTACTACATTGGCTTCATACAACATCTGTTCGAAGAATCGCCAGGAAGAGAGCCCGTTCGGGGTTTTCACCCATAAGTATGGAGCATTGACGCCTCCGTATACTTTCAATCCGGTAGCTTCCAGTCCTTCCTTCATGATCTTCGCATTGCTCATATAATAGTTAATCGTTTCTTTAATCTGTGCTTTGCCTTCTGTACTGTAGACGGCTTCCGCTGCACGTTGTGTGATGTACGAAGTGCCGTTGAATTTAGTGCACTGGCGGCGGTTCCATAATTTGTTGAGTGGAATCCGGTCGCCTTCCAGTGTGGCAGCTGTCAGTTCTTTCGGGACTACGGTATATCCGCAACGTACTCCGGTGAAACCGGCTGTCTTTGAGAAACTGCGGAACTCAATAGCACATTTCTTGGCTCCTTTGATTTCGTATATGGAGTGGGGGACATCCGCATCCTGAATATAGGCTTCGTATGCGGCATCGAACAAAATCAGTGTATCATTTGCCAATGCATAGTCTACCCACTTTTTTAGTTCCGGTTTG
Organism: Bacteroides sp. MSK.20.82; assembly: GCF_019052485.1. Classification (NCBI taxonomy): domain Bacteria; kingdom Pseudomonadati; phylum Bacteroidota; class Bacteroidia; order Bacteroidales; family Bacteroidaceae; genus Bacteroides; species Bacteroides sp. MSK.20.82. The sequence goes on from NZ_JAHQUN010000008.1 coordinate 147,483, forward strand.
GTCAGTGTCGTCCCTGTCGGATTGTTCGGGTAGCAGAGGTAAACAATGTCTATCCGTTTGTCGGGAATCTCCGGAATGAAGTCATTCTCACTTGTACAAGGCATATAAGTCACATTGCTCCATTTGCCTGTTCCTTCTTCCAGCACTCCGGCACGTCCGCACATGACGTTACTGTCAATATATACCGGGTAAATAGGGTCTGTTACACCGACACTATTGTCGTGGCGAAGGATATCGCCGATATTTCCGGTATCACTTTTGGCTCCGTCGTTGACGAATATTTCTGATGGTGAGAAATGAATGCCACGTGGAGCGAAATCATTCTTTATAATAGCTTCAATCAGAAAATCGTACCCCTGCTCAGGACCATATCCGCGAAATGTATCTTTACTTGCCAGCTCTTCCACTGCTTTGTGCATAGCCTCGATACATGCTTTGGGAAGCGGCTGAGTGACATCTCCGATACCTAACCGGATAATATCCTGCTTCGGATGCGTTATTTTGAATGTATTTACCTTCTTCGCTATATCCGAGAACAAATAGCTCCCCGGTAATTTCAAAAAATGTTCGTTTACTAATGCCATATTGTTATTGTTTTAAGTTTCTGCAAAACCTGTTACCTATTACCTAATACTTATTACCTATCCCTCCATCTCCCCATCAAAAACTTTAGTTGCCGGTCCTGTCATTAATATGTGTCCCGTTGCTTCTTCCCACTCGATGGTGACGGTTCCCCCATCCATTATTATATCACATTTTCTTCCTGCCAATCCATGGAGAACAGCGGCTACAGCCGTGGCACAAGCGCCTGTTCCACAGGCCTGGGTGATTCCTGAACCTCTTTCCCAAACTCTCATCCGAATGGTGTCTTTACCTACGATCTGAGCAAACTCTACATTTGTCCTGTCCGGAAAGAGATGATAATTTTCTAACTGCGGACCAATTTCCGGCAGATTGATTTGGGTAATATCTTCTACAAAAGTTACCAGATGCGGGTTTCCCATTGATACCCGGGTAGACTGAAAAGGAAATTGATCGCCGAAATCTACCGCTTCCGTTTCCAGAGGACTACCCATATCTACAGTGACTGCCGTCACCTTTCCTCCTTCTACATGTAATTTCAGAACCTTAATGCCCGAACGGGTGTCAAGCGTGATTTCCTTTTTGGCAGTTAATCCGTATTCGTATACATACTTGCCTACACAACGGCTTCCATTGCCACACATCATTGCTTCCGAACCATCTGCATTAAATATACGCATACTGAAATCTGCTTTGTCAGAACTGCCAATCAATATAAGTCCGTCACTTCCAATTCCCGTATGAAACTTGCTCCATTCGATTGCTTTCTTTTCAGGGGCTGCTATCGGATATCGGGTAGTATCTACATATATGTAGTCATTACCTGCTCCATGCATTTTTGTGAACTTAATCTTGGTTGTCATTTTGTTCTTTATTAATTGGTTGTTGTATCCTTTTGTTTTATTACAATGCAAAGATATGACTTTTTGATTTAACTTTTGATGAAAAGATGTCTAATCTCTATTTATTTTATACAATCTTACAATCGCGGGAAATAAAGCCATGTTTTGTTATAAATTGAAATTATGCATACCTTTATATTAATAAACTGTTATTTGCTTGATTTGTTTTGCATATCCTTCCATAATATATGAAGAATATTTGGGGTAAATCAGTCCTTGTATTCGATCTAAAATGTGAATTTTCGCTTTTACAATAGGTCGATATGCTAGTGATTTTCGCTTTTATATATCATATTGCTTGTTTGCAGTTTTGCAGAACCTTTTTGTTATAGCATTGTTTAGTCACTAATAAATATAATAATGTAGCAATATGGATATAGAGAAACAATTGGAAGTTGCGGCGCAGAGCGATCATTTGGTATTGATTGTGTTTTATGCCGACTGGTCACCTCATTATGAATGAATAGGGCCTGTGCTCCGTACTTATGAACGGAGAGTCATTGAATTGATTAACGTGAATATCGAGGAAAATAAAACTGTAGCCGATTCTCATAATATAGATACGGTGCCTGCGTTCCTTCTGTTGCATAAAGGACATGAATTGTGGAGGCAGGTAGGAGAGTTGACCATAGGAGAGTTGAAAGAGGTATTGGAAGATTTTAAATAAGTCCTGTTTGAATTTTATGTAAGAAGCACCATTATACAGCAAATAAATATGTATAATGGTGCTTCTTGTATCTATCGAATATTTGCAAAAAGTTTCTGTCGGCTTTTTACATTTTCTGAGAGTAACTATTTTAGTATTTCCTGTGCCACAGTCGGCTCGTTGGTCGTAATGAAATCCACCTTTTGGTCTATGAGCCACTTCATGTCTTCTGCTTTATCTACAGTCCATACATTGACTTTCAGTCCGAGATCATGGGCTTCTTTGATCCATTCGGGATGTTTCTTGATTACTCCCATGTGATAGTCGAGTCCGGCTGCACCGAGGTCTTTCAGCTCTTTGGGAGATAGCTCGCCGTTGAGATAGAATACCGGAGTTCCGGCAGGTGCCAGGCGGATAAACTCTTTCATGGCGTGCAGTGAGAAAGTGATATATTCCATACGGTTTTCCAGTCCCAGCTTTGTTACCAAGGCAAGAATTTCCTGTACGGCTTTCGTTTCACGCTTTTTGCTGTTAAGTGCTTTTAGTTCCAATATAAGTTTGGTATTGCATTTTTTACCGGCTTCCAGATACTGTTCCAGGCTGGGCAGGTTCTCTCCGTTCGATAGTTTCAATCCTGTAAGAGCGTCACCTTTGGAATACTCCATGTATTTCATCTTATAGACAGGGTCATGATTGATAACCAGTTTATTGTCTTTGGTAAGCCATACATCAAATTCGGAGCCATAGCAATGGATAGAATCGGCTTTTTGAAGTGCTGTGATACTATTTTGCGCAGAACCTGCTGTTTTCCAGTAGCCACGATGGGCGATAACTTGCGACTTTTGCGCTTGGGCACTAGCTACTGAAATGATAAGGGCAACCATTAGAATAATTCTTTTTATCTTCATTGATAGTACATTTAAAAAGTTTATGAGTCCAAAATTATAAAAAATAAAACACAGATCAGCCTGTTATTATGCTAATCTGCGTTAATTGACAGCTTTTTATGCATAGAAGTCTATACTTTTTATTCCTGACTTTACAAACTGATGAATATATATTCAAAGATATGAGTTTATTTCAGACATCTAAAATTTTTCAACAAATTTATTTTACCTCTTCGGCATAGGCTTCTTCATGCACTCCTCTCACTGCTCTGCCGCTTGGTTCATTCAGGTTACGGAAAGCTACATCCCATGCCAGCGCTTCTGCTGTAGAGCAGGCCACACTTGGTACGCTTGGTACGCTGCGGGCTGCGCTTTCACTCGGAAAATGCTCTTCAAAGATACTCCGGTAGTAATATTCTTCCTTGTTGAGCGGAGTGTTAATCGGGAAACGTTCGGCAGCGTGTTCCATCTGTTCATCACTGACGGCAGCCGCTGTAATCTCTCTTAAGGTATCAATCCACGAATATCCCACACCATCACTGAACTGCTCTTTTTGTCTCCATGCTACGCTTTCCGGTAGCATATCGGCAAAAGCTTCACGTACAATTCGTTTCTCAATCTCCTTTCCGGGGCACATTTTAGCTTTTGGATTCAACGCCATCGCTACATCCAGAAATTCCTTGTCCAGAAATGGGACACGTCCCTCTACACCCCAGGCTGATAAACTCTTATTGGCACGAAGGCAATCATACATATGCAGTTTTGATAACTTACGTACCGTTTCCTCATGGAAATCTTTCGGAGTGGGAGCTTTGTGAAAGTAAAGATAACCGCCGAAAACTTCATCGGCACCTTCACCACTCAATACCATTTTGATCCCCATCGATTTGATCACACGTGCCAGTAAATACATGGGAGTGGAGGCACGTACCGTAGTCACATCATACGTCTCGATAAAATAGATAACATCCCGAATAGCATCCAGCCCTTCCTGAACCGTATAATTGATTTCATGATGAACCGTACCGATATATTCTGCCACTTCACGTGCCTTTATCAAATCGGGCGCCCCCTTCAGACCGATGGCAAAAGAATGTAGTTGAGGCCACCAGGCGTCACTTGCTCCGTCTGTTTCAATACGTTTTGCTGCATATTTTTTGGCGATAGCTGAAATCACAGAACTGTCCAGACCACCTGAAAGAAGTACTCCATAGGGAACGTCACTCATCAGCTGGCGATGAACGGCATCTTCCAATGCTTCTTTTACATCACTGACTTTGGCATCATTGTCTTTTACAGACTCATAGTCTGTCCATTCGCGTGTATACCAACGCTTCATTTTGCCTTCTTTACTGTAAAAGTAATGTCCCGGAAGAAATGGTTCGTACTCATTACAGAATCCTTCGAGTGCTTTCAGTTCACTGCCGAAGTAGATTTTGCCATCCTTGTCTTTTCCTATATATAAAGGTATGACTCCGATAGGATCACGTGCAATGAGGAACTCGTCTTTTTCTTCATCATAAAGTACAAAGGCGAAAATTCCGCTGATCTCTTCCAGAAAGTGGATGCCTTTATCTTTATAAAGGGCAAGAATCACTTCACAGTCGCTTCCGGTCTGAAAATCATATTGTCCGGCATAGCGGGCGCGGATATCCCGATGGTTGTAGATTTCACCGTTCACGGCGAGCGCTTGTTTCCGGTCGGGGGAGTATAAGGGCTGTCCTCCGCTTTGCGGGTCAACTATCGAGAGGCGTTCGTGTGCCAGAATGGCGCTTCCACCTACGTAGATACCGCTCCAGTCCGGTCCGCGATGACGGATTTTCTGTGCCATTTTCAGTGCTTTGTCTCTTAGCTCTTTGGTTTGAGTTTTTATGTTGAGTATACCTGCTATTCCACACATAACTTTGAGTATTTGGAAGTTAATATAATTTGTTGATTCTCTGTTTTTTAAAAGTCGGTTCGTTACTATTTATTCGTTTTCCCTGGCTTTTCCTTTCGTTTGACCTGGGTCATCTTTTAGTTCAACCTAGGTTGTTGTTTCGTTCAACCTAGGTCAAACGAATAAATAATAGTCTATAAACTTCATGGTGTTCCTTGCTGTAAGGGTTACTTCACCAAATAGTGATCTATGTCCGCAGCAGCCTTTCGTCCTCCTGCCATCGCCCGTACTACGAGGCTTGCTCCGGTAGCTGCATCTCCGGCAAGGAATACGTTTTCTGCAAATTTCGGTTGTTCCGGTTTCAGGAATCCCATGGCCAGCAGCACCATATCTGCTTCGATTACTTCTTTCTTCCCTGTGAGGTTCATGGTCGGACGTCCGCCATCTGTTGCCGGTGTCCATTCTACTTCTTCCACCTCGACGCCGGTTACTTTACCGTTCTTACCCAAAAACTGATTGGAAGTCAGGCACCAGCGACGGGTACAACCTTCTTCATGGCTGGAGGTCGTTTTGAAAACTACCGGCCATTGCGGCCAGGGCGTAGAAGGATTGTGGCCGACGGGAGGTTTGGGCATAATTTCAATTTGCGTGACGCTGGTTGCTCCCTGTCGTACACTGGTTCCGATACAGTCCGAACCGGTGTCTCCACCGCCGATCACAAGCACTTTTTTGCCTTTGGCATTCACCAGTTTGTCTTTGGGGAAAGTTTGTCCTTCCAGAATCCTGTTCTGTTGCGCCAGCATTTCCAGTGCGAAATGGATTCCTTTCAACTCCCGTCCCGGAATGCTTAAATCACGGGCAGTCGGTGTACCCGTGCAAATGCAATATGCATCGAATCCTTCCGGCAAATGGTTAACGTCTATTTCTACTCCCATTTCAAACTGAATACCTTCTGCGGCAAGTATTTTCATGCGGCGGTCGATTACGTTTTTGTCCAGTTTGAAGTTTGGAATACCGAAACGTAATAATCCTCCCGCAGCTTCATCTTTATCGAATAACGTTACGGTGTATCCTTTTAGATTCAGTTGGTTGGCAACTACCAATCCGGCCGGACCGGCACCGACAACTGCTACTTTTTTGCCGTTTCTTTGGGGATGCTGCACCTGTATATATCCTTCACGGAAGGCGGCTTCTACAATGGCAGCTTCATTTTCACGGATAGTCACCGGTTGGTCACAGGATAGTTTCAGTACACAGGATTTCTCACAGAGGGCAGGGCAGATACGTCCTGTAAATTCCGGAAAGTCGCAAGTGGATGACAGCACTTCATACGCTTCTTTCCATTTTCCTTTGAATAAAGCGTCCTGCCATTCCGGCTGTTTATTGCCTATTGGACAAGCCCAGTGACAAAAAGGTACTCCGCAATCCATACACCGTGATGCCTGTAATTTACGGCTGTTCGTATTCAATGTTTGTTCTACCTGACTATAGTCAGTGATGCGCTCGCTAACGGGGCGGTATCCCGCCTCTTGCCGAGGTATATTTAAAAAAGCTTTAGGATCTCCCATCTTGTTAAGTAATAAGTATTAGGTAATAGGTATTAAGCAATAAGTATTAACTATATGGATTAAAGATGTTTGAAGCTACGGTTAATACCTAATACTTAATACCTAATACTTGAATTAATAGTCTCTTTGCATATCTGCTATTTTTTGCTGTAACTTTCTCATCTGCTCTTCCTGTAGTACTTTTTTGTATTCAATAGGTACTATCTGGATAAACTGATCTACGTAATGGTTCCAGTCATCGAGCATGGTACGTGCCAGTTTCGAACCGGTGTACAGGTAGTGCTGACGAATCAGTTCGTGCAGTTCTTTGCGGTAACCGGCTTCTTCGATCAGTGACAGTTCAACCATTTCCATGTTGCAGAAGTAGTCAAAATTGCCGTCTTTGTTCCATACGTAAGCCACACCGCCACTCATACCGGCGGCAAAATTTCGTCCGGTTTGCCCCAGAACCACTACACGGCCTCCGGTCATATATTCGCAACAGTGGTCGCCTACACCTTCCACTACGGCAACAGCTCCTGAGTTGCGCACGGCAAAACGTTCGCCTACGCGGCCATTGATATAAACTTCACCGCTGGTTGCACCATAGAGCAGGGTGTTGCCTGCAATCGTGTTCTTTTCGGCTTCGAAGTTGCTGCGGATAGGCGGTAATACGGCAATGCGTCCGCCACTCAATCCTTTACCCAGATAATCATTCGCTTCACCTTCCAGCTTGAAATTGACTCCCGGTACGAGGAAGGCACCGAACGACTGTCCCGCAGAGCCTTTGAATTTCACATTCAAGGTATGTTCCGGCAGTCCCTTTTCTCCGTGTTTTTTGGCAATGACACCGGAGAGCATGGCACCTGTCGCACGGTCCGTATTGGCAATTGTGTATTCCAATGAAACTTCTTTTTCGTGTTCTATCGCTTCTTGGGCAGCATCAATGATTGCCACATCCTTCACTGTAGAAATACCATGATCCTGATCGATGACGTGACGGATGGCTGCACTGTTATCCACGCGTGCCAGTAGCTTGGTGAAGTCAATCAGAGCGTGCTTCGGATTCGGATCGTTTTCGTCGGATTTGCGTTCAATCAAGTCCGTGCGTCCGATAATATCATCCATTTTGGTGAATCCCATTTCCGCCAGATATTCACGGACTTCCTGTGCCAGGAAGGTGAAAAAGTTGATAAGATATTCGCTGCGCCCATGAAAGCGTTTGCGTAATTCCTCATTCTGCGTGGCTACTCCTACCGGACAAGTATTCTGGTGACATTTGCGCATCATCACACATCCCAGCACGATCAGGGCGGAAGTGGCAAAACCATATTCTTCGGCGCCCATTAATGCCATTATGATAATGTCGCGTCCGGTTTTCAATTGGCCATCGGCTTGTAGGACGACTTGTCCCCGCAGACCGTTCAGAACCAAGGTTTGCTGTGTCTCGCTCAGTCCCAGTTCCGGAGAAATGCCGGCGTAACGGATGGATGAAGCGGGAGAGGCTCCCGTACCACCCTCGGCACCGGAGATGACAATCAAATCCGCTTTTGCTTTTGCCACGCCTGCGGCAATGGTACCTACGCCACTTTCTGCTACCAGTTTGACACTGATTTTGGCTTGTGGATTAACGTTTTTCAAGTCAAATATCAATTGCGCCAAATCCTCAATCGAATAAATATCATGATGGGGAGGAGGAGAGATCAGTGAGATTCCCGGAATGGAATGGCGTGTTTTGGCTATGACGTCGTTCACTTTGAATCCCGGAAGCTGTCCGCCTTCCCCTGGTTTAGCTCCCTGCGCTATTTTTATTTGTATCTCATCGGCATTCACCAGATATTCGGCGGTGACCCCGAAGCGTCCGGAAGCTACCTGTTTGATGGCACTTCGCATGGAAGTACCGTCCGGCAGCGGGTGGAAGCGGGAAGCATCTTCGCCACCTTCACCCGTGTTGCTGCGTCCGTGAATGGTATTCATGGCAATCGCCATTGCTTCATGAGCTTCCTTGCTGATAGATCCGAAAGACATGGCACCCGTCACAAAACGACGGAGAATATTCTCTATCGGTTCTACCTGTTCGATGGATATAGGATTGCGACGGAATCCTAAGAAGTCACGCAGGAAAATAGGTTTCTCCTTATTGTCTACCAAATGAGTGAACTCTTTGAATTTCTTGTAGCTGCCCAAGCGGGTGGCAAGTTGCAATGTACTGATGGTTTCCGGGTTCCACGCATGTTTCTCTCCGTCCTTTCGGAAGGCATACAGTCCGTTGTTCTTTAATAATGGAAAATTGAAAGTTGAAAATTGAGAGTTGCCGTGCGGTGCTTCATTTTCCATTTTCAATTCTCCATTTTCCATTCCTTCAACTCCTTCATCGTGGAAAGCGATTGCGTCTCTTGCCACTTCCTCCAGGCGGATACCTCCGATGGGGGAACCGAGTCCGCCGAAATAAGCCTTGCTCAACTCTTCGCTGAGTCCGACAGCTTCGAAAATCTTTGCACCGCGATAAGAGCGGATAGTGGAAATCCCCATCTTACTCATGATTTTGAACAGACCTTTGCAGATAGATTTGATATAGTTTTTCTCAGCGGTAGCATAGTCCAGTTGAATATCTTTCTCTTTTACCAGCTTGTCGAGGATGGCAAATGCCATATACGGGTTCAGTGCACTGGCTCCAAAACCGAGTAGTAAAGCGGCGTGCATTACTTCACGCATTTCTCCGCTCTCTACAATCAATGCTGTCTGCACACGTTTGCCGACAGATATCAGATGGTGATGCACGGCACTTACTGCCAGTAATGAAGGGATAACGGCATGAGTTGCATCCACGTCACGGTCGGTCAGTACAATGTAGTTTGCTCCGTCCGTAACTGATTCCTCCGCCATTTTGCAAAGGTTGTTCAGTGATTCCTGTAATCCGGCTTTCCCTTTGGATACTTCAAACAGCATCGGTAATTTTACAGTCTTAAAGCCCTTGTAGCGGATATTGCAAAGAATATCCAGCTGTGTATTGCTTAAAATCGGATGATTCAGACGTACCATTTTACAATGACTCTCGCTGGGAGTCAGGATATTCATGCCTACCGCTCCGATATATTCCGTCAAAGACATTACCAGTTCTTCGCGTAGCGGGTCGATCGGCGGATTCGTAACCTGTGCGAATTGTTGGCGGAAATAGTTGTAGAGTAGCTGTGGTTTATCGGAAAGTACAGCCAGTGGCGTATCATTACCCATTGAGTGGATGGGTTCGGCACCCGCGCTCGCCATTGGCATAATCAGCCGTTCGATATCTTCTTTTGAATAGCCGAAAGTACGGAGCATCCAGTCATAGTTTTCTACGTGATGAGGCACTTTACGACCGCTTTTCAGTTCATCCAGTTCGATACGGTTAGTCGATAGCCATGTACGGTAAGGCTTCGCTTCGGCCAGTTGTTTCTTCAATTCGCCGTCATAGTAGATTTCTCCTTTCTCTGTATCGATCAATAGAATCTTGCCCGGTTGCAGGCGCCCTTTTTCCTTGATATCTCCCGGTTCAAAGTCCATTACGCCCACTTCGGATGCCACTACCATCGTATCGTTTTTAGTGATCAGATAGCGGGCAGGGCGCAGGCCGTTACGGTCGAGCATACCACCTGCAAATCGTCCGTCGCTGAAAAGCAAGGCTGCCGGTCCGTCCCAAGGCTCCATCAGGATAGAGTGGTATTCATAGAATGCTTTCAGGTCTTCACTGATCGGATTCTTCTCGTTGAAAGATTCCGGTACGAGCATGGCCATTGCATGAGGCAGACTTAATCCTGACATGACCAGAAACTCCAGCACATTGTCCAGAGAAGCACTGTCGCTCATGCCCGGCTGTATGATCGGGCGTATTTCTTTGATCTCTCCCAGTATAGGAGTGGAGAGTACGCTTTCACGGGCTTCCATCCATCCGCGGTTGCCACGAATGGTATTGATCTCACCATTGTGCGCCAGCAGGCGGAAAGGTTGTGCCAGTCCCCATGTCGGAAAAGTGTTGGTGCTGAAACGGGAGTGTACCAGAGCCAGTCCGCTGGTGAAGTAACTATTCGTCAGATCAGGATAGTAGTTGCGTAGCTGCAATGACGAGAGCATACCTTTATATATAATACTTTTGGTCGAGAGCGAAACGACATAAAAATCGTTTCTCGTCGGAATAGCTGACAATCTGACTTTATTCTCTATCCGTTTGCGAATCAGATACAGTTTGCGGTCGGCGGTTTCCGTTTCCGTAAAACCGGTAATAAAGACCTGCTTGATATCCGGTTCGTTAGCCAGAGCCGCTTCACCTAGAATTTCCGGACAGGTGGGTACATTGCGCAGATGCATCAATGTAAGTCCCTCTTTTTCTATTTCTTCAATAATGATACTAAAAATAGCTGCCTGATCTTTCTCGTTTTTTGGCAGGAAAAGCAGACCGGTACCGTACCGTCCCTTTTCGGGTACGGGAATGCCTTGCAGTAAAATAAACTCATGCGGAATCTGTAACATAATACCTGCACCGTCGCCGGTTTTGTTATCCGCTCCCTCAGCGCCACGGTGACGCATATTCTCTAATACCTTTAAAGCCGACTCAACAATGTCATGTGACTTTTCTCCGTGAATGTTCACCAGCATACCAACCCCGCAGGCATCGTGTTCGTATGCCGCGTCATACAAGCCCATTTGTCCGGGCTGTCGTTGGTAGGGGAATTTTCCTGTTGCGTTGTTAAAAAGTTCTTGTTTCTTCATTCTTTCTAGCTTTATTGTATGATAATACCTATTTGCTGTATCAAATTGTTCGGCAAAGTTAGGAATTTAATTTCATAATGATAGTATATTGTTTATTTTGTGTGACACAAAATAAGAACCCCTTTCTTTATTCTTTTAATTTGTAATCAAAATGCTCTGATTTGCTTATAATTTATCAGTCTGTCCGGTTTTATTTTGTTTTGATTGTAATTTGTTTCTTTTTGAGCTTAAAATAATATATTATTTAACGTTTTGATGTGTTTGCAACTTTTTTATGTGCTTATGTCAAATAAATATTGAAAAAGTTATCTTTGTGTCATTTTGAATGTGTATATTTGCACCCGAAATAAAAATATCATAATATGTGTGGAATAGTAGGCTATATTGGTAAAAGAAAAGCCTACCCCATCCTTATTAAAGGGCTGAAGCGACTGGAGTATCGTGGATATGACAGTGCAGGGGTAGCATTGATCAGTGATAACCAACAGTTAAATGTGTACAAGACGAAAGGGAAAGTCTCCGAACTTGAAAATTTCGTCACACAAAAAGATATTTCCGGTACAGTCGGAATTGCCCATACCCGTTGGGCTACTCACGGGGAACCTTGTTCCGTTAATGCTCATCCTCATTACTCTTCTTCCGAAAAACTCGCTCTCATTCATAACGGTATCATTGAAAATTACGCCGTTCTCAAAGAAAAACTCCAAGCCAAAGGCTACGTCTTTAAAAGTAGTACCGATACCGAGGTGCTCGTGCAATTAATCGAATATATGAAAGTTACCAATCGGGTCGATCTGCTTACTGCCGTTCAGTTGGCTTTGAATGAAGTGATTGGTGCTTATGCGATTGCGATTCTTGATAAAGAACATCCGGAAGAAATCATTGCGGCCCGCAAAAGCAGTCCGCTGGTGGTAGGTATTGGTGAAGATGAGTTTTTCCTTGCTTCGGATGCCACACCGATTGTAGAATATACAGATAAGGTGGTGTATCTCGAAGATGGTGAGATAGCGGTGATCAATCGGGGAAAAGAATTGAAGGTAGTCGATCTCAGCAATGTGGAGATGACTCCCGAAGTGAAAAAAGTAGAATTGAAGCTTGGTCAGCTGGAAAAAGGCGGTTATCCGCATTTCATGTTGAAGGAGATTTTTGAGCAGCCGGACTGTATTCACGATTGTATGCGTGGACGTATCAATGTGGAAGCCAATAACGTGGTGCTTTCGGCAGTAATAGACTATAAAGAAAAGTTGCTGAACGCCAAACGCTTTATTATTGTGGCTTGCGGTACTTCGTGGCATGCGGGATTGATCGGAAAGCATCTGATTGAAAGTTTCTGCCGTATTCCGGTAGAAGTGGAGTATGCCTCCGAATTTCGTTACCGTGATCCGGTGATCGATGAGCACGATGTGGTGATTGCCATTTCTCAAAGTGGAGAAACGGCGGATACGCTGGCGGCAGTGGAACTGGCAAAAAGTCGGGGTGCATTTATATATGGTATCTGTAATGCGATTGGTTCCTCCATCCCCCGCGCTACGCATACGGGGTCGTACATCCACGTCGGACCGGAAATCGGAGTGGCATCGACCAAAGCATTTACCGGACAGGTGACTGTGCTGACCATGTTGGCATTGACTCTCGCCCGGGAGAAAGGTACGATAGACGAGACACAATACCTGAACATTGTACGGGAATTGAATAGCATTCCCGGCAAAATGAAGGAAGTATTGAAACTGAATGGTAAGCTGGCGGAACTGTCGAAAACTTTCACCTATGCGCATAACTTTATTTACCTCGGACGCGGATATAGTTATCCGGTTGCTTTGGAAGGTGCATTGAAATTGAAAGAAATATCGTATATTCACGCCGAAGGTTATCCGGCTGCCGAAATGAAGCACGGACCGATAGCCCTGATTGATGCCGAAATGCCGGTAGTAGTCATTGCTACCCAAAACGGGCTGTATGAGAAAGTACTTAGCAATATTCAGGAAATCAAGGCACGAAAAGGAAAGGTGATTGCATTTGTAACCAAGGGCGATACGGTGATCAGTAAAGTAGCCGATTGCAGTATCGAACTTCCGGAAACAATCGAGTGCCTTGATCCGTTAATTACTACGGTACCTCTCCAATTGCTTGCCTATCATATTGCGGTATGTAAGGGAATGGATGTAGACCAACCTAGAAATTTGGCTAAGTCGGTAACAGTCGAGTAGTTTAAAATGTAAATAGTCAAATAGTAAGAGATAGATTAATGGAACAATTGAAACATGAATGTGGCGTTGCCATGATACGCCTGCTCAAACCCCTGGAGTATTACGAGAAAAAGTACGGAACATGGATGTACGGCCTCAACAAGCTCTATCTGTTGATGGAGAAACAGCATAACCGGGGGCAGGAAGGGGCAGGACTGGCATGCGTGAAGCTGGAAGCAAATCCGGGTGAGGAATATATGTTTCGCGAACGCGCGTTAGGTTCCGGTGCCATCACCGAAATCTTCGAAGCTGTACAGAGTAACTTCAAGGACCTCACTCCCGAACAGTTGCATGATGCGGCATTTGCCAAACGTACTTTACCCTTTGCGGGTGAAGTATATATGGGGCATCTGCGTTATTCTACTACCGGAAAATCCGGAATCTCGTACGTACATCCGTTTTTAAGAAGAAACAACTGGCGTGCCAAAAATCTGGCTCTCTGCGGAAACTTCAATATGACGAATGTAGACGAAATTTTTGCCCGCATCACCGCTATCGGTCAGCATCCACGTAAGTATGCCGATACCTATATCATGTTGGAACAGGTGGGACATCGTCTTGACCGTGAAGTGGAACGCCTCTTCAACCTTGCCGAAGCCGAAGGACTGACAGGGATGGGAGTCACCCATTATATAGAAGAACATATCGAACTGGCCAACGTATTGCGTACTTCCAGCCGTGAGTGGGATGGGGGATATGTGATCTGCGGCCTCACCGGAAGTGGCGAATCTTTTGCTATCCGTGATCCGTGGGGTATTCGTCCCGCTTTCTGGTATCAGGATGATGAAATAGCCGTACTGGCTTCCGAGCGTCCGGTGATTCAGACTGCTTTGAATGTTCCCGTAGAAAAAATCAAGGAACTGCAACCCGGGCAGGCATTGCTGATCAGCAAAGAAGGCAGACTGCGGACTTCACAAATCAACAAGCCCCGCGAGCGGCACGCCTGCTCGTTCGAACGTATCTACTTCTCCCGTGGCAGCGATGTAGATATCTATAAGGAGCGGAAACTTCTGGGAGAAAAACTGGTTCCGAATATTCTGAAAGCCATTAATAACGACTTGGACCATACTGTATTTTCCTTTATCCCGAATACGGCCGAAGTTGCCTTCTACGGAATGCTGCAAGGGCTGGATGACTATCTGAATGAAGAGAAAGTACGGCAGATTGCGGCCTTGGGGCATCATCCCAATATGGAAGAGCTGGAGGTCATTCTTTCCCGCCGTATCCGCAGTGAAAAAGTTGCCATCAAAGATATTAAGCTCCGTACATTCATTGCCGAAGGAAACAGCCGGAATGACCTGGCTGCCCACGTATATGACATCACATACGGAAGTCTGGTTTCCGGTGTCGACAATCTCGTGATTATCGACGATAGCATTGTGCGTGGTACTACTTTGAAGCAAAGTATCATTGGTATCCTCGACCGTCTTGGTCCGAAGAAGATCGTGATTGTATCTTCTTCTCCACAAGTCCGTTATCCGGACTATTACGGCATCGATATGGCGAAGATGAGCGAATTTATCGCTTTCAAAGCAGCCATCGAACTCCTGAAAGAGCGGGATATGAAGGATGTGATTGCCGCCGCCTACCGGAAATCGAAAGAGCAGGTAGGATTGCCGAAAGAACAAATGGTGAATTACGTGAAAGATATCTATGCACCGTTCACGGATGAAGAAATATCTGCCAAGATGGTAGAACTCCTGACACCGAAGGGAACGAAAGCGAAAGTGGAAATCGTCTACCAACCGCTGGAAGGACTCCATGAAGCCTGTCCGAACCATCAGGGAGACTGGTACTTCAGTGGAAACTATCCCACGCCGGGTGGTGTGAAAATGGTGAATCAGGCATTCATCAACTACATTGAGCAGATGTATCAATTCTAACAACCATACAACGATTCAAAAATAAGAATGAGAAATGTGACATTAATCCTTGACGACGGGAGCCGGTTTTCCGGTAAGTCGTTTGGCTACGAGAAGCCGGTGGCGGGCGAAGTAGTTTTCAACACCGCCATGACCGGATATCCGGAGAGCCTTACTGACCCTTCCTACGCCGGACAGTTGATGACTCTTACCTATCCTTTGGTGGGTAACTACGGAGTTCCTCCTTTTACCATCGAACCCAACGGACTTGCTACTTTCATGGAAAGTGAAAAGATTCATGCCGAAGCGATCATCGTAAGTGACTACTCTTCTGAGTACAGCCACTGGAACGCAGTGGAAAGCCTCGGCGACTGGCTGAAACGTGAGAAAGTACCGGGCATCACAGGCATCGATACGCGTGAGCTGACCAAAATACTTCGTGAACACGGAGTCATGATGGGACGCATCGTCTTCGACAATGAAATTGTCGAAGAAATTGACAATGGACAATTGACAATGGACAATTACGCTGCCGTGAATTACGTAGACCGTGTTTCCTGCAAAGAAATAATCTCCTATCTTCCCGATGGAACATCCCGTTCTTTTCCATTAACCATGTCCGTCGCGCAGCTTAATTGTCAATTGTCAACTGTCAATTGTCAATTAAAGAAGGTTGTTTTGGTGGATTGCGGTGTAAAGACCAATATTATCCGTTGCTTGTTGAAGCGTGGTGTAGAAGTGATCCGTGTACCTTGGGATTATGATTTTAACGGACTCGAATTTGACGGGCTGTTTATCTCCAACGGACCGGGTGACCCGGATACCTGCGACGCAGCTGTACAGAATATCCGCAAGGCGATGGCGAACGAGAAACTTCCCATCTTTGGAATCTGCATGGGCAACCAGTTGCTCTCGAAAGCCGGAGGGGCAAAGATTTACAAACTTAAATATGGACACCGTAGCCACAACCAGCCGGTACGCATGGTGGGTACGGAACGTTGTTTTATTACTTCGCAGAATCATGGTTATGCGGTAGACAATAATACGCTGGGATCGGATTGGGAACCGCTGTTTATCAATATGAATGATGGTTCTAACGAAGGAATCAAACACAAGAAAAATCCTTGGTTCTCTGCACAGTTCCATCCCGAAGCTGCAAGTGGTCCTACGGATACGGAATTCCTGTTCGATGAATTTGTAAACCTGCTTAAATAACCGACTATCATGAAAGAAAATATAAAAAAAGTATTGCTGCTGGGTTCCGGTGCCTTGAAAATCGGTGAAGCCGGTGAGTTTGACTATTCCGGTTCGCAGGCACTCAAAGCCTTGAAAGAAGAAGGGATTGAAACCATTCTTATCAATCCGAATATTGCTACCGTACAGACATCCGAAGGAGTGGCAGATCAAATTTACTTCCTTCCGGTCACTCCGTATTTTGTAGAGAAAGTAATCCAGAAGGAAAAGCCGGAAGGTATTATGCTGGCATTCGGCGGACAGACCGCGCTGAATTGTGGAGTTGCTTTATATAAAGAAGGAATCCTTGAAAAGTATAATGTAAAAGTACTCGGTACTCCCGTACAAGCCATTATGGATACGGAAGACCGTGAACTCTTTGTACAGAAACTGAACGAAATCAATGTCAAGACCATTAAAAGTGAAGCCGTAGAAAATGCGGAAGATGCCCGTCGTGCAGCGAAGGAACTGGGATATCCGGTCATTGTCCGTGCGGCTTATGCGCTGGGTGGTCTGGGCTCCGGTTTCTGTGACAATGAAGAGCAACTGGATGTACTGGTAGAAAAAGCCTTTTCTTTTTCTCCGCAAGTGTTGGTGGAAAAATCGCTTCGTGGGTGGAAAGAAGTAGAATACGAAGTCGTCCGCGACCGTTTTGACAACTGTATTACAGTTTGTAATATGGAGAACTTTGACCCGCTGGGTATTCATACCGGTGAGTCTATCGTTATTGCTCCGTCTCAAACACTGACCAACAGTGAATATCATAAACTTCGTGAACTGGCTATCCGTATCATCCGCCACATCGGTATTGTCGGCGAATGTAATGTACAGTATGCTTTCGACCCCGAATCGGAAGATTATCGCGTCATCGAAGTAAATGCCCGTCTTTCCCGTTCCTCGGCCCTGGCCTCTAAGGCAACCGGATATCCGTTGGCATTCGTGGCTGCCAAACTGGGACTCGGCTACGGACTCTTCGACTTGAAGAACTCGGTGACAAAGACTACTTCTGCTTTCTTCGAACCGGCTTTGGACTATGTGGTATGTAAGATTCCACGTTGGGACTTGGGAAAATTCCATGGTGTAGACAAGGAACTGGGTTCTTCCATGAAGTCGGTAGGTGAAGTGATGGCAATCGGACGTACTTTTGAAGAAGCTATTCAGAAGGGCCTCCGTATGATCGGACAGGGAATGCACGGATTCGTGGAAAACAAAGAACTAGTAATCCCTGATATTGACAAAGCACTGCGCGAACCGACCGATAAACGTATTTTTGTGATCTCAAAAGCCTTCCGTGCAGGATACACCATCGATCAGGTGCATGAACTGACGAAGATTGACAAATGGTTCCTTCAGAAGTTGATGAATATAATGAAGACTTCGGAAGAAATGCACGAATGGGGAAATAATCATAAACAGATTGCCGATCTGCCTGTGGAACTGCTTCGCAAGGCTAAAGTTCAGGGCTTTTCCGATTTCCAGATTGCCCGAGCCATTGGTTATGAAGGTGATATGGAAAATGGAAGCCTGTATGTCCGCAAGTATCGTAAGGCTGCCGGTATCCTTCCGGTGGTAAAACAGATCGATACACTGGCTGCCGAATATCCGGCGCAGACCAATTATCTGTATCTGACCTATAGCGGAGTGGCAAACGATGTACATTATCTGGGTGACCATAAATCCATCGTCGTATTGGGTTCCGGTGCCTACCGTATCGGTTCTTCTGTAGAGTTTGACTGGTGCGGTGTGCAGGCTCTGAATACCATTCGCAAGGAAGGTTGGCGCAGTGTTATGATCAACTATAATCCGGAAACGGTATCTACAGACTATGACATGTGCGACCGTCTCTACTTTGACGAACTGACATTCGAAAGGGTAATGGATATTCTTGAACTGGAAAATCCGCATGGTGTCATCGTATCTACCGGTGGTCAGATTCCGAATAACCTTGCTTTACGTCTGGATGCCCAGAACATTCACATACTGGGAACAAGTGCTCAGAGCATCGACAATGCCGAAGACCGTGAAAAGTTCTCTGCAATGCTCGACCGTATCGGTGTAGACCAGCCACGCTGGCGTGAGTTGACATCGCTGGAAGATATTAACGAGTTTGTCGATGAAGTAGGTTTCCCGGTTCTTGTCCGTCCGTCTTATGTGCTTTCGGGTGCTGCGATGAATGTCTGCTCCAATCAGGAAGAGCTTGAACGTTTCCTGAAACTGGCTGCCAATGTATCAAAGAAGCATCCGGTGGTAGTAAGTCAGTTTATCGAACATGCGAAGGAAGTGGAAATGGATGCTGTGGCGCAGAATGGTGAAATCATAGCCTATGCAATCAGCGAACATATTGAGTTTGCCGGTGTACACTCCGGTGATGCCACTATTCAGTTTCCGCCGCAGAAGTTGTATGTGGAAACTGTCCGTCGCATCAAACGCATCAGCCGTGAGATTGCCAAGGCATTGAATATTTCCGGTCCGTTCAACATCCAATACCTGGCAAAAGATAATGATATTAAGGTAATCGAATGTAATCTGCGTGCCAGCCGTTCTTTCCCGTTTGTCAGCAAAGTGCTGAAGATAAACTTCATTGAGCTGGCAACCAAAGTGATGCTGGGTCTTCCTGTGGAGAAACCGGAAAAGAATCTCTTTGAACTGGACTATGTGGGAATTAAGGCTTCGCAGTTCTCTTTCAACCGTTTGCAGAAAGCTGACCCTGTATTGGGAGTGGATATGGCTTCTACAGGTGAGGTCGGCTGTATCGGAAGTGACACTTCCTGTGCCGTACTGAAAGCCATGCTGTCTGTCGGCTACCGTATTCCTAAAAAGAACATCCTGCTTTCTACAGGTACAATGAAGCAGAAGGCTGATATGATGGATGCAGCACGTATGTTGGTAAACAAGGGATACAAACTCTTTGCAACCGACGGTACTCATAAAACCTTTGCTGAGAACGGCATTGAAAGTACGCTTGTCTACTGGCCGAGTGAAGAAGGACATCCGCAGGCATTGGAAATGCTTCATAATAAGGAAATTGACATGGTAGTCAATATCCCGAAGAACCTGACTGCCGGAGAACTGGACAATGGATATAAAATCCGTCGCGCGGCTATCGACCTGAACGTGCCGTTGATAACGAACGCCCGTCTGGCAAGTGCATTTATCAATGCTTTCTGTACGATGACCGTTGATGATATTGCCATCAAGAGTTGGGAAGAGTATAAGTAAGATATAATAAGTTGTTATATAATAAGTTGGAAAAGTCGTTCCCGTGCATTCGGGGGCGGCTTTTTTTATGAATTTCTGTTTTTGGGATGGTGTCACTATAGGCATGGCATAGTGTCACTATCCTGTCCGTATGCTTACACTATCCTTTCTGCATAGTGTCACTATTTTTTTTAATGTCTATAAAGTTGCATGATTGGACAAATTGGTGTAAATTGCGCAATTATTTCACAAATATTCTAAAACAGGGGAGTAATATGAGCATGGATAATCATATCGTAATTATGGCTGGTGGCATCGGTAGTCGTTTTTGGCCGATGAGTACACCGGAATGTCCCAAGCAATTTATTGATATAATGGGATGCGGGCGTACGTTGATTCAACTGACCGCTGATCGTTTTGATGGCGTCTGTCCACGGGAAAATGTGTGGGTAGTAACGTCCGAGAAATATATTGATATCGTCCGGGAGCAATTGCCGGAGATTCCTGAAAGCAATATCCTTGCAGAGCCTTGTGCACGAAACACTGCTCCCTGCATCGCCTATGCTTGCTGGAAAATCAAGAAAAAACATCCGAACGCCAATGTGGTGGTGACTCCGTCGGATGCATTGGTTATCGATACGGGTGAATTCCGCCGGGTAGTAGAGAAAGCACTTCGTTTTACTGACAACAGCAGTGCTATCGTAACGCTGGGTATCAAACCGACTCGCCCGGAAACCGGATATGGATACATTGCTGCCGGAGATCAGATCATGACTGATAAAGAGATTTTTACGGTAGATGCATTCAAGGAAAAACCGGACAGGGAGACTGCCGACAGATATCTGGCCGAGGGTAATTACTTCTGGAATGCAGGAATTTTTGTATGGAATGTGCGTACTATCACTTCCGTGATGCGTGTATATGCTCCGGGCATAGCGCAAATCTTCGATCGTATTTTCCCCGATTTCTATACGGAGAAGGAAAATGAAACGATTAAAAAGCTGTTCCCTACCTGCGAAGCTATTTCCATAGACTATGCCGTAATGGAAAAAGCACAGGAAATCTATGTACTTCCGGCTTCTTTCGGTTGGTCGGACTTGGGGACCTGGGGAGCGCTCCGCGGACTGTTGCCACAAGATAAATCCGGAAATGCTACGGTAGGGGCCGATGTCCGTTTGTACGAAAGCAAGAACTGCATCGTACATACCAGTGAAGAGAAACGGGTCGTTATTCAGGGGCTGGATGGATATATCATTGCCGAGAAAGATAATACACTGTTGATCTGTAAACTGGATGAAGAACAGCGGATAAAGGAGTTTTCAAAGTAATCCTTTAATTCTTCTGATATTCCTGAGGCGTCATTCCGGTCATTCGTTTGAAAAACTTGCTGAAGAAAGACGGATTGGGAAAGTTTAATTCATCTGATATCTGATAAACAAGGCGGTTGCTATGTTTTAGCAATACTTTAGCCTCTAGTATAATGGACTGGTTTATCCAGTCCATTACTGTTTGCTGGCTGGTTTGCCGGATTACAGTGTTCAGATAACGGGGAGTGAGACAAAGTTTATCCGCATAGAAACTGACATTCCGTTCTGTTTTGCTATAGGTGTTGACCAAAGAAATGAAGCGCTGAAAAATGTCGTTTTGATGGGTTAATGGACTGAGTTCGGCCTGCCCTTTGCTTTTGGCTATATACTCTATATTATATAGTAATCCTACTAGTAAATGCTGAATGACCTCTTTTCTGAATACAGGTTCTTGCAATACACTCCACATGACCGTCACAAAATTCTCTATCTGTATTTGTTCTTCGGTAGTCAGTGGAAACAGGAGATTTTTCTTTTGTTGGAGGAAATGGGTGAAGAATTCTTCCTTTCCGGATATCGGCAGAAAGTTCAGGTCTACTGCCATCATGTGAGCATCAAAATCGTGAGATACTTCTATGATTTGTATGATAGAGTTGGGAGCTATCAGGGATATATGGTCGGGCAGGAAAATATATTCGATCAGATTGATTAAAACACGTGCCGAGCCATTAGTGACAATAGCAATACGGCCTTCCTGTAGCCGGTACGGTTGTCCGACACTGAAGATAGTCGTTTCCATTTTAGAGAAACTTGTCACGAATCCGAATTCGGCATTGATGAAGCGAAATTCGTTGTGACGTACTATATTTATATCCTTCAACAGTTGGAGGCCTAATTCCATCGGTTTCTTCTGTTCCATTTTCTCAGTTCTTTTCCGGCAAAGATAAGAAATAGCCCTTGAATCTTCTCTTTTTTTAGGATGAATCGAACTATTGGGACATATTTTCCAACTATCAGAATGTGAAACTATTACTTAAAGGTCTATCTTTGTCTATCTTTAAATTCATAGAAAAAATGCGTATGAAAAGAATTATTTTTAGTCTTTCGCTTTTACTGTTCATGGCCGGAATATATGGGCAGACCGGACATATAACACTAGAAGAATGTCAGCAAAAAACGCAGGATAACTATCCATTGGTGCGTCAATATGATTTAGTGGAGAAGACGAAAGAATATAATCTGGAAAATGCGGTGAGGGGATACTTGCCTCAGTTTGCTCTTTCAGCAAAGGCTTCTTATCAAAGTGATGTGACGGAGTTGCCTATTACCATTCCCGGTGTGGATATCAAAGGGATGGCCAAAGACCAGTATCAGGTGATGCTGGAGTTACAGCAACAGATATGGGATGGCGGAGGAATCCGGATGCAGAAGAAAAAGGTTACAGCGGAAGCGGAGATCGACAGGGAAAAGTTGAACGTCGATATGTATGCGTTGAATGGCCGTGTGAATGATTTGTATTTTGGAATTCTTATGTTGGATGAGCAGTTGGCTCAGAATGCCTTGCTGCAAGATGAACTGGGACGGAACTTCCGTCAGATTACAGCTTATGTGGAAAATGGAATAGCTAATCAGGCCGATCTGGATGCTGTGAAAGTGGAGCAGTTGAATACCCGTCAGAAGAGAGTGGAACTGACTTCTTCCCGTATGGCTTATTTGAAGATGCTTTCGTTATTGATGGGAGAGGTGCTTTCGCCGGAGACAGTATTGGAGAAGCCTGTTCCTCAAAACGAATTGTCGACTGTCAGTGAGATTCGCCGACCGGAGCTGTCGTGGTTTGACGCACTGGGGGCCGGTTTGCAGGTACAAGAGAAAGCCTTGAATGTGCGCCATCTTCCTCATTTCGGATTGTTTGTGCAGGGAGCTTACGGTAACCCGGGATTGAATATGCTGAAGAATGAATTTTCTCCTTATTATATTGCAGGTGTCCGGCTTTCATGGAATTTCGGGAGTCTGTATACGTTGAAGAACGACCGTCGGGTGATTGAAAACAAACGGCAGCAACTGGACAGCAATCGGGATGTGTTTCTTTTTAATACGAGACTGGAAATGACGCAGCAAGATCAGTCTGTCCGTTCGTTGGAGAAGCAGATGCAGGATGATGATGAAATTATCCGGTTGCGTACGAATATTCGTCGGGCTGCGGAAGCCAAAGTTGCGAATGGTACGTTGACAGTAACAGAGATGCTCAGAGAACTGACGAATGAGAGTCTTGCCCGTCAGGCGAAGGCAATGCATGAGATTCAACGGTTGATGGGTATCTATCAATTGAAATATACTACTAATCATTAATAAAAATCTGTCGGATATGAAACGAATGACAAAAATAGGAATATACGGGATGGCAGTATGGTTGCTTTCTGCCTGTGGAAACGGAACGCCCGATTATGATGCAACGGGAACCTTTGAAGCTACGGAAGTGATCGTTTCCGCCGAAGCGGCGGGAAAACTGCTGCAACTGGAAGTGGAAGAAGGAACAAGATTGAAAGCCGGCGAAGAAGTCGGGCTGGTAGATACCGTCCAGTTATATCTGAAAAAGTTGCAACTGGAAGCAAGCATGAAATCGGTGGAAAGCCAGCGCCCCGATCTGGCCAAACAGATAGCCGCTACCAAACAGCAAATTACTACAGCGCAAAGGGAAAAGAAGCGGGTAGAGAACCTGCTTGCTGCCGGAGCTGCCAATCAGAAACAACTGGATGACTGGGATGCACAGGTAACCTTGCTTCAGCGGCAGTTGATTGCTCAGGAATCCTCATTGATGAAGAGTACGAACAGTCTGACGGAACAGGGGAATTCGGTCAGTATACAAGTGGCACAGGTAGAAGATCAGTTGAACAAGTGCCATATTCAGTCACCTATTGAAGGTACGGTACTGGCAAAATATGCGGAAGCGGGAGAACTGGCATCCGTTGGCAAACCGTTGTTTAAAGTGGGTGAGGTAGACCGGATGTATTTGCGGGCTTATGTTACTTCAGAGCAATTGTCCCAAGTGAAATTGGGGGATAAAGTGACGGTGTATTCCGATTATGGAAATTCGGAACAGAAAGCCTATCCCGGTGTGGTCACTTGGATTTCGGACCGTTCGGAGTTTACCCCCAAAACGATTCTGACTAAAAATGAACGTGCCAATCTGGTATACGCAGTGAAGATTGCCGTGAAAAATGACGGTTCGTTGAAGATTGGTATGTATGGAGGTGTGGTATGGAAAAAGGAGAACCCATAGTCGTTGTAAAGGAAATCAGCAAGAGCTACGGGAAAGTAGAGGCACTGAAAGAGGTTTCTTTTGCGGTAGAGCAGGGAGAAATTTTCGGGCTGATCGGTCCTGACGGGGCGGGGAAGAGTACCTTATTCCGCATCCTGACCACTTTACTGTTGGCTGATAAAGGTACGGCAACTGTCAACGGACTGGATGTGGTGACGGATTATAAGCAGATTCGTACGAAAGTAGGATATATGCCCGGACGGTTCTCGCTTTATCAGGACCTTTCCGTAGAAGAGAATCTGGAATTTTTTGCTACGGTATTTCATACGTCGATACAGGAAAACTATGATTTGATTAAAGATATTTATCAGCAGATCGAGCCCTTTAAAAAAAGAAGGGCAGGCGCTTTGTCGGGAGGTATGAAGCAGAAGCTGGCATTGAGCTGTTCCCTGATTCATAAACCTGATATTTTATTTCTGGATGAACCGACTACGGGTGTAGATCCTGTGTCTCGGAAAGAATTTTGGCAGATGCTCCGTAATTTGAGAAAGCAGGGGATCACGATCATTGTTTCCACTCCTATTATGGATGAGGCTCGTCAATGCGACCGGATTGCTTTTATTAATCACGGGCAGGTGCACGGAATCGATACGCCCGAACGGATTCTTCAGAAGTTTGCTTCCATTCTTTGTCCGCCACCCTTGGAACGGGAGGAGGCGCAACAGATGGCAGCTCCTGTTATCGAGGTGGAGCAGCTGACCAAATCCTTCGGACATTTTACGGCAGTCGATCATATCTCTTTTCAAGTGCAGCGGGGAGAAATTTTCGGTTTTCTTGGAGCCAATGGAGCAGGTAAGACGACTGCGATGCGTATGCTTTGCGGATTGAGCCGTCCGACTTCGGGAGTAGGAAAGGTGGCAGGCTATGACATCTTTCGGGAAGCCGAACAAGTCAAAAGGCATATCGGATATATGAGTCAGAAATTCTCTTTGTATGAGGATCTTAAAGTCTGGGAGAATATCCGTCTCTTTGCCGGAATTTATGGGATGAAGGAGATGGAGATTGAAGAAAAGACAGATGAATTGTTAGAACGCCTGGGATTTGCAGACGAACGAGATACGTTGGTGAAAAAACTTCCTTTGGGTTGGAAACAGAAACTGGCCTTTTCTGTCTCTATCTTCCATGAGCCGAAAATAGTCTTCCTTGATGAACCGACCGGAGGAGTTGATCCTGCTACTCGCAGGCAGTTCTGGGAGCTGATTTATCAGGCTGCCGATCGTGGAATCACTGTATTTGTTACCACACACTATATGGATGAAGCGGAATATTGCAACCGGATATCGATTATGGTGGACGGCCAGATCAAGGCACTGGATACGCCGGCCCGGCTGAAAGAACAGTTTGGTGTGGAGACAATGGATGATGTGTTTCAACAACTTGCCCGCCATGCGGTGCGTAAAGCGGATTGATTATGAAACAATTTATTGCTTTCGTAAAGAAAGAATTTTATCATATTTTCCGTGACCGGCGTACTATGCTGATCCTGTTGGGAATGCCGGTCGTGCAGATTATTCTGTTTGGGTTTGCTATCAGTACGGAAGTGAAGAATGTCCGGCTGGCAGTTCTTGATCCTTCGAATGATGTGGTGACAAGGAAAATTATAGACCGGTTGGATGCGAGTGAATATTTCACGGTTACCACCCGTTTTCATTCTCCACAGGAGATGGAAACTGCCTTCCGGAAAAATAAGATCGATATGGCAATTGTATTTGGAGAGCGTTTTGCCGACGGACTTTATACGGGGGATGCCCGTGTGCAGCTGATAGTCGATGCAACCGATCCCAATATGTCTACCTCGCAGAGTAATTATGCAGCCAGCATTGTTTCTTCGGCAGGACAGGAGATGTTGCCTCCCAATGTGTCCGTTTCGCGTTTGACTCCGGATGTCAAATTGCTGTATAATCCGCAGATGAAGAGTGCCTACAACTTTGTGCCCGGAGTCATGGGACTGATTTTAATGTTGATTTGCGCGATGATGACCTCTATTTCCATTGTTCGTGAAAAGGAGACGGGCACGATGGAAGTATTGCTGGTATCTCCGGTAAGACCATTGTTTATCGTGCTGGCCAAGGCGGTACCTTACTTTGTTTTATCTTTTGTCAATCTGACAACCATTTTGCTGCTTTCAGTCTTTGTACTGGATGTGCCGGTAGTGGGGAGTTTGTTCTGGCTGGTGATGGTGTCTTTGCTCTTTATTTTCGTGTCGCTGGCTTTGGGTTTGCTGATTTCCTCTGTGACAAGTACACAGGTGGCGGCCATGCTGGCATCCGGAATGATATTGATGATGCCCACCATGGTTTTGTCCGGAATGATTTTTCCGGTAGAAAGTATGCCGGTGATTCTCCGGGCCATATCGGACATTATTCCGGCCCGCTGGTATATTCAGGCTGTGCGCAAACTGATGATTGAAGGAGTGCCGGTTGTGCTGGTACTTAAAGAGATTGGTATTTTGTTGCTGATGGCAGTAGTGCTTATTACCATCAGTATCAGGAAATTTAAATATCGACTGGAATAAAGGAATTTATTATGATAAAATTTCTGATAGAAAAAGAGTTTAAACAGTTGCTTCGCAATTCGTTCCTGCCGAGATTGATTCTTATCTTTCCCTGCATGATCATGTTGCTGATGCCATGGGCTGTGAATCTGGAAATAAAGAATATCCAGCTGAATATTGTAGACAACGATCATTCGGTGATTTCTCAGCGGCTGGTGAATAAGATTGCGGCTTCTACCTATTTCCGTCTGACGGAAGTGCCGGCATCTTATGAGGATGGATTACAGAATATTGAACTGGGAACAGCGGATATTATAATGGAGATCCCCAGGCACCTGGAGCGGGACTGGATGAACAAAGGAGAAGCCCATATACTGATTGCAGCCAATTCGGTAAATGGAACGAAAGGAGGGCTAGGCAGTGCTTATCTGGGCACTATTGTCAAGAACTATGCAGCCGAGTTACGTGCAGAATATCCTGATGCCATATCTGCGTCGGGCAGTGCCCCTTCCATTCGTATCGATACGCAGGGATTATTTAACCCGAATTTGAATTATAAACTTTATATGATTCCTGCTTTGATGGGAATGTTGTTGACTTTGATATGCGGATTTTTGCCTGCCCTGAATGTGGTTAGTGAGAAGGAGGTAGGAACGATCGAACAGATTAATGTGACTCCCGTACCGAAATTTACTTTTATTCTGGCTAAACTTTTACCTTACTGGATCACAGGCTTTATCGTATTGACTTTGTGCTTTTTGTTAGCCTGGCTGCTTTATGGAATAACTCCTGTAGGGCATTTTATCGTGATTTATTTTTTGGCGATTTTGTTTGTATTCGTTATGTCCGGTTTCGGGCTCGTTATATCCAATTATTCGGCAACTATGCAGCAGTCTATGTTTGTAATGTTCTTTTTTATGCTGATTCTGATGTTGATGAGCGGATTATTCACTCCGGTGAGCAGTATGCCTGAATGGGCACAGGTGATTACTTATTTCAATCCTTTGAAGTACTTTATGGAAGGAATGCGTATGGTATACCTCAAAGGAAGCAGCTTGTTGGAACTGCTGCCTGAAATAGGAGTCCTGCTTCTTTTTGCACTGGGTTTCAATACCTGGGCGGTGATCAGTTATCGGAAAAATCAATAATTGAGAATTTGATTATATAAAAAACAGCTCTTATCCTTATTGGTTGGAAAAGAGCTGTTTTTATTATTGTTTTCACCCCTTGGGATGAATCGTGGTTACTGTATTATTTTACTTCGATTTGCTTTTCGGCCTTCTTCACTTCTTCTTCAGAAATCTTAGGAAGTTGGACGCTCAAAACTCCGTTTTCTACTGCGGCAGAAATTTTTTCTTTATCTACATTATCCGGCAGAATCATTGTCTGCTGAAACTTAGAATAAGAGAATTCGCGACGTAGATAGCGACCTTCTTTCTTCTCTTCTTTGTTTTCAGTCTTCTTCTCCATAGAGATAACGAGGTTGTTGTCTTCATCAATGCGAACATTGAAGTCCTCTTTTGTCATTCCCGGAGCAGCCAGTTCAACTTTGTATTCTTTTTCTGTTTCAAAAACATTGATTGCAGGTGCAGTTGCATTTGCTTTTACCATCCAATCGTTATCAAAGAAATCGTTAAAAATACTTGGTAACCAACTTTGAGTTCTTCTAACAGGCATCATAATCTTAGTCTCCTATCTTTTAGTTAAACATTCGGTTTATTCACTCTTGAATTTCGGTTCGCTGCTTTCCGCAGAGGGGACATCCCGACTCTTGCCGTATGCTTTTGAACCGTCGTTCACTGCTATTAGTGCAAACCTTATGCCAAAGGAAAACTGAGACTGAAAATGTCTATTTGTCATTTTAATAATGCCAATTTTGCCTGTTTGGTGACAAAATGTAACCGCAGTGTGTTTATTTTATATAATATAGATATTAATTTGATAATCTATTTTTTTTCAATGAGTTTGAATCTTAACCTTAAAGTTTGCCTTTCTTCATTATAATCATGACTGATGATTTTGAAAGTTCCTACCTCTGAGGTATTGGATACATGTAACCCTATACAGGCACAGGCGTCATAATCTCCTATGCGTATAATGCGAAGAGTCTCACTGGCGTCAGCAGGAAGTTTGCTCAGATCTACGATGCCTTTAGCTTGCTCATGAGTCATAAATTCAACAGTTACGGGCAGATTTTGACTGATAACTTCGTTTACCTTATCTTCTATCGCTTGTATCTCCGCATCTGTAGGACAAGTAGGAAGAATATAGTCGCACTTACTCTTTTTCCTTTCTATATGGGCATTTCTTGAGCGAGGGCAACCGAAAGTTTTTACCATAGTGGCATTTAGTAAATGCTCTGCTGTATGCATAGGAGGATACTCCTGTTTGTTGTGATCATTGAGTTGAGGTTGTTGTTCCATAAATTTTTCAATAACTTTTTGTTTTTGATATTTTCTTATTTGCCGGATGGCAGTTTGTACTTTTCTCCCAGGAAATGCGGTTGCTTATCTATCGCTAAATCGATAAACATCTTGACCCTTGCAAATAATTCTCTGATATTGGTTTTCAATCCTGCATAGACGTCTACATCCTTGGCATTAAAACCGATGGCGGTAATCCCATTCTTTTCGGCAAGATAAATAGCCCGCTCATTGTGAAATCGTTGAGAAATGATGGTCAGACGGGTCTGACCGAATACTTCTTTAGCACGCACAACAGAGTCAAGGGTACGAAAACCGGCATAATCTAAATAGATAGACTTTTCAGGAACACCTTTTTGCATAAGCGCTTTCTTCATTTCTTCCGGTTCGTTGTAATCTTCTTTGCGATTATCTCCACTGATAAGAATATAATTAATTTTGCCTGCCTTGTACAGTTCAACCGCCGCATCAATGCGATAGTCAAAATATAAATTGTTATTTCCGCTTTTCAGCTTAGGAGAGGTGCCGAGAAGCAGACCTACATTGTTTGCAGGAATATCACTGATTTCAGTATAGATGCAGGAGGCTGCATTCTTCTTGATGGTCCAGTCGCAGATAAAGATACTGATAACACAAAGTATGGCAATTATCAGTGTGATATAGAATAGCTTTTTTTTCATTTTCCGAATAATTCACTCATATAATCAAGGGAACGGCTAATGTCGAAATACATTTGATTTCCTTCATAGTACTGGCATTTATCAAACTCTATCAGATCACATTTATTGACTAGCGATTGACCTTTCATGTTTTCCATTTTGAATAACATGTTCAGCAGTTGGTATTCGTCATTTACGCAGATAACCTTAAATGCGGTTTCTTCGCTTGTACCGTCACCTGTAAGCGCAATCATAGTAAGCAAGGCTGCGTATCTTTTTGAATAGTGTTTTATTTCCCGGATATCTTTCTGGAGCAAACCGGCTATTCCGTACATATTATATAGTAATTGGAGAGATACCGGATTCTTTTTTAGTAGTTCTTTGCCGATATTATAAGCATCTTCATACTTTTCTTCTTTAATCAACTTTCGGAAATCCTGAAAATCATCCATACTTCCTTTGTAAGCTGGTGTGAATGAATACCCGTAATATAGCATGGCATGATCTTGCCGGGTGAGTAAAGTATCATTTTCTGCAAAACGTTGCATGAGCTTTTGAAACTCCGTATTGTGATTAGTTACGTACTCTTTGATAGCCGGATAATCCACTTTTAATATTTCTTGTGCGGAACAATAAACCTGAAGGCTAAGTATGCTTATAAATAAAAGAGTAATGAGCTTTTTCATGGCAGTTTTTTTTAGGGTATTAAGATTCACAAAAATACCATTCTTTTTCAGGAAACCAAGCGTATAGGCATAAAAAAAGGAGCAACGCCTTGCTCCAACCTTTGTTAACCTTAAATCTAATACTATGAAAAACACGTTGCAAAGATACGGACTTCTGTGAACTTTGCAAATTAACCAAGAAAAATCTTATGTTATATAACATAGATTAAGAATTTCTCCTTTCCGCTTAACGGATATTCGGTATTTGATCGTTCATATAAAGAGTTTTTTTATCTTTGCAACCAATTTGAATTACTAATCTTTATATACGTATATGAAAAAGAAAAGACTGGGTCAATGGATGTTGTTGGCCATCGTTTGTTTGAGTTTCTCAGTAGGAGAGACCTATGCACAGAAACATGAGTTCGCTAATTACAAGCGTTATGCGACAGAGAATGCAGCACTTGCACAACCTGTAAAGAAGGAAAAAAGAGTGGTCTTTATGGGCAATTCCATTACGGAAGGATGGGTGAGGACACATCCTGATTTCTTCAAAACAAATGGATATATCGGTCGTGGTATCAGTGGTCAGACGTCTTATCAGTTTTTACTTCGTTTTAGGGAAGATGTGATCAATCTTTCTCCGGCATTGGTTGTCATTAATGCAGGAACAAATGATGTAGCCGAAAATACAGGTGCTTATAATGAAGATTATACATTCGGAAATATTGCATCTATGGCAGAACTGGCGAAGGCAAATAAAATCAAAGTGATTCTGACTTCAGTATTGCCGGCTGCTGAATTTCCGTGGAGACGGGAGATTAAAGATGCTCCTCAAAAGATTCAGTCATTGAATGCCCGCATAGAAGCTTACGCCAAAGCTAATAAAATTCCGTTTGTGAATTATTATCAGCCAATGGTGGTGGGCGAGAATAAGACCTTGAATCCTCAATATACGAAAGATGGGGTACATCCTACAGGAGAAGGATATGATATCATGGAAGCACTCATTAAACAGGCTATTGAAAAAGCGCTTTAATTATAGATAGAGTGTAGATAAAAAATGCCCTTTGATAAGATTTCAAGGGGTATTTTTGTAGGATTGGAAGATGCTAAGATGGGGTATGGGCATAAAAAAAGGAGCAACGCCTTGCTCCAACCTTTGTTAACCTTAAATCTAATACTATGAAAAACACAGTGCAAAGATACGGGCTTTTGCGAAATCTGCAAATTATTTCTCTTAAATAGGTGTTTTTATAACACTAATTAGCAAAAGTTTGGGTTTCTTATAGATTTATTGATATTTATAAGCCGTTTATCCCCACTTTTCTTTCATCAAATCTTCCAGTTTCAGCAGCTCATTCCGATATTGGGCAGCTTCGATAAATTCCAGTTTTTTGGCGGCCTCCTGCATTAATTTGCGGGTACGCTCTATGCTCTTTTCCATTTGAGCTTTGCTCATGTATTGTACGATTGGGTCGGCTGCGATATTAGGTGAAGAAGGTTCCACATAAGCGTGTTTTTCTTTCAGCAACTCATCGGCTTCGGAACTTGGACTGCCAAATACAGACAAGTTTCTCGCCTTCTTGATTTGTTGTGGGGTGATGCCGTTCGCTTCATTATAAGCGAGCTGTTTCTCGCGTCGACGGTTTGTTTCATCGATCGTAAGCCGCATACTGTCTGTTATTTTATCTGCATACATGATTACTTTTCCGTTTACATTACGGGCAGCACGTCCTGCAGTCTGGGTCAATGAGCGATGCGAACGGAGGAATCCTTCTTTATCGGCATCGAGAATAGCGACAAGGGATACTTCCGGAAGGTCAAGACCTTCACGAAGCAGATTGACACCGATAAGTACGTCATAAACGCCTTGTCTCAAGTCATCCATGATCTTCACACGCTCTAATGTATCCACATCGCTATGGATATAGTTACATCTCACATTATTGTTGAGAAGGTATTCTGTCAGCTCTTCCGCCATACGTTTCGTAAGTGTCGTGACAAGTACCCGTTCTTCTTTTTCGATGCGCAGCTGAATTTCTTCCATCAGGTCGTCAATTTGATTGAGGCTCGGACGTACTTCGATAACAGGATCAAGCAGACCGGTAGGGCGGATCACTTGCTCTACAACGATTCCTTCCGATTGTATCAGCTCATATTCTGCCGGGGTAGCACTGACGTAAATCACTTGCTTGGTCATCTCCTCAAATTCTTCAAATTTCAGAGGGCGGTTGTCCATTGCGGCAGGTAGTCGGAACCCATATTCTACCAGATTGATTTTACGGGCACGGTCGCCTCCATACATGGCGCGAACCTGCGGCACGCTTACATGGCTTTCGTCAATAACCAGCAAAAAGTCATCCGGGAAGAAATCGAGAAGGCAATAAGGACGGGTGCCGGCAGCGCGACCGTCAAAATAACGGGAATAATTCTCAATGCCGGAACAGTGCCCTAATTCCCGGATCATTTCCATGTCATACGTAACCCGCTCGTACAATCGTTTCGCTTCATATTCTTTGCCGATAGATTCGAAGAACGCTACTTGTTTGGTCAAGTCGTCCTCTATTTCGTGGATGGCACGAAGAGTGGCTTCCTTGGTGGTCATAAATAAATTGGCGGGATAGATCTTATAGGCTTCGAAAGGAGCGGTAGTCACACCGGTAATCGGGTCCACTTCTTCTATACCATCAATCTCGTCTCCCCAGAAAGTGACACGAAGCAGAGTGTCCGAGTACGCAAGGAAAATGTCGACCGTATCTCCTTTAACGCGGAAATTGCCACGATTCAAATCGATATCATTACGGACATACAGGCTGTCCACAAGACGACGCAGAAAAACATTACGGTCAAGCATCCGTCCCCGTTCAATTTCGATTACATTTTTATAGAAATCCGACGGGTTTCCCATACCGTAAATACAGGAGACTGAGGAAACGACTACCACATCTTTCCGGCCTGAAAGCAGGGAGGAGGTAGCGGCGAGACGTAACTTGTCAATCTCGTCATTGATGGCGAGATCCTTTTCTATATAGGTATCTGAATTTGGCAGATAGGCTTCCGGCTGATAGTAGTCGTAATATGAAACGTAATATTCTACGGCGTTATTGGGGAAAAATCCCTTGAACTCGCTGTATAGCTGCGCAGCCAATGTCTTGTTGTGGCTCAAGATCAACGTAGGCTTGTTGATGTTGGCGATCACATTGGCGATGGTGAACGTTTTTCCCGATCCGGTAACCCCCAATAAAGTCTGTGCGGGAACTCCTTGAAGTACCCCCTCAGTAAGCTGGGCGATCGCTTCTGGTTGATCCCCGGTAGGTTTGTAAGCTGATGTTAGTTCAAAATTCATAGTTAAATCCTAAAAAGTGGAGCAATATTCGGCAAAATAATTGAGATAACAAATCATTTTTCCAAATAAATCCTTTACTTTGCAACATATTAATATCATGAAACAGATTCATACAACTAATAATACCAAGAGAACATGATTTGGAATGAGACCATTGAGTGTATGGACCGCGAAAGTCTTCGCAAGATTCAAAGCATACGACTCAAGAAAATTGTGGATTACGTTTATCACAACACGCCTTTTTACCGGAAGAAAATGCAGGAAATGGGTATCACCCCCGATGATATCAATACGATTGATGATATCGTGAAACTGCCGTTTACCACGAAACATGATTTAAGAGATAATTATCCTTTCGGACTTTGTGCCGTGCCGATGAGCCAGATCGTGCGTATTCATGCCTCTTCCGGAACGACCGGAAAGCCGACGGTAGTGGGATATACCCGCAAAGACCTTTCTTCGTGGGCAGAATGTATATCGCGTGCTTTTACTGCTTATGGAGCAGGACGCTCAGATATATTTCAGGTTTCCTATGGTTACGGACTTTTTACGGGTGGCCTGGGAGCACACGCCGGAGCTGAGAATATTGGTGCTTCTGTGATTCCGATGTCCAGTGGTAATACAGAAAAGCAGATTACATTGATGCATGATTTTGGATCAACGGTTCTTTGCTGTACTCCTTCGTATGCACTTTATCTGGCGGATGCCATTAAAGATTCCGGCTATCCGCGGGAGGAATTCCAACTGAAAGTGGGGGCCTTGGGTGCGGAGCCTTGGACGGAGAATATGCGTCATGAAATCGAAGAAAAACTCGGTATTAAAGCATATGATATCTACGGACTGAGTGAAATTGCCGGACCGGGTGTAGGTTACGAATGTGAATGTCAGCATGGTACGCACTTGAATGAGGATCATTATTTCCCAGAAATTATTGATCCGAATACATTGCAGCCGGTAGAACCCGGACAGACGGGCGAGCTGGTATTTACGCACCTGACGAAGGAAGGAATGCCATTGCTTCGTTATCGTACGCGTGACTTGACGGCCTTGCATTATGATAAATGCTCCTGCGGGCGTACATTGGTTCGTATGGACCGTATCCTGGGACGTAGTGACGATATGCTGATTATCCGTGGTGTCAATGTATTCCCGACTCAGATCGAGTCCGTCATTCTTGAGATGGAAGAATTCGAACCACATTATTTGTTGATAGTGGGGCGTGAAAACAATACCGATACGATGGAACTTCAGGTAGAAGTGCGCCCGGATTTCTATTCGGATGAGATTAACCGTATGCTAGCGTTGAAGAAGAAACTGGCAAGCCGTCTCCAAAGCGTACTTGGACTGGGAGTCAATGTGAAACTGGTAGAACCGCGTAGTATTGAACGCAGCGTAGGCAAAGCTAAACGAGTGATTGATAACAGAAAAATTTAAAATAGGTAATAAGTAATAAGTATTAGGTATTATCGTAGCTGCAACATGGAATTCGTGTGGCTATTACTTATTACTTATTACTTAATACCTAATACTTAAAACTTTACGATAATGGTAGCAAAACAACTTTCTATCTTTTTGGAAAACAAGTCCGGCCGTTTGACGGAAGTGACTGAAGTGCTGGCAAAAGAGAACATCAATCTTTCTGCCTTGTGCATCGCTGAAAATGCTGATTTTGGCATTTTGCGTGGAATTGTATCCGATCCGGATAAAGCATATAAAGCATTGAAAGATAATCATTTTGCCGTGAATATAACAGATGTGGTCGGCATTAGCTGTCCGAATGTGCCGGGAGCTCTGGCAAAAGTGCTGGGATTCTTGTCGGCAGAAGGGGTCTTTATTGAGTATATGTATTCGTTTGCCAATAATAACGTGGCAAACGTTGTGATTCGTCCTAGTAATATGGATAAATGTATTGAAGTACTGAAAGAAAAGAAAGTCGACCTGTTGGCGGCAAGTGATTTGTACAAGCTGTAACCGGACGGCGGACCATAAGCGAACGGTGAACGAAGAACGATAGCGCTGGTATACCAATGACATATAGCGCGCTTGTTGATCGTTCACCGTTTATTATTGACTGTTTATAGCTTCCTGTTCGACGTCGTTTTTTCTCTTTTCGTCGATGTTTAACGCCTTTTATGTATTAAAAAACATAGATTAATTGGTTAATTCCCCGCGAATAAGTAACTTTGCGCAATATTTTTTAAAAGGATGAAGAAAAATATCATTATAACTTTGCTCGCAGCAGCCTCTCTGACATCGTGTGGAGAGTACAATAAGTTGCTGAAAAGTACCGATTACGAATACAAGTACGAGGCCGCCAAAAACTATTTTGCTAAAGGGCAGTATAACCGCTCAGCTACCTTGCTGAACGAATTGATTACAATCCTTAAGGGAACCGATAAAGCGGAGGAGTCTCTGTATATGTTGGGTATGAGTTACTATAATCAGAAAGATTATCAGACAGCTGCCCAGACGTTTATCACCTATTTCAATACTTATCCCCGTGGTACTTTCACTGAACTGGCACGTTTCCATGCAGGTAAATCCCTGTTCCTGGATACTCCGGAACCACGTTTGGATCAATCAAGCACCTATCAGGCTATCCAGCAACTGCAGATGTTTATGGAATATTTCCCGAACAGTACCAAGAAGCAGGAAGCACAAGATATGATTTTTGCTTTGCAGGATAAACTGGTGTTGAAAGAACTCTATTCTGCAAAGTTGTATTATAATCTGGGTAACTATCTGGGTAATAACTATGAGTCCTGTGTAATTACAGCTCAGAATGCTCTGAAAGATTATCCTTATACAGATTATCGCGAAGAACTTTCCATATTGATTCTGCGTGCCAGACATGAAATGGCCATTTATAGTGTAGAAGACAAGAAGATGGATCGTTACCGTGAAACGATAGATGAATATTATGCTTTCAAGAACGAGTTTCCGGAAAGTAAATACCTGAAAGAGGCTGAAAAAATATTCAATGAATCACAGAAAGTAATTAAAGACTAAATTTAAATAGATTTATGGACTACAAAAAAACGAACGCTCCTGCTACGACGGTAACCCGTGACATGATGGAACTCTGTGCTGACACAGGGAATGTTTATGAAACTGTTGCCATTATTGGTAAGCGTGCTAACCAGATTAGTGTGGAAATTAAAAACGATCTTTCTAAGAAATTAGCAGAGTTTGCTTCTTACAACGATAATTTGGAAGAAGTATTCGAGAATAGAGAACAGATCGAAATTTCTCGTTATTATGAGAAATTGCCGAAACCTGACTTGATTGCTACACAGGAATACATCGAAGGGAAAATTTATTATAGAAATCCGGCTAAGGAGAAAGAAAAACTTCAGTAATTTATTTTCTAACGAAAGAATTGATAGTCAAGTAGTAAGCGGGAAGCATTTTCCTATTCCTTATTGCTTGGCTATTATTGTTTAACTTAACTACTATAGAATACTTATGATTCAACGAATTCAAAGTTTTTACTTATTGATTGTAACAGGGTTGCTGATTACAGCAATGTGTTTACCGATGGGATATTTTATTGACACTACAGGAGAACATCCTTTTAAAGCACTGGGGATAGACGTGAATGGAATTTTCCAGTCTACTTGGGGGATATTTGGTATTCTGATGCTGAGCGCTCTGGTAGCTTTTGCGACTATTTTTCTGTATAAGAACCGAATGTTGCAGATTCGTATGTCAATCTTCAATAGCTTGTTGCTGGTGGGCTATTATATTGCCTTCATTGCTTTTTATTTTGCATTGAAGAGCGATGCCAATCTGTTCCGTATTGGTTGGGCGCTTTGCTTACCATTGGTGTCTATCGTTCTGAATGTGCTGGCTATTCGTGCTATCGGACGTGACGAGGTGATGGTAAAGGCTGCAGACAGACTTCGATAAGAATGCGGGAAGCTCTCGCATTGGGAGTTCCTGATAGAATAAAACAGGCGCGAATTTCGCAGACTCACGGAAATATAAACCGTAGGTTCGAGCGAGATTCGCGCCTGATCTTTTTGGGTACTGCTTCTTATTTCTTTAAATCGAATAGATAAGTAAGCTTCACTGTAATTGTGCCATGAGCCGCACGGGAGAAATAGTCTTTCTTCGTTGTGCTGTAAAAGTCTGACAGAGCAAAATAATAGCGTCCTTCGAGCAGAAAACTACCGGCTTTCTTTGTTCTGAATTCTATTCCGCCGCCTCCGGCTATACCATAATCGAATTTGTTTTGGATTTTATCTCCGTAAACAGCTTTTTGAGTGTCTGTCAGGGCATTCATGTCTATATTCTCCATGCTTTCAGATTCACTGATCAGAAGGCCGATCTGAGGACCTGCATTGATAAAGAACTGTAGTCCTTTTTCATTGCCGAAAGCCAAGTGGGCGAGGAAGGGAATATCGAGATAGGTCATCTTTCGGGTGTATTTGCGGGTAGGATCTTCTACGGGTTCTCCATTCTCCCCCGGTACTTCAAATAATTCATCCCAGCCACGTTGGGAGATATTTAACTCTACTTGCGCACCACAGATCATGGCAAAATACTTTTCGGAAATGTAGCGTGCCGTCAAACCTCCGGTAATACCCATCAATGAGTTCTGTTTGATTTTAGGAGTGAATGAAGCACTGTTTAAGTTGACTCCTCCATTAAATCCGACAGAAAAGTTCTGGCGTGGTTCGCCGATCTGTGCGGTGGCAGGAAGTGCAAGTCCCATCATCAGGGAAGCGGCAATCAGAAGTGATTTTATCTTTGTCATTTTCGTCTTATTCGAAGTCAAGTTTTACTAATTCAAAATTCTTCGTGAAATGGATAAAGAATACTTTCTTATTAATGAATCCTCCCCAGTTGTTGACACGTTCGAATTTGAAGCCTGTCTGTATCGGAGTCAGGTTCATTTTCGGTAAATTGTTTTCCAGTTCCGAGCCATAGCGTGACAAGCCTTTCAGGAAGAAGAAGCCTGTGTCGAAACCAAGCATTCCGTAGCTTGGGAATTTACTCACCAAATCCTTGCTATACCATTTGTGATAATTGTTGGTGAACTGTATGGCAGCCGGAAATAATGTATTTGTGTAGAACGATGAATAGAAATAGGTATCCAGTTCAAAGAAACTTTCCAGGTGATCCCGGGTATATGTCTGCCATTCGGGATAACCGAACAGATGAATATTCTGCTCCGGAGTATCTCTGACCAGTAGAATCAGTTGAGGAAGAATCTTGATTAACATGACATTTTTGCCGGAAGTCGGAATGAAAATATTGTCTTTGTCAGAGCGGAGAGCTTCCTTCAGCATATCCTTGGTTGCGTTTTCATTGACGGTTTTCATTGACATTCCCTTGCTCTTCAGCTCTTGTTTCATGCCGCTGATAAACTCGGCTTTTTCTTTATCTTCGCTGGTTGGTTCAATAAAGATGACATGGGCATTGGGGAATTGACGGGTAAAGTGTTCGTATACTTCCGAATATAAATAGGATTGCGGGGTATTAATCTGGTAGATGGCAGGATTATTAAATACTTCTTCCCCTTTCGAAGAGAAAGGAATCACCAGTCGTATATCATTCTTTTCTGCAAAAGTAGATAAAGGTTTGATCTGTTGCTGGTGCATCGGACCGAAAATGACATTCATGTTCTTCATCTCATTTTTCGCCAGAATAGTATTTAATGTAGAAACATCTTTTCCACAGTCATATACATATAGATCAATAGAAGTACCCGTACGTTTCAGGCTGTCTACCGCCATCAGGAAACCTTCGTAGTATTCCACCATACGTTTGTCTTCCTGGAAAGGCAATAGCAGGGCCGCTTTGATAGTAGAGATTGCCTGAGGGGCTTCTTTACTCTTGCGGAAAAGCTCATTGTTACTGGGTGGGATAGCGTACGGATCCTCTTTGGGAGCCGTCGGTTGCATGGTGGTTGCACTGGGATAGGGGATACAGAGGTATTGTCCCTTTTTCATTCCCTTTTTCAGTTCGGGATTGGCTGCAATCAATTCCTGTTCGCTGATTCCATATTCGCGGCTTACACTGAATACGGTTTCTTTGCGTTTTACCTTATGCATATCTTTGCATCTGGATTGTACAGGCCCCTGTATAGCGGGTTTTTCAGCCGGTGCTTGTGCAGTTTCCGTTTCCTGCTCTTGTTCCAACGGAATGAGAATAACCTGACCGATACGGAAGTTTTCGGCGCTTAATCCCGGATTGGCTTCACAAATGGCTTTTGCAGATATATTATAAATGGTAGTCAGTTTGTATAAAGTTTCTCCGGCTTGAATCGTATGGAATGTTTCCCCTTTTTGGCTTTCTTTTCCTTTAGGGATTTTTATAGCTTGTCCGGCATAAATTTTCTCATCACATCCGGGATTCAGACGTGTGATGTCGTTTGTTGTGACATTATACATCTTGGCAATGGAGTATAAACTCTGTCCTTTTTCGATGGTATGCAAGAAATAAGATTGGTTCTCTTGTGCATAACTAATAGCGTATGAGGCGCTTATAAAAAGCAAAAATAAGAATATTCGGCTTATCGGTTTCATCAATTTATAACTATTGGTTCTTGAAATCAAGGAACAAAGGTACGAATAATGCCCTATATCTTCATAAGATTTGAGTTAAGAAAATAATATTGTGCTTTTTTAGGAGCATATTTCAGTCGGAAACATTAATTTTGTACCGTTTATGAAGGATATGAATATGCAAGAAACAGAATATATTAATGTGTATGGTGCCCGTGTGCACAATTTGAAAGATATTGATGCTGAAATTCCCCGTAACAGTTTGACAGTGATTACCGGATTGAGTGGTAGTGGTAAATCTTCCTTGGCTTTCGATACGATATTTGCCGAGGGACAGCGCCGCTATATCGAGACTTTTTCGGCCTATGCCCGCAACTTTTTGGGGAATCTGGAACGTCCGGATGTCGATAAAATAACAGGGCTGAGTCCGGTTATCTCTATCGAACAGAAAACTACGAATAAAAATCCCCGTTCTACCGTGGGAACAACAACGGAAATATACGATTACCTTCGTCTGCTCTATGCCCGTGCAGGTATTGCTTATTCGTACCTGTCAGGAGAGGAGATGGTGAAATATACGGAAGAACAGATTCTGGATTTAATCCTGAAAGATTATAAAGGAAAGAAAATATACTTGCTCGCACCCTTGGTTCGTTCGCGTAAGGGACATTATAAAGAACTCTTCGAACAGGTGCGAAAGAAAGGATATCTCTATGTACGGATAGACGGCGAACTGCGTGAAGTGACGCACGGCATGAAACTCGATCGTTACAAGAATCATGATATTGAGGTAGTCATTGATAAACTGATAGTAGCCGAGAAAGATGATAAACGACTGAAACAGAGCGTGGCAACTGCTATGCGCCAAGGTGATGGTTTATTGATGATTCTTGATGCGCA
Source organism: Bacteroides sp. MSK.20.82 (assembly GCF_019052485.1). Lineage (NCBI taxonomy): Bacteria > Pseudomonadati > Bacteroidota > Bacteroidia > Bacteroidales > Bacteroidaceae > Bacteroides > Bacteroides sp. MSK.20.82. The sequence continues at coordinate 188,839 of NZ_JAHQUN010000008.1, forward strand.
GACAGAAAGTGTCCGTCATTACAGTAAACGCCTGATGTGTCCGGTTACCGGACTGTCTTATCGGGAACCGGCTCCTCATAACTTCTCGTTCAACTCTCCGCAGGGAGCGTGCCCGAAATGTAAAGGATTAGGCGTGGTCAATCAGATTGATGTCGATAAAGTGATTCCCGACCGTGAACTTTCCATCTATGAAGGAGCGATAGCACCTTTGGGAAAATACAAGAATGCCATGATTTTCTGGCAGATCGGTGCTTTGCTGGAGAAGTATGAAGCCACTTTAAAAACTCCGGTGAAGGAATTGTCGGATGATGCGGTTGAAGAAATATTATATGGTTCGGATGACCGGATCAAGATCAAGAGTTCGCTGATAGGAACTTCTTCTGATTACTTTGTAACCTATGAAGGAGTCGTAAAATATATCCAGATGCTTCAGGAAAAGGATGCTTCTGCTACCGCGCAGAAGTGGGCGGAGCAGTTTGCCCGTACCACTGTTTGTCCGGAATGTAAAGGTGCCCGGTTGAATAAAGAAGCATTGCACTTCCGTATTCATGACAAGAACATCAATGACTTGGCCAATATGGACATCAATGAGCTATATGACTGGTTGATGAACGTAGATCAATTTCTGTCCGATAAACAAAAGAAAATCGCAGCCGAGATTCTGAAAGAAATTCGTACGCGTTTGAAATTCTTGTTGGATGTAGGATTGGATTATTTGGCATTGAACCGTAGCTCGGTCAGCCTGTCCGGTGGTGAAAGTCAGCGTATTCGTCTGGCTACACAGATCGGCTCGCAATTGGTGAATGTGCTTTATATTCTGGATGAACCGAGTATCGGGTTGCACCAGCGTGACAATCTGCGTTTGATCCGCTCGTTGAAAGAGCTTCGTGATATGGGAAACTCGGTTATCGTTGTTGAACACGATAAAGATATGATGCTGGCTGCCGATTATGTGATTGATATGGGGCCTAAAGCCGGTCGTCTGGGTGGGGAGGTAGTCTTCTCGGGAACCCCGTCAGAAATGCTTCAAACCGAAACGATGACTTCGCAGTATCTGAACGGAGAGATGAAAATAGAAGTACCCGCCAAGCGAAGAAAAGGAAATGGAAAATCTATCTGGCTGAAAGGAGCGAAGGGAAATAATCTGAAAAATGTAGATGTTGAATTTCCGTTAGGGAAGTTGATTTGTGTGACCGGAGTATCCGGAAGTGGTAAATCGACGTTAATTAATGAGACTTTGCAGCCGATTCTTTCACAGAAATTCTATCGCTCTTTGCAGGATCCTTTGGAATACGATTCTATAGAGGGACTGGAAAACATAGATAAGGTAGTGGACGTAGATCAATCTCCGATTGGTCGTACCCCCCGTTCCAATCCGGCCACTTATACAGGTGTATTTTCCGATATCCGTAACTTGTTCGTAAGCCTTCCGGAAGCTAAGATTCGCGGTTACAAGCCCGGACGCTTCTCTTTTAATGTATCGGGCGGTCGTTGTGAAGCCTGTACCGGAAATGGATACAAGACAATTGAAATGAACTTCTTGCCGGATGTGTATGTGCCTTGTGAGGTTTGCCACGGCAAGCGGTATAATCGCGAAACGCTTGAAGTACGTTTCAAAGGAAAGTCTATTGCTGATGTGCTTGATATGACTATAAACCGTGCTGTCGAATTCTTTGAGAATGTGCCGCAGATTCTGAATAAGATAAAAGTCTTGCAGGATGTCGGTTTGGGCTATATTAAATTAGGGCAGTCATCTACTACTCTTTCTGGTGGAGAGAGCCAGCGTGTGAAACTAGCAACAGAATTGTCCAAGCGAGATACCGGTAAAACACTTTACATTCTCGATGAACCGACTACCGGACTTCACTTTGAGGATATCCGTGTATTGATGGGGGTACTTAATAAGCTGGTGGACAAAGGTAATACCGTCATTGTAATCGAACATAACCTGGACGTTATCAAGATGGCGGATTATATCATAGACATGGGACCTGAAGGTGGTAAGGGCGGGGGAGTACTCCTTAGCTACGGAACACCGGAAGAGGTTGCGAAGAGCCAGAAAGGTTATACTCCTAAGTTTCTTCGCGAGGAATTAGGACTTTAATATTGAAGTATAAGTGTCGGCTTACTAAAAAGAAACAACTAGATGAAAATCAATAAAACGAATGCGGCGCGTTTGCTGGATAAAGCTAAAATAGCTTATGAACTGATTCCTTATGAAGTTGACGAAAACGATCTGAGTGCCATTCATGTAGCTGCCAGCTTAGGCGAGAATATAGAACAGGTATTTAAGACACTGGTTCTTCACGGTGACAAAAGCGGTTATTTTGTTTGCGTCATTCCGGGTGAGCACGAAGTCGATCTGAAGCTGGCAGCAAAGGCTTCCGGCAATAAAAAGTGTGATCTGATACCGGTGAAAGAACTTCTTCCGCTGACGGGATATATCCGGGGCGGCTGTTCGCCTATTGGCATGAAGAAACATTTTCCTACTTATATTCATGAAACCTGCCGGCAATTTCCGTATATTTATGTAAGTGCCGGTGTACGGGGGCTGCAGATAAAGCTTGCGCCGGGTGATTTAATCCGCGAATCGAGGGCAGAAATTTGCCGTTTATTTGAGGAATAAATCCAAAAAAGTATATATTTGCAGAATATATGTCATTAGAAAAATTATCAATCATTAATTAATAAATTTATATCTATGTTTGACAAACACCCTAAAGGACTGATAGCAGCCGCTTTAGCCAATCTAGGTGAACGCTTTGGCTTCTATACAATGATGGCGATCCTCGTGCTTTTCTTGCAAGCTAAGTTTGGAATGAATGGAAAAGAAGCGGGATTTATTTATTCAACTTTCTATTTTTCCATTTACATTCTTGCTTTGGTTGGAGGTATTATCGCCGATAAGACACGAAACTACAAAGGAACTATTTTCACGGGAATTGTGCTGATGGCAGTGGGATACTTGTTGTTGGCTATTCCATCCAAGACTCCTGTAGACAATCAGACCTTTTATCTGGTCATTACTTGCGCCAGCTTGTTTGTGATTGCATTTGGTAATGGATTATTTAAAGGAAATCTGCAAGCTCTGGTAGGGCAGATGTACGATAATCCTCAATATGCCAGCATGCGTGACTCCGGTTTCTCCTTGTTTTATATGTTCATTAATATCGGTGCAATCTTTGCTCCGTTTGCAGCGGTAGGTGTACGTAACTGGTGGTTGTCTACTTTCGGTTATAATTACGATGCTGATCTTCCTGCATTATGTCACGGTCATTTGGCTGGTACTTTGTCGACCGAAGCTACTGAAACTTATCATACGTTGGTAGAGAAAGCTTCCAACGCTCCGGTACAGGATTATACAGCTTTTGCATCCGATTACCTGAACGTCTTTACTACAGGTTTCCATTATGCATTTGGAGTAGCTATCATTGCTATGGTCATTTCTTTGACTATCTATTTGCTGAATAAGAGAAACTTCCCCGATCCCAGCAAGAAAGCCGTTGCATCTTCAGCATCTTCGGCTACTGTAGAAATGAGTATTCAGGAAGTGAAACAACGTATGTATGCCCTGTTCGCAGTGTTCGGAGTTGTTATCTTCTTCTGGTTCTCTTTCCATCAGAATGGTTTGACTTTGACATACTTTGCAAAGGAATACACTGACCTTAACTTGTTTGGTATGCCTATTTCCGCTGAGTTGTTCCAGTCGTTGAATCCGTTCTTTGTTGTTTTCCTGACTCCTGTGATTATGGCAATCTTTGCCAGCCAGCGCAGACGTGGAAAAGAGCCTTCTACTCCTAAGAAGATTGCAATTGGTATGGGTATTGCCGCATTGGCCTTTATCGTAATGGCTGTCGGTTCTTATTTTGCCAATCTGCCTTTGCACAAGGACATTATCGCTGTAGGAACTTCACCGGTGAAAGTGACTCCGTTCTTGTTGATGCTGACTTATCTGATTTTGACGGTAGCTGAATTGTATATTTCTCCGTTGGGAATTTCATTTGTGTCTAAAGTAGCTCCTCCGAAATACCAGGGTATTATGCAGGGAGGCTGGTTAGGTGCGACTGCACTTGGCAATCAGCTGTTGGTGATCGGTGCTATTTTGTATGAATCCATTCCTATCTGGATGACATGGACAGTATTTGTGGTAGCTTGTACTATTTCAATGTTTACCATGATCTTCATGCTGAAATGGCTGGAACGCGTAGCGAAATAAGCCCGCTTGGTAATAAATAAACGAATGCCCCGGAACATTGATTGAGTAACAATCTGTTCCGGGGCATTTTGTATATGGTTATCTTACTTTTCAGATATCCAGTCCCATGATATAATCATTCATATAGTACCCGTTGCCAATCGGAAAATCCCCTTCCCGCAATTTTCTCATACCCATCCGTTCATAGAACAGTAAAGCCTTGTTGTTACGGTTCACGTTAAGCTCCATTAAGCAAGGTTCCGGATGCACCTCCTTGATATATCTGACAGCCTCTCTGAATAAAAAACTACCGCAGTGTGCGCCTTGAAAATGGGGGAGGACATAGATTTTCTGCAGATGGAATACATTCTCTTCCTGTTGCTGTACGGAGACATAGCCACAGGGCTCATCTCCTTCATATGCGATAAAATAAACATGACCTTCTTCTTCCATTTGTTTCCGGATATTTTCGGGAGAGTACATCCAGTCCATCATATAGTCCAGTTGTCCGGGAGATAAGATCTCTTGGTAAGTGGCGGGAAATACTTCACCGGCCATTTGGTTGATCAGACCGCAATCATCTATCCTTGCTTTTCGAATAGTAAACATACGTATTTTCTTTTTTGTGGTTTTATGAGCTGCAAATATAGCTATTATTTCTTTTTATAATAAGGAGAAAACTTCTTAATGATTTAATTATTATTAAATTATAGTACTTTGTAATGCAAGGTACTAGAGTAATGCATATATTTGTCCTGTCAAAAAGAAAAATAACAATGAATGTAGACAATGTAAAATCTCAGATGAGAAAAGGCATGTTGGAGTATTGCATCATGCTTTTACTGCACAAAGAGCCGGCTTATGCTTCTGATATTATTCAGAAGTTGAAAGAGGCGCAGCTGATTGTGGTGGAAGGTACCTTATATCCATTGCTGACACGTTTGAAGAATGACGATTTGTTGAGTTATGAATGGGTAGAATCCACGCAGGGACCTCCTCGCAAGTACTATAAGCTCACAGAAAAAGGAGAGGCTTTTTTAGGCGAGCTTGAGATATCCTGGAAGGAACTGAACGAAACCGTGAATCATATTGCTAGTAGATAATTCGATAAAGAAGAAATAATAATGAAAAAAACATTGACTGTAAATTTGGGAGGAACTGTCTATCATATAGATGATGATGCCTACCGCTTGCTGGACGACTATCTGGCCAACCTGAAACATTTTTTTCGCAAACAGGAGGGGGCGGAAGAGATTGTGAATGATATCGAGATTCGTATTGCCGAGCTGTTTGCCGAGAAAGTGTCCGCAGGGAAGCAAGTCATTACTATTGCCGATGTGGAAGAAATAATTGCCCGGGTAGGCAAACCGGAAGATTTTGGTGTATCTGACGACGAATCCGAACCGCATAAGAAGGAACAGACAGCTTCTTCCGGTCAGGGATATACACGGACCACTACAGCCCGTCGCCTGTTCCGTGATCCGGATAATAAGTTGCTTGGGGGAGTAGCTTCCGGGCTGGCAGCTTATTTTGACTGGGATATCACGTTGGTGCGTATCCTGATGATCGTATTATTGTTTGTTCCCTATTGCCCGATGATTATCCTTTATATTATAGGATGGATTATCATTCCCGAAGCACGTACGGCAGCTGAGAAACTGAGTATGCGTGGCGAAGCGGTAACTATAGAAAATATAGGCAAAACGGTGACGGACGGATTTGAACGGGTTGCCGACGGGGTCAATAACTTTGTGAACTCGGACAAACCGCGTACCTTTCTGCAGAAAGTAGGAGATGTATTTGTGACGATCGCCGCTATCATTCTTAAGATATTCCTGGTAGCTCTTGTCATCATTTGCTGTCCGGTATTGTTCGTGCTCGCTGTGGTGATAGTAGCTCTTGTGTTTGCGGTGATTGCTGCGCTTGTTGGTGGCGGAGCTCTGCTTTATGAAATGCTTCCGGCTATTGACTGGACGCCCATAGCTACCATATCTCCTGTGATGACATTGCTTGGCACCATTTCAGGAATTGCACTCATTGCCATTCCATTAGGAGCTTTTCTGTACACCATAATGCGTCAGTTGTTCCATTGGTCACCGATGGGGACCGGCTTGAAATGGTCACTGTTTATCCTATGGGTATTGGGACTGGTCATCGTGATTATCAATTTGTCAGCTCTCGGATGGCAGTTGCCGTTGTATGGACTGCATTGCTTTTAATATAAGATCGTTCTATTAAAAAAGAATAATATTTATTCTTTTTCTGAGAAATGTGCCCCGATAGTGTGTCCGGGGTACATTTTTTGTTTGTCCCTCTTTGTAAATCGAGATTTTTAATTAAGTTTGTGAGGACTTATTCAATAGATAAAGAAAATGGGTGAACATATATGTTTCAGGAGAAACGAACGTTTGGCTACCGTCAATCCTTATTGGAGAGGAAATCCGATGGTACGCGGACGTTTTTTTAACAGGCAGCACCGTTTCCGCCCCGGTATGGGAAGTGTGTTGAAATGGCGGTTGTCCCCCAATCCTCAGCGGAAAGAAAAGAAAACGGTGAAGTGGGACCCGAAAGTCTGTTACCTTCGTTCGCTGGATGCTGTGGTGGGAGATTCTTTAATATGGCTGGGACATAATTCCTTCTTCCTTCAGCTGGCAGGTAAAAGAATCATGTTCGATCCGGTTTTCGGAAACATCCCTTTTGTGAAACGACAGAGTGAGTTTCCTGCCAATCCCGACATTTTTACAGAAATTGATTACCTGCTTATCAGTCATGACCATTTTGATCATTTGGACAAGCAAAGTATCACCCGTTTGCTGAATAATAATCCGCAGATGAAACTGTTTTGCGGTTTGGGAACCGGAGAACTGATAAAGAGCTGGTTTCCGGAAATGAGAGTGATCGAGGCCGGCTGGTATCAGCAACTGGAAGATGAAGGGCTGAAAATAACTTTCTTGCCGGCACAGCATTGGAGCAAACGTTCCGTACGTGATGGAGGGCAGCGATTGTGGGGAGCTTTCATGCTGCAGGGGAATGGTGTTTCTCTCTATTATAGCGGAGACACAGGGTATTCTACCCATTTTAGGGAAATCCCGGATCTGTTCGGAGCTCCGGACTATGCCTTGTTGGGTATTGGTGCATATAAACCCCGTTGGTTCATGCGTCCCAATCATATTTCCCCTTATGAATCACTGACTGCCTCCGAAGAGATGCATGCAGGAATAACCATTCCGATGCACTACGGTACATTTGATTTGTCTGATGAACCCTTGCATGATCCGCCTAAAGTATTTGCGGCAGAAGCAAAGAAAAGAAAGATTCGTGTGGAAATCCCTTATCTGGGAGAAATCGTAAAACTGAGTAAAAGAAAGTAATTATAAAATAAACTGAGAGATGAAGAAGTTAGAAGTAAAAGACCTGAAAGAAAATTTCTTTGAGGCGATTGGCAAAGAATGGATGTTGGTTACTGCCGGCACCAAAGAGAAATTCAATACAATGACTGCCAGTTGGGGTGGTATTGGCTGGCTTTGGAATAAGCCCGTTGCTTTTGTTTTTGTCCGCCCCGAACGATATACGTATGAGTTCATCGAGAAAAGTGATTATCTGACACTTTCTTTTTTGGGCGAAGCAAATAAGAAGATTCATGCGGTCTGTGGCTCAAAGTCCGGTCGTGATACGGATAAGGTGAAAGCAACCGGATTGAAGCCGGTCTTCACAGAACAGGGGAATGTGCTTTTCGAACAAGCCCGTCTAAGTTTGGAATGCAAGAAGCTCTATACAGATACTATTAAACCCGAATGTTTCTTGGATAAAGAGTCCTTGGAAAAATGGTATGACGATGCTCATGGAGGTTTTCATAAAATGTATATAGTAGAAATCGAAAATATTTGGGAGGGAGATTAATTCTCCCTTTTTTTATTTTTTATCGGTAAAGCTTTGATAAGTGATATAAATATTATACATTTGCCTTAAACTAAACTATTGTAACACAACTAAAACTAAGCGTTATGAAAACAAAAATGTTCTTTCTTGCAGGTATCTGTGCTGCACTCGCAGCTTGTAGTAGTGATTCGGATGATGTGTCTTCTTCTCCATCCAATACTCCGGCGATATTAGAGGTTGTTTCCTATAAGTTTGTGCAGGAGGAAACGGATGTAGTAGAGCGGGTTGAATATCCTGTAGTAGTCTTGCAACATAAAGTAAATGATAAAGATGAACCTCTTCCAATGATATATGCATGGGATGTGGAAGAGGAAGAGAACTCTTTATTTGTATTGACTGAAGGTTCTTTGCCTGTTAATGCTGAAAATTTGGCGGATTTGAAGATTCCTGTTCCTTTCATTGATGCTGGAGGTAAGCTTTTTATAGACGGAACGGGTGCGAAGACTCCGTTGATTTTTGGAGAAACATTAAAAGTAAAGAATGGATCACGTTCTATTGGAAATGTAAAGTATGAGATACCTCCCTATTCAACTTATGAGTTAACAAAACAAGAATGTGGATATCGATGTACCTTAACTTTTTATTTGGTACTGAAGGCCGTAAATAAAGGGGAAGAATACCATTTAAAAGGCAGATGGACTGGAGAACAATTAAGGGAGCAAAAAATGGGATTAATTGATTTATCAGACGAAAAAGGTGCTGAAAAAACTGTTTTAATGGAGGCTCCGATTGAGCTATTTGAAAAGGATTATGAAACAGGTCTAGATTGAATCATAGACCTTATCTAAGTATATAGTAGCAATCGAAAATATATATCATGAGTAAAGTCTAGCGGATTTTAGATGTAATGCAGAAGGCTCTGAACTCAATTTGATTTGAGAACAGAGCCTTCATTATTTGTCTTATATCAAAGATTTATTTTGCAGGAGCCTTCAGCCACTTATCCAGCCACTCAAAGAAAGTGCGTTGCCACAAGACGCCATTCTGTGGTTTCAGTACCCAGTGGTTTTCATCCGGATAAATCAGCAACTCTGCAGGTACACCACGCATTACAGCGGCATCAAATGCAGCCATAGCCTGATTAGCCAAAATACGGAAATCTTTTTCTCCATGAATACAGAGAATCGGAGTATCCCATTTTTCCACGAAGAGGTGAGGGGAGTTGGCGAAAGTACGTTGTGCTATCGGATTCTGTTTTTCCCAGTACGCGCCGCCCATATCCCAGTTGGCAAACCATTTCTCTTCTGTTTCCAGATACTGCATTTCCATATTGAAGATTCCGTCATGAGCGATAAATGCCTTGAAACGTTTGTCGTGATGACCGGCTAACCAATATACGGAGAATCCTCCGAAACTAGCGCCCACACATCCCAGACGATCTTTATCTACATACGATTCTTTTGCCATCTCGTCGATAGCAGTGAAATAGTCTTTCATACACTGGCCACCATAATCACCACTGATCTGTTCGTTCCATTCCACTCCGAATCCCGGTAATCCGCGACGGTTCGGGGCTACAATGATATAGTCGTTGGCAGCCATAATCTGGAAGTTCCAGCGATAAGACCAGAACTGGCTTACCGGACTTTGAGGGCCACCTTCACAGAACAGCAATGTCGGATATTTCTTGTTCGGATCGAACTGGGGAGGATAGATCACCCATGTCAACATATCCTTGCCATCCGTCGTTTTCATCCAGCGACCTTCTACCTTGCCCATTTCCAGCTGATCATAAATCTCCTTGTTCTCCTGTGTCAGTTGAGTGGCAGAACCATCCAATGCTACCGCATAGATCTCATCACCCATACTCATTGAGTGGCGTTTAGCAATCAGTTTGTCACCGAAGAGTGCTACCCCTTCATAATCATACATACCCGAAGTAATCGCCTTTACAGAATCATTCGTCAGGTCAAGAGAATAAATCTGAGTTTCTCCGTGCCATACACCTGTAAAATAGATGGTCTTGGCATCGTTGCCCCAGACAAACGCATCCACATTAGACTCAAATGCTTTGCTGACAAAACGCTTCTCTCCGGTTTCCAGATTCATGATAAACAAACGGTTCAGATCAGATTCGTATCCATCGCGCTCCATGCTTTGCCATGCAATGTACTTGCCATCCGGAGAGTATTGCGGATTGGTGTCATACCCCTTGTTTTCTTCGGTGATATTATCCGTTTTCTTTGTATTCAGATCATACACATAAATATCCGAATTGGTAGAAACAGCATATTCCAGCCCCGTTTTCTTGCGACAGGTATAAGCCACTTTGTCCGAAGTCGTATTCCACGCCAGCTGCTCAATGCCGCCCCAAGGTTTCATCGGACTTTCGTATGGTTCTCCTTCCAGTATATCCACGATATTGGAAATACCGTTACCGTCAAAGTCTGCCACGAAAGGATGCGGAGCAGTTGTCACCCATTCATCCCAGTGCTTATACATCAGGTCGGTGACAATAATACCTGTAGCTTTCGGCAGATCCGGATATTTATCGGCAGTGCTTTCTTTGGTTTTCACTTGCGAGATGAACAGCAGTTTCTTGCCGTCCGGTGAGATAGAATAACCCTCGATGTCACCGTCGTAGTTGGTCAGTTGTTTACGGCCGCTACCGTCCGGATTCATTTCGTATAGTTGGCTGCTTCCGTTGTCGTTGCTCAGGAAAGCCAGCTTCGTTCCTCCTTTTATCCAGGTCACCTCATTCTCCTGATAAGGAGTGCGGGTGATTTGCCGGTTATCGCTGCCGTCCGCGTTCATGACGAAAACTTCGCGATTACTCTTGTTCTCCGGTACACTGTAGTATGCTACCGTATACGCAATTTTCTTTCCGTCGGGCGATACCGCCAGTCCTCCGATACGTCCCATTGCCCAAAGGGCTTCAGGCGTCATACGCTTCCCTTCGATCTTAATATCGGATTTTTCGATAAGCACCTGATCCGTTTTGCCCGCGTCTTTTGTTCCGCCGCAGGCAGCTAACAACATTGCTGCCGACATCATAAATAGATTTGCTTGTCTCATATTTTATAAAAATGTTTATTTTCTTGCGAAGATAATGAAAAAAGGATTTAAATCTGCTTTTTCTGCCAGTTTCCTTTCTTCATATACCAGTAGCAGAAGAGGAAGATAAAGATTCCATACACACTTTCTGTTGTCCAGGCAAACGCAATGTCCATTTTAAGGTAAAGAATAAAATAAGTAGCGTAAGCTACATAAATTGTCAGTACACAAAGTTCCATGGCCAGTGCCGTGCGTGTGTTACCTGTTCCCGATACCGACTGGAAATACACATTGGCTGGTACCAGCACTACGTAGGCTGCGCATAACACCCATAAAGAAGGGATGGACGCATCCCTCAAATCGGGCATATCCGTGTATATGCGCAGAATCAGGTCGGGAAACAGACAGAAGAATATCAATATCGGCAGTACGAACACATATCCGATACGGATGTGCTGATTGATGGTTCCCCGTACACAATCTTTTTCGCCCGCACCGATAAGGTTGCTGACCAGAGATCCGCAGGTTGCAGCAAAAGCCATGGCGATCATAAACGGGATACCCGACACATTCCGGATAATGTTCGCGATAGCCAATGACCGTTCTCCCAGGTGTTCCACGAACAGGAAGAACATAAACCAGGTAGATAAAGAAACGAAGTTCTGAATCATTGTCCACACGGAGACATTGAGAATCCGCTTCAATGTCCGGCTTTGGAATTTCGGCAGGATATTCAGTGCATACTTCTTGCAGTCGATCCGCTTCCAGGTATAGATGATAAAGAAAATCACCGATACCAGCTCGGCGAGGGATGAACCGATGGCTGCACCGGCAATGCCCAGTTGTGGGAAACCGAACTTACCGAAAATCAGGATATAGTTGAATACCACGTTAGAAAGCACCATCACGATGGAGTTCAGCGTCAGCGTCTTGGTCTGTGTCGTACCGACAAAGAAGGCACGGAACATCACTCCGACAAATGAGAAAAAGAACCCGTACACCCGCCAATGAATATAACTTTCCGCAGCATCATAAATGTGAGGGGACGAAATGATATTCTTTAAAATAAATGGCGAGAATACGATGGAAAGTGTAAACAGAATCGCAGCAACCACTACCAGGAAATAAATCCCCTGATAGAAAATCGGTCCGATTTCCTTGTAGTTTCCTTCCCCGTTGCGACGGGCGATCAATATCTGTGCTCCTACGCTGAATCCGAATGCCATCATGAAAATAGCCAGGTAGTAAACCCCGGCGATGGCGGATGCCCCTAATTCAATTTCCCCGACACGTCCAAGAAAGGCCGTGTCCGTCATGCCGATCAGCTGCTCCATAATCAGGCTGATCAGAATAGGGTAGGCGATCGTCCAGATTTGTTTATAAGTATATTTTGTCTTCATATTAAGTTTGTTTTTTAGAGAAAGAAAGCCGGACAAACCCCTTTCGGTTGCCCGGCTTTCTCAGAATATATCTTCGGATAATTTCTTATCGCTTATTCTGTTTTTGCTGCTGTAACTGTTCCTGTTGCTTTTGCATAGCTTCCAGGCGTGCAGCAAATCCGGTCTTTTTCATTTGTTTCGGGTCTTTTTTCTTAGCTTCCAGAATAGCCAGTAATTTTGTTTCGTCTGTAGTTTTACGCAACAAAATCATGGTTCCTACACTAATCAGTGTTGACACGAAATAATAATAGTTCAATCCCGAAGGATAGTCGTTCAGTACGAACAGGAACATAATCGGCATCAGATACATCATCCATTTCATCGCAGCCATTTGCGGTTGTGCTCCTGTATCCTGCATCGTCATTGTATACTTTGTGTTCAGGATGTTGGTTACCGTCATCAGCAAGCAGAACAAGCTGAGATGGTTGCCCAGGAACGGGATATGGAACGGGAATGTGATGAACGCGTCGTAAGTGGACAAGTCGTCCGCCCACAAGAAGCTCTGCTGACGTAACTCGATAGCGCTCGGTACGAACATGAACAATGCCATCAAGATCGGGAACTGCAATAACATTGGCAGACAACCGCCCATCGGGCTCACGCCATACTGGCTGTAAAGGCTCATCACCTCCTGCTGTTTCTTCATCGCATCTTCCTGCTTCGGATACTTCTTGTTGATCTCGTCGATTTTCGGTTTCAATACACGCATCTTGGCAGAAGACATGTATGTTTTCCAGGTAGCAGGGTAAACTACCACCTTCACCATAATTGTCAGAATCAACAGTACGATACCCATGCTCAAGCCCCAGCCCGACAGCCAGTCGAATACGTTGATCGTGATAAACTGGTTGATCCAGCGGATTAACGGCCAGCCCAGATATACCAGTCTGTTAAGTTCCCATTTCTCTGTACGTCCTTTGTCCAGTGCCTTCAAGGTCTTGAAGTGGTTCGGACCAAAGTAGAAGTACATTTCTGTCGGTTGTTTTCCGCTCGGATCGAAGAAGGTACTCATTTCTGCAGAATAATCCTTGATATATCCGCTTCCTTGTTGTTCCATTCTTGACTTCACAGAAACCTTGTTGAAGTCCTGGTCTGCGATGAATACAGAAGAGAAGAACTGGTTTTTGAATGCTACCCAGTCTATCGCTGTATTGCCCAGATCCTTTTCGTCATCCTTGGCAGCCGACAGATTATCTACATTGTCACCTTTTACCTTATAAGTCAGCTCTGAGAGGCGGTTTTCGTAAGTGAATCCCTTTTCCAGCTGGCGTGCACGCTGTGTCCAGTCGATGTCTACATACTCCGTACTGGCCAGTTTGCCTTCCATGCCTGTTGCTTTGATTTCAAAGTTCATCAGGTAGCTGTTCGGTTTCAGCGTATAGATAAAATCGATGTAGCTGGCGTTGTCCGCAGCCAGACGCATAGTTACGCTGCTGTCTGTCTTATTGACAGCTTCGAAGTAATAGTCCTTTGTCTGGATGGCTCCTTGCTTGTTGTAGAAGTTGAAACTCATGGTAGCATCATCACCGTCGAACAGTACGACAGGGTTTGTCTTGTCCTGTCCTTTGTATTCTTTCAGCATAGCCGAATATACCCGTCCGCCTTTCGTAGTGAAAGTGATTTCCGCTACGCTGTTCTGGATGCTTACTTTGGAATCAGTTCCATGCATCGCGTTGAAAAACAGGGCAGAAGAATCTGCTGCCGCCGCTGCACCTTTGTTTTCATTGGCGAGTGCGGCTTCTGTTTTTGCTTTCAGCGCTTCCTGCTGCTGTTGCACCACGGCAATAGAATCGTAGTATTTCTTCTGCGCAGCTATCTGCTCCTCGCTTGGACGGCTCAGATAACTGAATCCTACCAATAATATACCTATTAAAACGAGACCTGTAATGGTGTTTTTATCCATTCCTATTAATTATGAATTATAAATTTTTGAATAATAAATTGTCAATTGTCAACTGTCAATTGTCAATTCTTCTCGTTCTCGATGGCTGCCTTCACGAAAGCCACAAACAACGGATGCGGGTTCAATACCGTACTGCTGTATTCCGGATGGAACTGAGTGCCGATAAACCACTTCAATGCCGGGATCTCAACGATTTCCACCAGATCCGATTCGGGGTTGATACCCACGCATTTCATACCGGCAGCTTCGTATTGAGCCTTATAGTCATTGTTGAACTCATAGCGATGGCGGTGACGTTCCTGAATATGTTCTTCACCATAAGCAAGGTATGCTTTCGATCCTTTCTGAAGCACACATTCGTAAGCGCCCAGACGCATCGTACCTCCCATATTGGTGATCGCTTTCTGTTCCTCCATGATGTCGATCACGTTGTGCGGAGTCTTTTCATCCATTTCGCGTGAGTCGGCATCGGCATATCCCAATACGTTGCGGGCAAATTCGATAGCGATACATTGCATACCCAGACAGATACCGAAGGTCGGTATATCATGTGTACGTGTATATTTGATGGCAACGAACTTACCGTCGATACCACGCTGACCGAATCCCGGACCGATCATCACGCCTGCCATGCCTTTCAAGGCTTCGGCTACGTTCTCATCTGTCAGTTTTTCGCTGTTCACAAAGTGAACCTCCACTTTGCGGTCGTTGTAAGTACCTGCCTGTGACAATGCTTCACGGATTGACTTGTAAGCATCCTGCAAGTCATATTTACCTACCAATGCGATGTTGATGGGTTCTTTCGTTTCAGCAGCATGGCGGCGTTCCAGGAATTTACGCCACGGACCTAGTCCCGGAGTTTCTCCTACGGGCAGCCCCATCTTTTCAAGGATTGTGCTGTCCAGTCCCTGTGCCTGCATCAGGAGAGGTACTTCATAAATTGTTTCTGCGTCGATAGACTGCACGACAGCCTTGTCATCCACATTACAGAATTGAGCTACTTTTTTGCGGAGTCCGTCGCTCAGCGGGTGTTCGGCACGAAGCACCAATACGTCCGGCTGAATACCTACACTCTGGAGTTCCTTGACAGAATGCTGTGTCGGTTTGGTTTTCAGCTCTCCGGCAGCGGCAAGATAAGGCACATATGTCAGGTGTACGCAAAGAGCGTTCTTACCCAACTCCCATTTCAACTGGCGGATACTTTCGAGGTAGGGGAGTGATTCGATATCACCTACCGTACCACCGATTTCGGTAATTACAAAATCGAACTTGTATTTGTTACCGAGCAATTTTACGTTCCGTTTGATTTCATCCGTGATATGAGGAATCACCTGAATCGTCTTACCCAGATAGTCTCCACGGCGTTCTTTGTCAATAACACTTTTGTAGATACGTCCCGTAGTGATGTTGTTAGCCTTTGTAGTCTGAATACCCAGGAAACGTTCGTAGTGTCCCAGGTCAAGATCGGCTTCATGGCCGTCTACGGTCACATAGCATTCTCCATGCTCATAAGGATTCAATGTTCCCGGGTCGATGTTGATATACGGGTCAAACTTCTGGATGGTTACATTGTAACCTCTTGCTTGCAGCAATTTACCGATGGAGGATGAGATGATCCCTTTTCCTAAAGAAGAGGCAACACCACCGGTGACGAAAATATACTTTGTTTCTCCCACAGCTATAACTGTTTTAATTATTTTTACTTAGTAGTTTCTTACGAACTTAAAAAGCGCAAAATTATAAAAAAAAGGGGAAGAATGCAGACTTTCCCCTCTACAATTTTATTAAAAAATGCAATTTTGAAAGATTCCTATGTTTTCTAAACAAAATAATGTAGATTTGCACCAAATTAGGAATATTATGAGAAGAGAGTTATTATCATTCGTAGTTTTTACCTCGACTTTATCTTTATCGCTTTCAGCACAGACCGCCACTCAACCTTCTACCGTAGTGGCAAAAGCGAAAATTGTGAAGGCAGACACGCTTTCGTCAGAACTTCAGAAGTATTTAATGCTTAAATTGAATCTGTCCGGAGAAACTCCTAAATTGGACACTGTATCAATCTTATATAATAAGTATATCGGTCAGTTGGACTATCTGAATGACCCGTCTGTACCGGAACGTTATATTCCGTCCGATCCTGACTATTTTCGTCTGTTTACTCCGTTAGCCTATTATTATGCTCCGATGGCGCAGTATTCAAAGGTGGACTGGAAACCGGTACAGTTTGACTCTTTGCCCGACAACTTGAAAAAGTTGACAGCGGAACTTCTTCCTTATGATACTTTGGCATATACGAAGTCCGAGCGTGCCAATCAATCGGTCAATAAAGCACTGATGGCTCTTTATCTCAATCATCCGGAATTGGTTGTCACCACGGAAAACCGTATCATGAGCCGTGATGTCTTCCGTAGGGATGTGAAACCGAAGATTTCTCCGAAGGCATCTGTTGTCCATCTTTTCCAGCCGGAAGAAATGAGCAACGATGTAGGCAAGGCAAAAATGAAAATCAGCCGTCCTAACTGGTGGGTTACCGGAGGTAACGGTTCTTTGCAAATCAGCCAGAACCACCTTTCTGAGAACTGGTACAAGGGAGGAGAAAGTAACTTTGCCGGTCTGGCTACCTTGCAGCTTTATGCCAATTACAATGATAATGAGAAAGTCCTTTTCGAAAATCAGTTGGAGGCTAAACTGGGTATGACATCCACACCGTCGGATAAATTCCATGATTATCTGATTAATACCGACCAGTTCCGTTTGTACAATAAGTTAGGATTGAGAGCGTTAAAGAACTGGTACTATACTATTTCTTCCGAGTTTAAGACTCAGTTCTGTCACGGTTACAAAGCCAATAGCGAAGAACTTGTTTCCGCATTCCTGTCTCCGGCGGATTTGGCAGTCAGTATCGGTATGGACTACAAATTGAATAAGCAGAAATTCAATCTTTCTGTTTTCATCGGTCCGCTGACTTATAACTTGCGATATATCGACAATTCGGAAGTAGATGAAACCAAGTTCGGTCTGGAGAAAGGCAAATGCTCTAAAAACGATTTCGGTTCTCAGTTGCAGTCAACGTTCAACTGGAAAATCATTTCGGCTGTTTCGCTGGAATCCCGTCTGAACTATCTGACCAATTACGAATGGGTACGTGTGGAGTGGGAGAATACATTCAACTTTGTTTTGAACCGCTATCTTTCTACTAAACTTTACGTACACGCCCGTTTTGACGACAGTTCAAAACCAACCGTTGAAAATGGCAGCTTTTTCCAGCTGAAGGAATTGCTGAGCTTCGGTATTAACTATAAGTGGTAATTTTTTTAGGCACGGATTACACAGATTTCACGGTTTCAGGAATTGAGTAACTAAAAACCGTGTTAATTCGTGTAATCCGTGCCTTATTTTATCTCTATGTCCTCAACGTTGAAATGATATACCTTCCCGGATTATCAATCTTTCCCCACTTGGTGGTAGACAGCGTGATCCATATCTGCGTCCCCTTCTTTCCATAATCCGACAGCTTGAGAATAGCTGTAATTTCTTTCTTGTTTGTTACTCCATGTTGTGCCAGGCTGTCCAGAAGTCCTTTGACGTTGTGCGTACTCTTGTTGTAGGCATAACCGGGGATTTCGAGCGAAGGCGAAGCCGTATTGTCTTCTTCCTCTTCTGCTTTTCTTTTCTCTCCTTTACTTTGTCCGGAAATGTCAGCAATTTCGGGTGAAATGTTCTCATTTTCCAGTTTCAATTCACCTTGTACTGACGAATTGTTTGCATCCTTTGTATTATTTTCCTTTTCCTGTTTTTGGGTGTCATTGACCAACAGGTAGGGCAAATCTTCTAACTTTCTTTTCCTGCGGCAGGTAGCATCTATCCAGATGTGCTGAATTTCAAGGGAAGTCAATATCTGAAACTTCTCATAGCTTTCTTTGTCAAAGAATCCTTTGTCAAGCAAAATTTGAATGATTCCGTCTATCTCTTTTCCTTTCAGTTCTCCTCCCAGCTTGCGGGCAAAAATCAACGATTGTTCCTCACCCCATGGGATGTAATATCCTTCTTTGAATATTTTACATAGAAGTTTGCATACAGCTCCATCCACTCTGATGCCATATTTGGCTTCAGCCAGTTCAATGGCATCTCTGTCGAAAAAGTTTACGGTAAGCGGAAAATAGTCTACGCTTAAATAAGTTGTGCTCATATCAGTCTTATTGTTTGTTTTTAAGTTTATACAATTGGTTTCCAATCGAGAAAATTCTCAATCTGAAAGGTTCTCCATCCTTTCTCTTCCATGCACCAGAATATGAAGGTACTGTGTACCTGCTTCATGTCATAAGAGTGGTGAAAGTCTTTGGAATAAGAAATAAGAGTGCCTGTAACTAACTGAAAACTACCGTTCTGTCTGTAGTATGCGATGATGGCATGGCCATATTGCATGTAGTCTGCCAGTGATTTCACTTTTTCGGCTATTCGTTCTGCGATCGTTTCCGAATAACCTTTCTCTGATACGATACGTTTTTTCCATACTTCTGTTAATCGATCTCTTTCTTCTTCTGTTTTGTTAGTGGCTATCAGCCGTTTTTCTTTTGTCATTACATTATAAATTTGTTAGTAAAATAGTTATATTTAAAGAAAAGGCGGAACTATCTGTAGGATGCTTACACTATCGTGCGATGATAGTTACACTATCCTGTCGGGATAGTGACACTATCTTGCTGTTATAGTGACACTATCTTACTGTTATAGTGACACTATAATTTCTGCCGGATAGTTCGTTCATTTCTTTATCTAAAAAACGGGGGCAAAAGTATAAGTTGTATTTTTTCGCTCCAATTATTCTTGCTATTTTCTACTGTGATACTTTGATTTGTATTGTTCTTTCTCTTCTTTTTCGTGCTTCGAAATTATTCCGATTCCTTTGCTTAAACTGCTAATTTCGCTGAGTATACTCCTGAATTTCATTAATCTATATCCATGATGTGTGTTTACGTAAAAGATTCTCCAGTCTGCAATGTACTTGGCTAGTCCTGTTAAAGATTTTACGTAGGAATTAAACTCGTCATCTTCGTAATAAGTGCGAAGACAGGCAATGAAATAGTGTTTTTTTTCGCCTGTGATGCCATTTCTTTTTCTGACCTCATCGATGTCAATAATTTCGTCATCATCCTGATAATCAGTTTCAAGACTTCTCTTCTTTTGTGTGCCAGTTGCATTTTTTAGGCATTTTTTTGTCGTTGTCATTTCTTTTGATTTAAATAAAATTAATAAATGGCATTAAGATGGAAATTCCAAATTTTCGCCCTATAATTGTATATAAAATAACTAGTGATGCAAATAATGAATAAAAATGGATTTAGCCGATGTGGGGAACTATACATCGGCCTTTTACGAAAAGAAGGTCGTTTTTCTACGGCACATGTCTATCAAAATGCTCTTTTCTCTTTTAATAAATTTTGTGGTAATGCCAGTGTATCTTTCAGGCAAGTCACTCGTGACCGATTGCGTCGTTACGGGGAACATCTGTATGATTCGGGCTTAAAACCGAATACGGTATCAACGTATATGCGTATGCTTCGCAGTATCTATAACCGTGGGGTAGAGTTGGGTAGTGCGCCCTATGTACATGGTCTGTTCCGTGATGTGTATACAGGAGTGGATATCCGTCAGAAAAGGGCTCTTCCGGTGAGTGAACTCCGACGGCTTCTTTACGAAGATCCCAAGACGGATTGTTTGCGGCGCACACAATCGATTGCTGCTTTGATGTTTCAATTCTGTGGGATGTCTTTTGCTGACCTTGCTCATTTGGAAAAGTCGGCTTTAGATTGTAATGTGCTCCGATATAATCGAATTAAAACCAGAACTCCAATGAGTGTGGAAGTTTTGGATACAGCTAAGGAAATGATGAATCAGCTTCGCAATTCCCAGTCATCGCGTCCGGGTTGCCCCGATTACCTTTTCAGTATCCTTTCCGGTGATAAGAAACGTAAGGATGAACGTGCTTATCGTGAATATCAGTCTGCACTTCGCCGGTTTAATAATCATTTGAAAAGTTTGGCGAGGGCTTTGCACCTGACCTCTCCGGTAACTTCTTACACGATTCGCCATTCTTGGGCAACTACTGCAAAGTTCCGTGGAGTTCCAATTGAAATGATCAGTGAATCTTTAGGGCATAAGTCTATAAAGACGACACAAATTTATCTGAAGGGGTTTGAGTTGAAAGAGCGTACAGAGGTAAATCGTAAGAATTTGCATTACGTGAAGACTTGCCCTTTAGGTCGAATTTGAATGGTTAAAAAATTGATAATCAGTACTGATGCTGGTGTGTTACTTCTTAGGTAACGGATTTAAATTTGACGCAAAGATAGACAAAAACACATGTATTAAACAAATAAAAACCTACTTTTTTTCGATTTAACCCTGAATTTGAAAAAAAATGTATCTGAACATGAAAAAGGCCTATTTTCATGCTTAGGAATTTATATGCCCAATTTTCCTAAGAATCTCTACTTTCTCTAAAGCCAAGATGCTCTCAACCCTCATTAGCCGGTACTTTTCGACTTTTTCCTCCCGATTTATTATGAAGTGTACTTTTCCGTTACCTAAGAAGTAACGGAAAAACATGGGGTAAAAAAGTATGATTTTAACAAAAGAGAAATCACTAAATGCTGGGCCTATTTATGGGACAGGGGAAGGCGTAGCACACTCAAAACGCTGGTATGTTGCATTAGTTCGTATGCATCATGAAAAGAAGGTTTCCGAGTATTTGAACAAGGTGGGGATTGAGAATTTTGTACCTGTTCAGAAGGAAATCCATCAATGGAGTGATCGCCGTAAATTAGTTGAATCCGTTCTTCTTCCGATGATGGTTTTTGTACACGCTGATCCGAAAGAACGTATGGAAGTCCTGAACTTTACTACTGTGAGCCGCTATATGGTGATGCGCGGTGAGAGCAGTCCTGCTGTTATTCCTGACGACCAGATGGCACGTTTTCGTTTCATGCTTGATTATTCGGATGAAACAATCTGTATGAATAGCTCTCCTTTGGCACGTGGTGAGAAAGTTCAAGTAATTAAAGGACCTCTGCAGGGGCTTGTGGGTGAGCTTGTCAATGTAGATGGTAAAAGTAAGATTGCTGTTCGACTGAACATGCTTGGTTGCGCCTGCGTAGACATGCCGATTGGCTATGTTGAGCCTATAGGTGAAAAAAACTAAGTGGGTAATGACGACTTCCTGTTTACAAGAAAAAATCGATAAACTTCAAAATACAGTTCATGCTCTGCTCCATAAAAGTAATTATATGGCGGGTGTGTATGTTGATGATCTTGCACGACTGAACAACGAAATCCATGAACAGATCAATGATCTGTATCCTTGTCACGGTAAGACTGCTGAGCAGGAAGCTGCTTTGTGTCTGTCTCTTCTGATGGGATATAGTGTGTCTATGTATGCCAATTCAGAGGATGAGGCAAAGAAGAAGACTGTTCTGAGGCGTTCGCAAATGATTCTTAAAAACCAATTGCCTTCACCATTGAAAATTCAGTTACACACAATCTACGATAAAC